>JAXDJC010000125.1:0-23934 GCA_034663685.1 Thermoleophilaceae bacterium
CCTGCGGCACCTCGTACCACGCCGGACTGATCGGGCGCTACGCGATCGAGGAGTGGGGCCGCGTGCCTGTCGAGTTGGACATCGCCTCCGAGTACCGCTACCGCATCCCGGTCGTGGACGAGCACGACCTTGTGATCGGGATCACGCAGTCGGGCGAGACCGCGGACACGCTGGCCGCCATGCGGCTGGCCCGCTCGCGCGGCGCCAAGGTGCTGGCCCTGACCAACGTGATGGGCAGCCAGGCCACGCGCGACGCCGATGGCGTCCTGTACACGCGCGCCGGCGTCGAGATCAGCGTGGCCGCCACCAAGACGTTCGTGGCCCAGGCGGCGTGCATGTACATGATCGGCCTGAAGCTGGCCGAGGCGCGCGGCACGATGGAGCCCGACAAGCTGCGCGGCCTGGTCGATGGCCTGCGGGCCATCCCGCACCTGATCGCCGAGACGATCGAGGCCAACGACGCCCACGCCAAGGAGATCGCCGAGCGGCTGTTCATGGACTGCGACTTCTGCCTGTACCTGGGCCGCCACGTGGGCCTGCCGGTGTGCCTCGAGGGCGCGCTCAAGCTCAAGGAGATCTCCTACATCCCGGCCGACGCCTACGCGGCGGGCGAGATGAAGCACGGCCCGATCGCGCTGCTGGGCGAGCGGACGCCGGTGATCGCGGTGGCCAACGACTCGCCGGTGCTCGACAAGGTGCTCTCGAACGTGGCCGAGGTCCGCGCGCGCGGGGCGCACGTGATCGCGGTGGCCACCGAGGGTGCCAACGAGGTGGCCGAGACCGCCGAGGCCGTGTTCTGGGTGCCGCGCACCCACTGGCTGCTCCAGCCGATCCTCGCGGTCGTCCCGCTCCAGCTCCTCGCGTACCGCGTCGCGAGGTCGCGCGGCCTGAACGTGGATCAGCCGCGCAACCTCGCGAAGACGGTCACGGTGGAGTAGCCCTCCGGGGGGCTCCCTGACCGGCCTGCGGCCGGTGAGGGGACCTCTTCGAGGTCACTTCTCCGGCTTGATCCTCATCCGGGTGCCGATGATCAGGCACTGGGCGTCCGCGGTGCCCTGGTTGACCTGGCGTATGAAGCCCTGGTAGATCACGTTGGTCCCGAACAGCTCGACCTGCACCAGGAACGTGTTCTGGCTGCCGATCGCGAACGAGTGCACCGTGTTGGGCTGGAGGATCGTGGTGAACGGCGCCCCGTTGCCCACCTGCCGGGCCAGGTTCACCGGGCCGGTGGTGGTGCTGGTGAACGAGACCGACGCGGTGGGGTTCTCCTTGCCCGCGGTCTTGTCCTCGTCGCTGCACTGAGCGCTGAGATGGCCGAGCTCGGTGTCGTCGAGCGTGACCTGGCCGCCCGTCTGGTTGTCCGGCACCGAGAAGAGCTGGCTGAACGAGTCGCTCTGCGGCACGCCGGAGAGGTGGTAGCTCGGGATCGTGCCCTTGCGCGGCCCGCTCCGCGCGGTGGCCACGAGCTTGCCCGCGGCCTTGTCCGGATTGCCCGCGCGCACGGCGCTCAGGCCGTCCACGGCGCCGGCGTTGGTGGCGTAGGTCACGGCGGCGATCGAGGTTCCCGCGGTCGCCATCACGAGCGCGATGATCGCCACAACCATCGCCGGTGACGGTCGTCTGATTCTCATCCTGCCTCCCCTGTACGTTGAGCGTTACCCGCCCCAACCCGCGAGGCGGCGAAAGTCGCGGCCCCGGAGATAGGCTCGCCCGGTGCCGCTCGACTGGCTCGACCCGCTCTTCACCGCCGAGGAGATGCGCGCGGCCGACGCGTTCGCGATCGAGGAGGCGGGCGTGCCGTCGATCGACCTGATGGAGCGCGCCGCCGTCGGGCTTGCGCGTGCGGCGGCGGCCGCGGCCGAGCCGGGCCTTCCGATCCGGATCCTGTGCGGCAGGGGGAACAACGGCGGCGACGGCCTGGCCGCGGCGCGGCTGCTGCGCGAGGAGGGGCGGGCGGTGGACGTGCTCGCGGTGGGCGACCTGTCCGAGGCGAAGGGCGACGCCCGCGCCAACCTCGACCGGCTCCCCGGGCCGCCACCGGAGCCGTTCGAGCCGGAGCGCCTCGGGGGGTCGGGCGCGATCGTGGACGCGATGCTCGGCACCGGCTTCGAGGGATCGCCGCGCGAGCCGGTGGCCGGGGCGATCGCGGCGATCAACGAGGCCGGCGCGCCGGTGGTCGCGTGCGACGTGCCGTCGGGCGTGAACGCATCCACCGGCGAGATCGAGGGCGATGCCGTGCGGGCCCACGTGACCGCCACCTTCCACGCGCCCAAGGTCGGCCTGCACGTGGCTCCCGGCGCCTTCCACGCCGGCCGGGTCGAGGTGGTGGAGATCGGCATCCCGCGCGGCGCGCCGGGGGCGGAGGGCGCCGGGCTGATCTCCGACCGGGTGCTCGACGGCATTCCTCCACGCACGCGCGAGGGCTCGAAGTTCACCTCCGGCACCGTGGTGATCGCCGGCGGGGCGGCGGGCTACACGGGCGCGCCCTGCATGGTCGCGCTCGGCGCGCAGCGCACCGGTGCCGGCTACGTGCAGCTTGCCGTGCCCGAGTCCGCCCAGCAGGCGGTGGCGCTGCGGCTGCTCGAGGCGGTCACGCGTGGTCTTCCGGAGCGGGATGGAATGCACGTGCCCGCAGGCGTGGAGGAGATCGAGGAGATGGCCGGGCGCGCGGGCGCCGTGGTGGTGGGCCCCGGGCTCAGCCGGGGCGACGGGCCCGCCGAGTTCGCGCGCGCGGTGGCGGCGGCGGTGGACAAGCCCGTGCTGATCGACGCCGACGGCCTGAACGCCCACGCCGGCGCACTCGACTCCCTGCGCGAGCGGCCGGGTCCCACCGTCCTGACCCCCCACGCGGGGGAGCTGGCCCGCCTCCTCGAGGTGGATTCGGACGACATCTCCGCCCACCGCCTCGCCCACGCCCGCGAGGCGGCCGAGCGCAGCGGCTGCGTGGTGGTGCTGAAGGGCGACGACACGATCGTCGCGGCCCCCGGCGGCCCGGCGGCCGTGAGCCCCGGCGCCACGGCGGCGCTCGCCACCGCCGGCACGGGGGACGTGCTCGCCGGGATCGTCGGCGCCCTGCTGGCCAAGGGAATGGGCGCGCTCGAGGCGGCGGCGGCCGGGGTGCGGATGCACGTGTACGCCGGCCTGGTGGCCGCCGAGCGAGTCGGCGCCGGGCACACGGTGGCGGGCGACGTGATCGAGGCGCTGCCGGAGGCCTTCGCGCGCCGGGTCGGACGGTAGGCTGGGCGGCATGGCTGCGCTCGTGCGTGAGGTGATGTCCACCGACCCGGTCACGGTGACCGCCGACACCGGCGTCGAGGAGCTCGTGCGGCTCCTGGGCGAGCACGACCTGCCGGGCGTGCCGGTGGTGAACGCCGACGGGCACGTGATCGGGATGGTCACCGAGTCCGACCTCGTGATCACCGACGACGACGGCGAGGACCTGCACATCCCCCACTACATCGAGCTGATGGGCGGCCTGATCCCGCTCGAGTCGGTGCGCAAGTTCGAGAAGCGGCTGAAGAAGGCCGCCGCGGCCACCGTGCGCGACATGATGACCGCGCCGGCCGTCAGCGTCGAGGCGGACGACCCGGTGCGCAAGGCGGGGCGCATCATCGCCGAGAGCGGCCACAACCACCTCCCCGTGGAGGAGGACGGCCACCTGGTGGGCATCGTCACCCGCGCGGACGTGTTGCGCGCGCTGTCCGCCGACTAGACGTGCCGGTGGAGCGGGCGCTCGCCCGGGTCTCGCTCGGCGCGATCGAGCGCAACTGCCGCCGGCTGCGCGGAGCGCTGGGGCGCGGGGCCGAGCTGTGCGCGGTGGTGAAGGCCGACGGATACGGGCACGGTGCATTGCCGAGCGCCCGCGCGGCGCTGGCGGGCGGCGCGGGCCGGCTGGCGGTGGCGACAGCTCGCGAGGCGGCGGACCTGCGAGCGGGCGGGGTGGAGGCGCGGCTGCTGGTGATGGGCGCCCTGACGAGCGACGACCTCGACCTGGCCCTGCACGCGGACGCCGACGTGGTGGCCTGGACGGCCGAGCTGGTGCACGCGGCCGCGGCGCGCGAGGCCGGCGCGCGGGTTCACGTCAAGTTCGACTCCGGGATGGGCCGCCTGGGGACCGCCGACCCCGGCGAGGCCCGCGCGCTGATCGAGCGTGTGGCGGCGGACGACCGCCTCGAGCTCGCGGGCCTGATGACGCACTTCGCCACGGCCGACGAGCGCGGCGACCACCACTTCCCGGCGCAGCTCGAGCGCTTCCGTCCACTCGCGGAGCAGGTGCGTGCCGAGCACCCGGGCACCGTCGTGCACGCCGCCAACAGCGCGGCCACGCTGCGCGATCCCGCCGCGCACTTCGACATGGTCCGCTGCGGCGTGGCGGTGTACGGCCTCGACCCGTTCCAGGAGGACCCCGGCGCGCACGAGCTGGAGCCGGCCCTCTCGCTCGAGTCCTACGTGGCCGCCGTCAAGCGCTTCGAGCCGGGAACGAGCGCGGGCTACGGGCGCACCTGGAGCGCCGCCGAGCCGACGTGGGTGGGCGTGCTGCCGATCGGCTACGGCGACGGCTGGCGCCGGGCGCTCTCGAACGGGGCGCGCGTGCTGATCGGGGGCGATTCCCACCCGCTGGTGGGAACCGTGAGCATGGACAACGTGACGGTGGACCTCGGCCCTGAGACCGGCGTGCGCGTGGGCGACCCCGCCGTGCTGATCGGGGTTCAGGGGTCCGAGCGGATCCTGGCCGAGGAGGTGGCGCGGGCGATGAGCACGATCAACTACGAGGTCACGTGCGGGCTCACGCCGCGGGTGAGGCGCGAGCACGCGTGAGCCTCGAGGCACTCTTCGAGGCCGACGCGGTGCGCACCGCCCGCGAGGCGCTCGGCGACCGCCGCGCGTGGATCGTGGGCGGCGCGGTGCGCGACGCGCTGCTCGGCCGCCCGATCGTGGACGTGGACCTCGCCGTGGACGGCCCCGCCGAGGAGGCCGCGCGGGCGCTGGCGCGTGCCGGCCGCGGGCCGGCGTTCGAGCTCTCGGAGGCGTTCGGGGCCTGGCGCGCGATGGGGGGAAGGTCGCCGCGCTGGGTGTGCGACGTCTCGCCGCTCCAGGGCGACACGATCGAGGATGACCTGGCCAGGCGCGACTTCTCGATCAACGCGATGGCCGTGCCGCTGGATGCCGCCGGGCGCGCGGAGGAGGCGCTGCTCGACCCGCTCGGCGGCCGGGCCGACATCCGCTCGCGCACGATGCGGGTCCTCCCCGGCGCATACGACGCCGACGCGCTGCGGCCCCTGCGCCTCGCGCGCCTCGCCACGGAGCTCGGCTTCGAGCCCGACGCCGCGACCGAGAAGGCCACCCGGGCCGCCGCGCCGCGCGTGGTCGAGGCTTCGCCGGAGCGCGTGTTCGCCGAGCTGCGCCGGCTCGTGATCGCCGGCCGGGCGGTGGAGGGGATCCGGCTGGCGGACCGCACCGGCCTGCTCGCCGCGGTGCTGCCCGAGCTGACCGAGCTGCACGGCGTGGAGCAGAGCCGCTACCACCACCTCGACGTGTTCGGGCACACCGTCGAGGTGCTCGAGCACCAGATCGGCATCGAGCGCGATCCGGCCGCGGTGTTCGGCGAGGAGGTCGGCGCGCGCGTGGACGCGGAGCTGCGCCGGGACGTCGGCAACGAGCTGAACGGCTGGCAGGCGCTCCGCTTCGTGGCTCTGCTGCACGACGTGGCCAAGCCGCGCACCCGCGGCGTGCTGCCCGACGGCCGCGTCACCTTCATGGGCCATCACGAGCTGGGCGTCGAGATGATCGACGCGATCTGCCGGCGCCTGCGCACGGGCGAGCGCCTGCGCACGTTCCTCGGCGCGGTCACCCGCAACCACCTGGTGCTCGGCTTCCTCGTGCACGAGCGGCCCCTCCCGCGCTCGCTGGTCTACCGCTACCTCAAGACGTGCAGCCCGGTCGAGCTGGAGGTGACCGTGCACTCGTGCGCCGACCGCATGGCCACCCGCGGCGACCGCGCCGACGAGGCGATCGCGATCCACCTCGAGCTGGCGCGCGAGCTTGTGAAGGAGGCGGTCGAGTGGCGCGAGCGCCCCCCGCATCCGCCCGTCCGCGGGGACGACCTGGCACGCGAGCTGGACATTCCGCCCGGGCCCGAGATCGGCACGCTGCTGGCCCGTCTCGAGGAGGCCGCCTTCGCCGGAGAGGCGGCGTCCCGCGAGGAGGCCCTCGCGCTCGCCCGCCGGCTGCGCGACAATCCCGAGTCGTGATCGTCGACTGCGCCGTCTACGACGACGGCAAGCGCACCAAGCAGATCAAGGACCTGGGCGAGGCGTACAGGCTCGGGAGCTCCGGCGACGGGCGCTTCGTGTGGATCGGCCTCCACGACCCGACGCCCGACGAGTTCGACTCCGTGGCCCGCGAGTTCGAGCTGCACGAGCTCGCGGCCGAGGACGCCACCAAGCCCCATCAGCGTCCCAAGCTCGAGGTCTACGGCCACACCATCTTCATCGTGATGAAGACCGTCCACTACGAGGAGGAGAACGACGCTGTCGAGACGGGGCAGGTGATGATCTTCGTGGGGCCCGGCTTCGTGATCACCGTGCGCCACGGCCCGTACGCCGACCTGCACCCGGTCCGCGAATGGGTCGAGGAGCGGCCGGAGCTGCTGCGCTGCGGCCCGGGAGCCGTGGTGCACGCCGTGATCGACCGCGTGGTGGACGAGTACGAGCCGGTCACCACCGCCGTGGACGAGGACATCGAGGAGGTCGAGGACGAGGTCTTCTCGCCGCAGCGCACCCAGCCGACCGAGCGCATCTACGGCCTGCAGCGCGAGGTGCTCGAGATGCACCGCGCGGTCGCTCCGTTGGTGGAGCCGCTGCGCCGCCTCGCGCGCGCCGAGTTCGACTTCGTGCACGAGGATCTGAGCGCGTACTTCGGCGACGTGTACGACCACATCCTGCGCTACAACGAGCGCATCGAGAGCTTCCGCGAGCTGCTGCACGGCATCCTGGACGCCAACCTCGCGCAGGTGAGCGTCCGCCAGAACGACGACATGCGCAAGATCTCGGCCTGGGTCGCGATCATCGCCGTGCCCACGATGTTCGCCGGGATCTACGGGATGAACTTCGACCACATGCCGGAGCTCCACTGGCGCTACGGCTACCCGGCCGTGCTCCTGGTGATCGCGATCTCCTGCGTCTCGCTGTACCGCTACTTCAAGAAGGTCGGCTGGCTGTAGGCTTCCGCGCCGTGCCGGACCCGGACTGCATCTTCTGCAAGATCCTCGCGGGCGAGCTGCCCGGCGAGGTGGTGCAGGAGGACGAGCACACCGTGGCGTTCATGGACATCAACCCGTGGACGCGCGGGCACGCCGTGGTGATCCCGCGCGAGCACTCCAAGAACCTCTACGAGATCCCCGACGAGGACCTCGAGCGCACGATCGTGGCCGCCAAGCGGCTTGCGCTGCGGATGAGGGACACGCTCGGCTGCGACGGCATCAACCTGCTCAACTCATGCGAGGCGCCCGCGTGGCAGACGATCTTCCACCTGCACGTGCACGTGATCCCGCGCTACTCGGACGACCCGCTCCAGCTGCCCACGCAGCCTCAGCGGGCCGAGCCGGAGGAGCTGGCCCGCGTGGCCGCCGAGATCCGTGCCTGAGGTCAGCTTCGAGCTCGACGGCAACGTCGGGCTGATCACCCTCGAGAGCCCGCCGATGAACCTCTTCGACCTGGAGATGGTCGAGGGGCTCGAGCGCGCCGTGGGCGAGGCGCGGCAGGCCGGCCCGCGCGCCCTGATCGTGCGCGCCGAGGGCAAGGTCTTCACCGCGGGGGTTGACGTGCACGTGTTCGACGGCCTGTCGGAGGGGGACGCCGCCCAGTTCGCCGGCCGCCTCATCCGGCTCGCCCACAGCGTGGAGGACCTCCCGTTCCCGACCGTCGCGTGCGTGCACGGGCTGTGCCTCACCGCGGGCTTCGAGCTCGCGCTGGCCTGCGACATGATCTGGGCGTCCGAGTCGGCGAAGTTCGGCCTGGTCGAGATCGTGGTGGGGGTGAGCCCGTTCATGGGCGGCACCCAGCGTGTGGCCGAGCGGGCCGGGCCGGCGCGGGCGCGCGAGCTCGTGATGACGGGTGGCCTGTTCGAGGCCGGCACGCTGGAGCGCTGGAACGTGGTCAACCGCGTGCTGGCGGACGAGGACCTGGCGGAGAAGACCAGGGCGTTCGCGCAGCGCCTCGCCGACGGCCCGACGCTGGCCAACCACGCCACCAAGCAGATCGTCCGCGCCTACCTCGACGGCGGCGTGCGCGCGGCCGACGCGGCTGTTCCGGGCATCGTCGCGCCCCTGTTCGCGAGCGAGGACCTGAAGGGCGCCGTGCGCTCGTTCCTCGAGAGCGGGCCCGGGAACGCCACGTTTCTGGCGCGCTAGCCCATCCCCGATCAGGGTGTCCGCTCCGCCCCCGGAATGGTGCACGCACGGGCAGCCCATCCATACAGCATTTCGGGTAGGAGGGGTGGTAACGTCCGCGCGCGGCGGCCGGACCGATTCCGGCGTGGTAGAGGGCCAGGGGACCGTTCTCGGAGCTACGCGACGGGGACGGACAACGGCCAGAGAGGAAGGACACGGGACGAATGGCGACCGGCACCGTCAAGTGGTTCAACGACGAGAAGGGCTACGGCTTCATCAGCCCAGACGAAGGAGATCGCGACCTCTTCGTCCACCACACCGCGATCAACGGCAGCGGCTTCAAGACGCTCCAGGAGAACTCCAAGGTCTCCTATGACGAGGAAGCCGGCGACAAGGGGCCCAAGGCAGTGAATGTCACGAAGATCTGAGTCCGGCGGGGACCGGGGCCCCGGCTAGACTCACGCACAGTGTCGAAGGAAGAGAAGATCGAGATGGAGGGCGAGGTCATGGAGGCCCTCCCCAACACCATGTTCCGGGTCAAGCTCGACAACGACCACGAGGTCCTGGGGCACATCTCGGGCAAGATGCGCCGTCACTACATCCGCATCCTTCCGGGCGATCGCGTCAAGATCGAGCTTTCCCCGTACGACCTCGATCGCGGCCGTATTACGTATCGCCACAAGTAGCGGGCGGCTGCAAACCGTCGGATTCCGGCGTCATCGGTCGCTCGCGTGCGTTCGCACGCGTCGCTCCCTCTTCCTTGGACTCCTCGGTTTTCGCCGCCCAGCGTCTCTGCAACGGCGACGGCGAACGGCTCAGGCCACCGCGGCGATGTCCGGACGGGCGTAGTTCCGCGCCGTCTCCTTGAGCATCGTCAGCATCTCGCCCAGGGCGGCCGAGCGGTAGCCGTTGGCGAGCGTGGCGGCGTAGATCTTGCGGACGGGGGGCTTCTTGCCGATGGCGCGGACAACGATGTCGGGCCGCTCGCCCACCAGCGCGAGCTCCGGGATCAGCGCAACGCCCACGCCGGCCGCCACGAGGCCCTGCACCACGCCGAAGTCGTCGCTCTCGTACGCCACGCGGGGCTTGAAGCCGGCCTTGGCGCACGCCTCGTTGGCGTGGCGCGAGCACGCGCAGGCCTGGGTCGGCTGGATCCACGGCTCCCCGGCGAGGTCCTCGAAGCGCAGGCGCTCGCGGCCGGCCAGCTCGTGGTCCTTGGGGAGCGCGATGTGCAGCGGGTCGTCGAGGATGTGCTCGAAGTCGATCTCCTCCTGCTCGAGCACGCCGCTCGTGTCGTCCACGAGCACCAGGTCGAGCTCGCCCCCGCGCAGTCGCGGCAGGCTCTCGATCGGGTCGGCCTCCGACAGCGACAGCTCCACGCCGGGGTGCTTGCGGCTGAACACGGCGATCGCCATCGGCACGAGCGTGGCGCCGGCGGTGGGGAAGGAGCCGAGGCGCAGGCGCCCGCCCCGCAGGCCCGCGATCGCCTCGAGCTCGGCCTCGGCGTCGGCCAGCCGGGCGAGGATCCCGTCGGCGTGCCGCACGAGCGCCTCGCCGGCGTCGGTCAGGCGGATGCCGCGCGGATTGCGCTCGATCAGGGTGGTGCCGGTCTCGCGCTCGAGGGCCGCGATCTGCTGCGAGACCGCGGACTGCGTGTAGCCGAGCTTGTGCGCGGCGGCGGAGAACGACTTCTCCGCCGCGACCTCCCGAAGCACCTTCATTCGCTTGACGTCGAGCATTAGTCCAGCTTATCACCGATCCAAGGAACAATCGTTTGAATTGATGGGCTCCCCGGTCGATAATGGTCCTACCCCACCAACCGGGAGACCACCATGAGCCACCGCGACACCATCATCATCCGAAGCACCAACGAGCACGACACGCCGGCTCTCGCCCGCCTGGCCGCGCTCGACAGCGCGCCGCTGGTGAGCGGCACGGCGCTGGTCGCGGAGGTCGATGGCGTGATTCGCGCCGCGCTGCCGATGAGCGGCAGCCGGCCGATCGCCGACCCCTTCGCCGAGAGCGCCCATCTCGTCGAGCTGCTGCGCTCCCACGCAGCCGCGCTCGACACCGCGCAGCCGGCCCGTGCCCAGCGCACCCGCCGCCTCGCAACCGCAACCGCCTAGCCAGGGCGAACGCAGCACGCCGCGCGCCTCCCCCGGGCGCGTGGCGGCTGCGCTTAGCCGGCGCCCTACGGCCCCGGGAACGTCGTGTCCATCCCGTGGTCGAACACGAGGTCGTTCGGGAACGCGCCGCAGCGGTCGTAGGCGTCGCGGTACTGGCTTCCCTTCCCGAACAGCTCGCCGGCCCCGCGCAGCAGCGAGCACGTGACCCGCTCGCCCAGCGTGAGTGAGACGTTGAACGCGTAGTTGTCGTTGCCGATCGGGCTCACCTGGTCGCCGCGGCTGTTGAAGAAGGTGCGGCGCACGGGGTCGGGGTAGGCCTCGAGCGGCGCGATGATGTAGCCGAGCTGGTCGTTCGCCAGGCCGGCCGTCATGTAGCCGCGCATGCCGGGCACGGCGTCGCGGACCTTGAGGGCGATCTGCGGGTAGATCTCGCCCGGCACCGCCGAGAGCAGCACGTCGCCGATCCGGACGGTCTGGGTGACGGTGCCGAGGATGTTGCCCTGGACCCACGGCGGCGAGAGCGACCGGTCGATCTCCGCGCCGCCGGGCGAGCCTGCCACCCCGAGCCCGAGGTACACGATGCCGTTCTCCGCCGGGTCCTGGATCAGATACGAGCGCGAGTCGACGATCGGGTCCCCGGCCACGAGCGTGGCGTTCCCGATCGCCTGCTTCGCGCGGTCCACCACGCGCTGGGCGTAGGAGTCGAGGATGCAGATCGCGTCGGCCTCCACCTTCTGGTCGGCCTTCGGGTTGGTGGCGCAGCCGCGGTCCGCCGGCTGGCTGCGGCCGAACGTGCCGATGATCGTCATCGCCTTGCCGCCGAGCTGGTCGGCGAGCATGAGGTTGGCCCGCTGCTCCCAGTCTCCGGTGATCCGCGTGTTGCTCGATCCGAGCACCGTCGAGTGGGCCGAGAAGTTGAGGATCGTGGCGATCGGCTTGTCGGTGCTCGTCCGCGCCTGGAGCACGCGCACGTCCGAGTCCATCACGTCGTTGTGGCTCGTGTCGTTGAACGGGTCCTCGCCGAACTGATTGGAGAGCAGGTCGCGCCCGGGCGCCGTGCCGTAGTAGAGGTTGGCCGGCTCGCGATTGCGGTACGAGTCCACGATCGCGTCGACCGCCTGCTGGAACATGTAGCGGCGGAAGTCGAGCGGCACGTTGCCCCACACGCCCATCGGATCGGCGCCCCCGTGCGAGTGGTCCGACTGGACCGTCACCTGCTCGGCCCTGAGCCCGCCGCCGGTGGCCTTCTCGACCGCCCTGCGGATGTCCATCAGCCCGTACGGCGCGTCCTTGTTCGCCACGAACCAGCCCTGCACCTCGATGTCGCCGATCGCGATCGTGTGCTTGCCGTCGCCGATCGTGAGCGCGCGCACCGAGGGGCCCGTGCCGAGCACGCCGGTGGCGGCGCGGCCGGAGACGACCGGCGACCCGCCGCCGATGCCGTAGCCGCCGAGGTACACCGGCTCGCCCTTCCACCGGCCGTCGGCGTCGGGGTTGATCGAGCGCGACGCCACCCCGATCGAGTACGTGAGCCTGGGCACCTCCGGCGCGCCCGGCGGCCCGCCTCCGGTGCCGCCGGGGCACTTGACGTACGGGGGCAGCCGCCGCGACGGCGCCGTGGCCCGGTGCGGCAAGAGGCCGCGCGCGCGAGCGGAGATCGTGACCTTGACCACGCTGCACGTCTTGAACAGCGACAGCGCCGGCGCGGCCACCGGCAGCGTGACGAGGGTGCGCTTTCCCTTCTTCACCCTGAGCTCCCGCGTGGCCGTGATGTCGCCGGTCTTCGAGCCCTTGGCCGAGCTGCGCACCAGGCCGCGCAGGCGCACCGTGGCGCTGCGCTCGCTCGTGACCTCCACCCGCACCACCCGGTCCTTCACGATCTCGCGCTGGCTGAGCGTGAGCACGTTCACCGAGATTCGCGGCCGCGGCGCCTTCGCCGCGCCGGCCGCGGGAGCACTCGCCAGCGCCGCCACCCCTGCGAGCGCGAGCGCGAGCGTGCCGCGCATCAGTGCGCCGGGGGCGCCGGGCAGTCCCCGCTCGCCGGATACGGGTCGCGCGCCTGCGGCGCGCCCGTCTGCGGGTCGGGGTAGTGGAGGCATTCGAGGTTGTTCGGGTCCGCGATCGGCACCTCGAACTGCTCCGGGTTCGTGTTCAGGAGCTGGCCGGTGGCCAGGAACGTGGTGAGCTGCTGCTCGCCGGACGACCGCCCGGCCAGGGTCGGGTCGGCGAGCCAGCCGTGCGGGTCGGAGGAGTAGGTCGGGGTCTTGTCGTTGCGGTAGTAGACGACGCGGTCGAACAGGTTGCCCGCGCGGTAGAGCGTGCCCGCCGTCGGGTTGGGCACGGTGCCGTCCCCGTACGCCGTCTGGAAGGCGATCTCCTTCGGGTTCCCGGCCCAGGCGGGATCGGGCCGCAGGCGGATGCGCGGCGCGAACGTCTCCGGGCTGCCCGTGCGCTCGAACCAGTTCGACGAGCCGATCAGCTCCTGGAGCTGCGCCGCGCCCGGGTGCGAGATCACGACCGGCGGCTCGTTGCGCAGCGGCAGGTCCTCGGTGAAGCCGTTGCGCCCCGGGCCGCCGTTCAGGTAGCTCGGCCGCGCGCGCCCGAGCGTGGTGGCGAGGTCGCCTCGGAAGCCCGACTCGCGCGCGATGTCCACGATCGGCCCGCCCGGCACGTTGAGCAGCCCGCGGTGGAAGAGCGGGTCGGTGCCCATCACCATCGTGCCGTAGATCCCGCCGAAGCTCAGCCCGTAGTACATGATCCGCTGCGGGTCCACGAGGCCGTTGCCGATCCCGGGGATGTCGAGCCCCGCCTGCAGCGCGCGGCCGAGCGCCATGTTGTCCACGACCGTCTGCACGAGCCCCGACTGGAGTCCGTCGAGCGGCTTGCGTGAGGGCAGCGGGCCGCCGTCTCCGGTGCGGAAGTGGGCGGTGGGGCCGACGCCGTCGTTCAGTCCGGTACCGATCTTCCCGTCGCCGTCGAGGTCCCGCCCGCGCCCGTAGCTGAGGAACGTCGTGGGCTTGCCGGCGCTCGTGACCGTCGTGGTGCTCTGCGGGCCGAAGCCGTGGCCAGAGGGGTCGGTGGCCAGCGTGAGGATGCCCTGCGCGGCGTTGTAGTCGGACGTGACGAACAGGTCGTAATGGCTGCGCGTGAAGCCCGGCCCGTAGACCGCGGCGGGCCACGGCGGCGGGAACTTGGCCGGGTCCGGCGTGACCACCGCCACCCCCAGCCGGTCGGCGCCGAACGGCTTCGGGGTCCTCTTGGTCGGCACCGCCGGGATCTCGCCGTCGGTGAGCGTGCCGGCGGCCGTCTTCTTCCCCTTGCCCTTCACGCGGTACGGGTGATCGGTGTGGGCGTCCGGCGAGGCGTACTGATAGCGCGGCGAGAGGAAGCTCCCGAACGCGAAGTAGCCGGCCGCGCCGAGCGGGATCAGGTTGGGCACGGCGCTCGAGTGGAGCGCGCCGTCGACCTTCGGGTCGATCTTGACCTGGTCGTTGCGGACGATCCCGTTGAGCGGGTCGGCGATCGACGGCGCGATGCTGGCCGCGCTGAACACGTCGGCCGTGCCGTCCTGGACGAAGCTGAGCTTGCGGCTCGCGGTGGAGCTCGCCGCGTCGGGGAAGCCGGCGAGGCGGTAGGCGTTGGCCGCGTCCGAGAGAGGCGCGTCGAGCGCCTTGCGGATGCGCACCAGCTCGCCGCTCGCGGTCCGCGTGGTGAAGCGCACCACGCACGCCTTGCCGCACGCCCTGACCGGCTTGCCCTTGGCGTCCTGGATCCCGCTGGTCACGTGGATCTTGTAGTGCTTGCCCTCCTCGAGGAACTTGTCGCTGATGCCGGCCAGGGTGTGGGTGACCGGGTCGAACGTGAGCTGCCGCATGCCGCCCACGAACGTGCCCTTGCGGCCGGCGGTGATGAAGAAGTCCTTGTCGTTGACGGAGCTCAGCTTGATCGTGCCGGTGAAGGGCACGCTCACGCGCGGCTGGAGGTCGAACCCGTCGAGCGTGTTCATCTCGGCGTAGCCGTCGCAGATCGAGTAGGTCGCCCTTGTGCACCCGCGCTGCACCACCCCGCCGACGATCGGGTAGTCGATGCCCTGGCGGAAGTTCACGCGCCGGCCGGTCGCCTGCGCCGGGTCGGCCTTGCTGAAGGCGTCGTCCGGGAAGATGCGCGTGCCGTAGTGCGAGCCGCGAACGACGGACACCGCGGAGGCCGCGTCAGCCTGGGCGAGGGGGGCGAGCAGGCAGAGGCCCGCGGCCAATCCGCACCCCCAGCGTCGTGCCCTCGCGCTCCCCACCTGCACGGGCACGATACGGCAAGTGCGCCAACCCGGGCGCAGGCACGGCGCGCCGGTGGCGCCGCTAGCCCGCGGGCGCTGCGATCGGCGGCTCGGCGTCCACGTGCCGGCGGCCGGTGGCCTGCTCGATGTGTTCGGCGGCGTCGAGCAACAGCTCCTCGCGGTTCCACGCCGCCTGGAGCATCAGGCCGATCGGCATCCCGTCCTCGTTGAAGCCCACGGGCACGTTGATGCCCGGGATGCCGGTGAGGTTGCCGAGTCCGGCCTGGCCGACGTTGGCGGGCTCGGCGGGGGACGGCCCCGACGGGCGCTCGACGGTGGGGTTCTCGATCGGCGGCGCCACGGCCGGGACCGTGGGCCAGGCGATCGCGTCGTAGGTCTCGAACGCGGAGGCGACGGCGCGGCGCAGCTGCGAGCGCACGCGCATCGCGCGGGCCAGCGCCTCGGCAGGCATCATGCGCTCGTACTTGATCAGGGCGCGGCTGAGCGGGTCGGCCGCGGCCAGGTCCTCGTCGCTGAACTCAGGCAGGGCCTCCACCGTGATGATCACCACGGTCGCGATCAGCGAGTGCTCGGCGCCCTCGAGGGAGATCTCCTCGACATCCCATCCCGCCGCGTCGAGCGCGTCCCGGCAGGCCTTCTCCACGCTCGGGTCGATGTCGTCCCAGAACGGGTCGCGGACCACGCCCACGCGCAGCCCGGAGCCGTCGCCCGCGGTCAGGTCGCGGGCCAGCA
Source organism: Thermoleophilaceae bacterium (assembly GCA_034663685.1). Classification (GTDB taxonomy): domain Bacteria; phylum Actinomycetota; class Thermoleophilia; order Solirubrobacterales; family Thermoleophilaceae; genus AC-37. The sequence goes on from JAXDJC010000125.1 coordinate 15,542, forward strand.
GCGCGGAGCCGAAGAGGCGGGCGTCGGCGGCGTCGCGGCACAGCGGCCCGAATGCGCCGAGCGCGGAGTGGGCGTGCACGTGCCCGTCGCGCGGGACCACGTTGTTGGTGAGCTTGAGGCCGGTCACGCCGCAGTACGCGGCGGGCAGGCGAACCGAGCCGCCGCCGTCCGCGCCGACCGCCGCCCCAAGCATGCGCCCGCCGACCGCCGATGCCGAGCCGCCGGAGGAGCCGCCGGCGCAGCGGGTCGGGTCCCACGGGTTGCCGACCGGCCCGTAGGCCGATACGTGGCCGGTCGTGCCGGCGCCCCAGAAGTGCATCTGCGTGACGCCCGCCACCACGGCACCCGCGTCGCGCAGGCGCCGGAAGACGGCGGACTCGCCGGCGGGGATCGCGTCGATGCTCGACCCGTTGCGGGGCGCCCGCCACGGGATCGAGAACTCGTCCTTGATCCCGACCGGCACGCCGCGGAGGGGCCCGTCGGGCGCCTCGTCCAGCATGCGGCGCGACTGCTCGGGGAAGGTGGCCACCACTGCGTTCAGATCGCCGTTGCGCTCCTCGAACCGGGCCAGCGTGGCGTCCAGCAGCTCGCCCGCGTCCAGCTCACCGCTCCGGACGGCGTCCGCCTGGGCCCGCAGCGAGAGATCCTGGGGATGGCTCACGACGTCGGCGCCCGGGAGGGATCGAAGTCCAGCTCGGGCTTCACGTCGTGCAGGTCCTCGGCCAGCAGCGCACGCACCTGGCTACCGTAGACCTCGTCGGCGACCCGCATGATGGCGATGTCGGTGTCGTCGACGTCCTGTTCCGCAAGCTCCATCGCCGCGCGAACCTGCTGCTCGAAGGCGTCCATGTCCGTACTCATACCGCAACGACGACCGGAAGAGGGTGTTGAATGGCCTCGATGAAGCGACTCACGCCGCTGCTCTTCGCGTGCATGGCCCTCCTCGCCACCGCCCCGGTCGCCGGCGCCGACGTGCGCGAGATCGGCCAGCCCGTGCCGTTCCAGGCCGCCAGCTGCCCCGACAACTGCCAGGCGATCGCCCAGGTGTCGGGCTACAACGCCGAGATCGGCAAGTCCAAGAACACCTTCCGGATCAACCGGCCGGGCCGCGTGGTGGCGTTCACGATCCGCCTCGGCCAGCCCAACGCCGACCAGCTCAACTACTTCAAGACCACCTTCGGGGCCATCTCCCAGGCGCGCGTCTCGATCCTCAAGCCCGCCAAGACCAAGCAGCGCCACCGCCTTGTCGCGCAGAGCGAGCTGTTCAACCTCGAGCCGTACTTCGGCACCACGCCCACGTTCGCGCTCGAGAAGTCGCTGGCGGTCCACAAGGGCGAGATCATCGGGATCACGGTGCCCACCTGGGCGCCCGCCTTCGCCCACGGGCTCACGAACGACTTCGCGTGGCGCTCGTCCAGCCACGACAAGGACTGCACGTCGGCCACGCCCCCGCCCGCGGCTCAGATGACGCTCGGGAGCCTGCGGATCTTCGGCTGCTTCTACCGCACCGCGCGGCTGCTCTACAGCGTGCACTACGTGCTCGACCCCACGCCCAAGACTCCGCCCAAGGCGAAGTAGCGCCGGGCCTCCGTACCGCGCTACCATCGCGCGGGTGTCCACGGAGGGTTGGATTTTCATGGTCGGCTTCCGGGTGTTCGACGTGGGCCTCCTGATCGTCTGGCTCGTCTGGTTCTTCCGCCTCCGCGACGACGACGACGCCCAGGACGACGAGGGCCCGGGCGGCGGCGGGCCGAGCCCGTCGCGCGACGACGGACCCGGTGGCGGCGGCCTGCGCCTGCCGCTCGGGCGCGCCAGGTCCGGCCCGCGCACCCGCGACCACCGCGACCGCATGCGGCTGCCGCGGCACCGCGGCGGGGAGCGGCTGCCCAACCCGATGCCGGCGCGGGTGCGTCAGCCGAGCACGCCCGTGCCTGCACATCGCCGGGCTATCTGAAGGCCGCGCGCGGCCGCGCGCGGGACTGCTGCCGAGGTCGCTAGCCCTCGACCGCGGGGAGCCTGCGCCCGCAGGTCGGACAGTCGTTCACGTCCTTGGGCGCGAGCTGCTCGAGCGAGCAGCCGCACATCCGGAGGTTCTCGACGGCCCAGGGCAGCCGGCTGGGGGAGGGCGCCAGGGGAAGGACCTTGCCGACGACCTCGAACTCCTCGCCGGTCTCGCGGTCGACGTATACGGTGCCGGGCTCGACTTCCCGGATCACCTCGCGGTCCGAACGGGACCTCAGCCTGTAGAGCTGGCGCTCGCTCACGAGCGGCGAAACATATCGACCCAGGGGGCGGAGGCCCCACCACCTTGCGCGTGCTGATCTTCCACGGCTACCTGCTGCGCGGCACCGGCAGCAACATCTACAACGCCTCGCTCGTGAGCGCGCTCGCCGGGCTCGGCCACGAGGTGCACCTCCTGTGCCAGGACCGCAGCGCGGGCGAGCTCGACTTCGTGGACGCGGTGGGCACCTGGGACGGGGGCGAGCTTCAGGTGGAGACGATCCGCGAGCCGGTCCGCTGCACCGCCTACCTGCCGCCGATCGGCGAGCTCCTGCCGGTGTACGTGGCCGACACCTACGAGGGCTTCACCGCGCGCCCGTTCCCTGAGCTGAGCCAAGCCGAGCTGGAGCACTACCTGGAGGCCAACGCGGGCGCGGTACGCGAGGTGGCGGCGCGCGTGCGGCCCGACGTGGCGCTGGCCAACCACCTCATCGCCGGGCCTGCCGTGCTCGCGCGCGGGCTCGCGGGCTCGGTCCCGTACGCCGTGAAGGTGCACGGCAGCGCGCTCGAGTACGTGGTGCGCCCGCACCGCGAGCGCTTCCTCCCGCTCGCGCGCGAGGGGCTCGCCGGCGCGGGCGGAGTGCTGGTCGGCTCCCAGCACACCGGGGAGAGCCTGTGGGAGGTGATGGACGACCCGGCGCTGCCGGAGCGCACCCGGCTCGGGCCGCCCGGCGTGGACGTGCACACCTTCCATCCGCGTCCCGCGCCCGAGGCGGCGCAGCGCCTGCTCGCGCTGGCCGACCGGATCGCCTCCGGCGACGCCGCGGGCTGGGGCGGGGAGGCCGGCGCGCCGGATGCGCTGCGCTCGCTCGACCCGGAGCACGAGCGGATCGTGGTCTACGTGGGCAAGCTGATCGTGTCGAAGGGCGTGGACCTGCTGCTGGCCGCCTGGCCGCTCGTGACGGCCGAGGTGCCGGACGCGCGGCTGCTCGTGGTCGGGTTCGGCACCTACCGCGACGGGCTGGCGCGGCTGGCCGCCGCCCTCGCTGCCGGCGACCTGCCGGCGGCCCGGGACATCGCCGCCCGCGGTCGCGAGCTGGAGGGCGGCCCCGCGGGCGAGCTGACCTATCTCGCCGCGTTCCTCGACGGCCTCGAGGGCGATGCGCGCGAGGGCTACCTGAGCGCCGCCTCGACCGCCTTCGAGCGCCTGAGCTTCACCGGCCGGCTCGAGCACGGCGACCTGCCCGACGTGCTCCCCGCCTGCCTGGCCCAGGTCGTGCCCAGCACGTTCCCGGAGGCGTTCGGGATGGTGGCCGTCGAGGGCGCGGCCTGCGGTGCTCTGCCGCTGTCGGCCTCGCACTCGGGACTGGCCGAGGTCACCCGCGAGCTGCGGCCCGCGGTGACGGAGGATGTCGCGCCGCTCCTGTCGTTCGAGCGCGGGCCGGAGGCGGTGCAGGAGATCGCGGCCAAGCTCGTGGCCTGGCTCACGCTGCCGGCCGGCGCGCGCGAGGAGGCGCGCGGCGCCCTCTCGCGGCTGGCGCGCGAACGCTACGGCTGGGAGGGCGTGGCCGCCGGCGTGATCGCGGCGGCGCAGGGACGGCTGGAGGGCCTGCCGCTCGCAGCTCCGGACCGCCGCCCGAGCGGATAATCTTCGGCCGCCTTGCGGCTCCCCTCGGACAACCTAAGGATGCTCGCGGCCCTGCTCGCGGCCGGCGGCGCCCTCGTGGCCTCCGGCTGTGGCGGCAGCGATGCGGACCTCGCGAACGGCAAGAAGCTGTTCGCCGGCACCGGCCAGTGCGGCAGCTGCCACACGCTCGCGCGCGCCAACACAAAGGGCAGCGTCGGGCCCAACCTCGACAAGTCCTTCGTCCAGTCCATCCGCGACGGCTTGAAGCGCAGCACGCTCGAGGGCGTCGTGCGCCACCAGATCGGCTACCCGCGCCGCAGCAGCGCGATGCCGGCCGGCCTGCTCGAGGGCAACGACGCGCGCGACGTGGCCGCCTACGTGGCCTACGCGGCCGCGCGACCGGGCCAGGACAGCGGCCTGCTCGCGGCGGCCGGTCAGCCCAAGAAGGGCCCGCCCCTCATCGCCAAGGGCGGCACGCTCACGATTCCGGCCGACCCCACCGGCGCGCTTGCGTTCACTAGCGACAAGGCCTCGGCACCCGCCGGCCCGATCACGATCCTCATGCCGAACAAGGCGCCGATCCAGCACAACATCGCGGTCAAGCCGGGCGGCCCCACCGGACCGGTCGTGGGCAGTGGAGGCACCTCGCAGATCAAGTTCACCCTCAAGCCGGGCACCTACGAGTTCTACTGCGCGGTGCCGGGCCACGAGGAGGGCGGCATGAAGGGCACGCTCGTCGTCAAGTAGGCCCCGGCGGGCGCGGCTACCGCGCGCGCTCGGCCTCGGCCACCAGCCCGGCCAGCTCCGGCAGCAGCGCCGGCGCGGCAGCCACGAGCCCGTACGGCTCACCGCCGAGCTCGGCCACCTCTCCGCCCGCCTCGGCCACCAGCAGGCGCCCGGCGGCCCAGTCCCACGGCTTGAGCCCGCGCTCCCAGTAGCCGTCGAGGCGCCCGGCGGCCAGCCAGGCGAGGTCGAGCGCCGCGGCGCCGGCCCGGCGCAGGTCGCGCACGCGCGGGATCACGTACGCCGCCGCCTGCGCCTGCACCCGCCGCCGCTCGGGCTCGTAGGCGAAGCCCGTGGCGATCAGGGAGCGCGAGAGGGCGGCGCCCTCGCGGATCCGCAGCGGCTCGGCGGGCTCGGCCGAGCCGGCGAGCTCCGCGCCGGCCCCCCGCGCGGCGCGGAAGAGCTCGCCGGCCACCGGGGCGAACACGACCCCCACCAGCGGCCCGGACCCGTCCTCCAGCGCGATCGACACGGCCCACTGCGGGATCCCGTAGAGGAAGTTGGTGGTGCCGTCGAGCGGGTCGACCACCCAGCGCCGGCCGCTCGTCCCGTCCACGGAGGCGCCCTCCTCGGCCACCAGCCCGTCCTCCGGCCGCTCGGCCCGCAGCAGCGCCACGATCGCGTCCTCGGCGGCCCGGTCGGCGTCCGAGACCATGTCCGTGGAGGAGGACTTGGAGTCGAGCCCGCGCGTGGGCTCGCCGAAGCGATCGAGCAGCAGCTCGCCCGCCGTGCGCGCAGCGCGCTCCGCCAGCTCGAGGTCGTTCAGGTCAGCGCCCGGATGACGAGGACGACAGCGACGATCGCGCCCATGACGAGCACGACCCCGATCAGGAAGCGGAAGGCCGCGTCCTCGGACCCGAGCGGATTGCGCACGGGCTCTTAGAGGACGTAGATCGTCGTGTAGACCACGACCCACATCACGTCGACGAAGTGCCAGTAGATGCCGGGCACCTCGACCCCACGGTGCTCCTTCTCCGTGAAGTGCCCGCGGAACGCGCGGACCGTGGCCATCGTGAGCAGCGTTAGGCCCACGAACACGTGGGCGCCGTGGAGGCCGGTGAGGCCGTAGAAGATCGAGCCCTGGGCGTGGTCGTGGGGGGCGAAGCCGATGTTGATGTACTCGTTGATCTGGATCGAGAGGAACGTGATGCCCAGCATCAGCGTGGTGAACAGCCCCGCCCGCATCGCGAAGCGGTTCTCGTTCTTGGCGCCCAGCAGCGCCCAGTGCATCGTGAGGCTCGAGGAGAGCAGGATCGCCGTGTTCACCCCGGCCACCGCGACCGGCAGCTCGGTGCCGTCCGCCGGCCACGCGTCGTGGTTCACGACGCGTATGAAGAAGTACGCCGTGAAGAACGCTCCGAAGAGCATCACCTCCGAGATGATGAAGAGCAGCATCCCGAGGAACTGGGCGTCCACCCGCGAGCTCTTGTTGGCCGGCGGCGGCCCGTGGTGCTCGTCGTGCCCGTGCCCGCCGAGGACTACCGAAGCCGACTCCATCAGGCCTTGGCCTTCTCGGGCTCGACCACCACGTGCTCCACCGGCTTGGACGTGATTCGCTTGACCCGCTCGATCAGGTCGCTGCGCATCCAGCCGGAGCGCGTCTCGGGGAAGGTGGAGATCACGATCTCGTCGGCCGGGTAGAACTGGAGCGCGTTCTGGATCGCGGTGAACGGGTCGGGATCCATCACCTGGCCCACCGCCTCGAGCCCCTCCGAGTTGAGCCGCTCCAGCGTCTGTGCCAGCCGCTGGTGGGCGTCGCCGTGCTCGCCCTCCTCGCCCTGCGGCAGGATCACCACGAAGGTGGAGGGCGTCTCGCCGGCCTCGGCCTTGAGCTTGTCGATCAGCGGCTCGCCGCCGACGGTCTGGTTGGCGACCACGAGCACGCGGCGCACGCCGGCCCGCTCCTCGTCGAGGTCCACCACCACGTGCTCGACCGGCAGGCCCGTGGCGTCCTTCACGCGGTCCACGAGGTGCTTGCGCAGCCAGCCCGACCGGGTCTCCGGGTGGGTGGAGATGATGATCTCGTCGGCCGCGAAGTGGTCGACGGCGTCAAGGGTGGCCGCGAACGGATCGGGGTCCATGACCTCGCCCTCGGCGTCGATGCCGATCTCGCGGAGCTGCGCGAGCGTGGTCTGGAGCCGGTTGTCGGCCGCGCTGCGCACCGACTCGTCGTAGATCACGTACCCGCTCTTGGGCTGGTTCTGCGGGCAGACGACGCAGACCTTGAAGGGCTCGTTGCGCGAGTGCGCCTCCTCGGCGCGCTTCTTGACGGCGTCGATCAGCGCGTGGCCGCCGACGGTCTCGTTGGCCACCACCAGGATGCAGTGAGGCTTGGCCATCATTCGTGGCTGCCCGCCGCAACGGGTTTCTGTTCCTTGAACACCCCGTGCACCGCGCCCGGCACGCCGTACTCGTACGGGCCGCCGACGACGGTGGGCACCTCGTCGAAGTTGAAGATCGGCGGCGGCGAGGAGACCTGCCACTCGAGCGTGTGAGCGCGCCACGGGTTGCCGTCCGCGAGCGGGCCGTGGCGCCAGCTCGTGACCATGTTGTAGACGAAGACCAGGAACGACAGCCCGAACAGGAAGCTCGACACCGAGATGAACGCGTTCAGCGTGGCGTACTGCTGCGCGTAGTCGGCCACGCGGCGCGGCATCCCGTCGATGCCCACGAAGTGCATCGGGCCGAAGGTGAGGTTGAAGAACACGAACGAGAGCCAGAAGTGCAGCCTGCCGAGGCTCTCGTCGTACATCCGCCCGGTCATCTTCGGGAACCAGTGGTAGAGCCCCGCGAAGATGGTGAACACGCTGCCGCCGAACAGTACGTAGTGGATGTGGGCCACCACGAAGTAGGTGTCCGACACGTGGATCACCACCGGGATGACCGCGAGGATGATCCCGCTGATCCCGCCCAGGGTGAACATGGTGATGAACCCGAGCGCGAACAGCATGGGTGTTCGCATGTGGATCACGCCTCTCCATAGCGTCGCGAGCCAGGAGAAGATCTTGATGCCGGTCGGCACCGCGATCAGCATCGTGGTGATCATCATCGGCACGCGGATCCACGACTGCATCCCGGACACGAACATGTGGTGCGCCCACACGGTGAACCCGAGCACCACGATGGCCATCAGCGAGAACGCCATCATCCGGTAGCCGAACACGGGCTTGCGCGCGTGGGTCGATATGACCTCGCTGATGATCCCGAACCCGGGCAACATCATGATGTAGACCGCCGGGTGCGAGTAGAACCAGAAGACGTGCTGGTACATGATCACGTCCCCGCCCGCCTGCGGATCGAAGAAGTGCGTGTGAAGGGCGCGGTCCAGCAGCACGAAGAACTGCGAGCCGGCGATGAACGGCGTGGCGATGACCACCAGCAGCGAGGTGGTGAAGTTGGCCCACACCAGCAGCGGCATGCGCCAGAACGTCATGCCCGGCGCGCGCATGGTGATGATCGTGACCAGGAAGTTGAGCGCGGTGGCGATCGACGAGGCGCCCGCGAACTGGACGGCGATCGAGAAGAACGTCTGCCCGAGCGGCGTCTCCGTGGAGAGCGGGGCGTACGCGGTCCAGCCCGTGGCGAACGACCCGCCGGGCGCGAAGAAGCTGGCCAGCATCATGATCCCGGCCAGCGGCAGCATCCAGTAGGAGAGCGCGTTGAGCCGCGGGAACGCCATGTCCGGCGCGCCGATCATCAGCGGGATCACGTAGTTGGCGATCCCGGCGAACACCGGGATGATGAACAGGAAGATCATCAGCGA
>JAXDJC010000200.1:0-29186 GCA_034663685.1 Thermoleophilaceae bacterium
TCCACCACCTCGGGGTTGCCCACCGCGTCGCTCGCCACCACGGGCACCTCCAGGGCCAGCGCCTCCTTGAGGACCATCGGGATGCCGTCGCGGGAGCCGTCGCTCGCGATCACGCTCGGGGCCACGAGCAGCGCCGCGCTCTCGATCAGCTCGCGGGCCGCGGCGGGGGACAGAGCGCCGGGGAGGCTCACCGCGGCGGACCGCTCGAGCGGCGCGCGCTCGGGCCCCTCGCCGGCCACGATCACCTCGCGTCCCAGCTCGCTAGCGACCGCCGCCAGGTCCGCGAACCCCTTGTGCTCCACCAGTCGCCCGACCGCCACCACCGGGCCGCCGGCCCGGTACGGCGTGGAACGGGCGACGCGCGCGAGGTCGATCCCCAGCGGCACCACGTGGAGGGGGCCGGCGCCGGGCGCCAGCCGCTCGACCTCGCGGCGGTCGTAGTCGCAGACCAGCACGGCGAACGCCGCCGCGTCGAGGCGCTTGCGGAGCGCGGCCGGGTCGGCGAACAGGTCGGTCGAGTGGCCGGTGAGGGAGTGGCGGCGACCGGTGAGTGCGCCGAGCAGGGCGGCCACGTCGGCGGCGTCGCCCGCGAAGTGGGCGTGGAGGTGATCGGCGCGCGCGGCCGCGGCGCGCCACCCGGCGATGCGCGCGAGGGCGCGAAGGCGGTGCCCGTCGGAGGGCCAGAGCGTGCCCGGCCCGGCGGCGGCGGACGGATCCGCGGGGCTGCTCCGCCCCACTCCGCCCGCAAGGAACGCCGCGGCCGCCCGCGGTCGTCGCGCCACGCTGCCGGCGAGTGCCGCGGCGCGCGCCCGGCCGGGCACCGGGTATGCCGGCTCGAAGGCCCGCTCCGCCAGATCCGCGCCGTCGCCGGCCTGGAACGCGAGCACCTCCACGCGGTCGCCGCCCCGCGCCAGCTCGCCGAGCTCCGCCTCCACGAACGTCTGGCTCAGCTCCGGGTAGCGCTCGAGGACGTAGGCCAGCCTCACGGCCGCGGCTCCAGCATCACGTAGTAGCCGAGCTTGGCCACCTGCCGGTAGTCGGTCGCGAGGAACGCGTCGAGGATCCTCACGCCACTCGAGCGCCCGGCCCGGTTGGGCTCGCGCACGGCGGTGATCGGGGCGACGAAGCGGACCACGAACGCGCGCCGGCGGCGCAGGTCGCGCACGATCTCGCGCTGGACCGGCGCGGACGTGACGACCCCCGGCGCCGCGATGTCGTAGCGGGTGGCGTTCGGGCGCTCGGCCAGCACGTAGAGGAGCGGGTTGCCGGAGGTGACGAGGTCGGAGCGCTGCGTGGCCACGTAGATCGGCCTTCCGGGTGGCACGCGATTGCGGATGTAGTCCACCGCGCGCTCGAGGGCGCGGGCTCGCTGCGGACGGGCCCGGACGCCGTCGGCGGCCGGCAGGTGGAGCGCGACCGTGTGCTCGTCGGTCAGGCCGCGGATGCGGCGGTCGACGCCCTCGGCGAGGGCCCAGGCGAAGCCGAGGGCTGCGGCGAGGGTGGCGAGGGCGCGCGGGACAACCCCTGTCAATCGCGGCGATATAGCCGCCGGAATCGACAGGGGTTCGCGCACCAGCGCCCCGGCGGCCAGGATCGAGACCATGATCGCCAGCGGCGCCGTGTGGAAGAGGTCCGCTCGGATCACGAGGTAGTGGCCCATCCCGATCGCGAAGACCGCGGTGGCGGCCGGCCACGGGTCGTCGCGGCGGAAGCGCCCGGCCAGCGCCAGCAGCCCGCCCACCAGCCCGATCACAAGCGCGAGCGGGAGGTAGAAGTGGATGAGGTTCTCGGCGCTGTCGGTGAGGAAGCCGCCCGGTCCCGTGGTGTTGAGCGGCCCGCGGTAGTGCAGTGGGAACGGGAGTGACTGGTACTTGCCGAAGTCGACCAGCGGGTAGCGCACGAGCATCTCCCACGAGCGACCGAGGCCGGCGGCCATCACCACCGGCAGGTAGAGGACCAGCGCGGTGAGCGCGGCCGCGCCCGCCACGCGCCCGAAGCGCCTGATCCGCTCCCCGGCCGGCCGCGCGGACAGGGCATGCGCCACCGCCACCCCGAGCCCCGCGTACGCGGCGAACTCGAGCCTCCACGCCGCGCACACGCCGAGCAGCACGCCCGCGAGCAGCGGCCGCCGCTCTACCGCGAGCAGCGCGCCCAGGGACAGCGCGAGCGCGATCGGGAACGGGTGCGGCTGCGAGGGGAACGCCATCGCGCAGGCGGCCACGAGCCAGACCGCGAGCGCGGGCAGGCCGGGCGCGCGGCGACGGGTCAGCGAGTAGGCGAGCACCGCCACGGTGGCGTCCACGATCACCCTCACCACCCGCCACCAAAGAAGCGACGGCCCGAACACCTTCCACAGCCCCGCCAGCAGGTACGGCTGGCCGGGCGGGTAGTACCACCAGAAGTCGCTGTACGGGACCTGGCCGTGCGCGATGCGGCTCGCGGCCTGGAGCATCAGCCCCTCGTCGTTCGGCTGCACGCCGTCGAGCACCGTGATCGCCGAGAGCAGCGCGGCGCCCGCGAACAGCAGGCCGAGCACGAGCGGGCGGGAAAGCGCATCGGCGCGCCGCACCGCAGGTACGGTATCCGCGGCGGCGGCGGTCGTGGCCGCGATCGAGTCGGACATCCCGCCGCTGCCGGTCCGAGCCCTACTGGTCCGGCCGCCCGGCCGCCGCCGTCATCCCCGGCCGCTCGCGCAGCACGTAGACGGTCGCGCAGCCGAAGCGGCGCACCTCCTCGAGCATCCTGCGCAGCGTCGCCGTCAGGTCTGTGAGCTTGCGGCAGTCGGCGAACAGGAAGCGCGCCCGGGACTCGCGCACGAACGCCCGCGCCGGCTCGCCGCGCAGGCGGCCCTCGAACAGCGCGTCGGCCCGCCTGCGGCGCGTGCGCGAGTCGGGCGCCCACGAGAACTGGCCCACGTACACCTCGCGCCCGGTGCGGTACGGGAGGAAGAAGCCCGAGTAGAGCGGCGCCAGCACGCCGCCGGGCCGCGGGTCCTCCTCGAGCGAGTCGAGCGCGCGCTGCTCGTCGGGGAAGATGAAGTACGGGTCGGCGCCGAGGTGGATGTTGTTGGCCGCGGTCTCCAGCTTGTGCGCGAAGCCCGGCAGCGTGAGCAACGCGATCGCCGCGACCACGAGCGCCGGGCTCGGCCGCCACCGCAGGCTCGACACGCCCAGCACGGCCAGGATGCCGAGCGGGATCGCCAGCCCCTGGAACGAGTGGTACGGGAACGTGCCGCCCGGCTGCAGGTACACGAGCAGGGCGCAGAACGGCCAGACCCGCACCGCCAGGTCCTGCCACGAGCGCGCGGGCAGCCGGTAGGCCAGCGCGGCCGGCGCCGCCAGCGGGAGCAGCGTGAGCAGCATGGCCCACCACGGCCAGTGCCACTCGGGCTGGCCGCCCGCCGCGTTGGCCTTGCTCGCGAGCTTCCACGACGCGTCGAGGTGCGAGAGCGCGAAGTAGTACGCCGCGGGCACCGCCACCGCGGCCGGCACCACGAGGAGAGCCCACGGCGGGCGCTCGCGCGTACGCAGCAGCTGGATCGCCTCGACCGCCACCACGATCAGCGCGAGCGTGGCGCCCTGCCACGGTTGGAGGTACATCACCACGAACGCGCCGAGCGCCGCCAGCGCCAGCCGCCGCCCGCCGCCACGTGTGCCCGGCGTTTGGGTATCGGTCCGCCAGCGCTCCACCGCCAGCAGCACGAGCGGCATCAGGAACACCGCGATCGCCGTGAACAGGTAGCCCCAGAGGAACTGGCCGGTCCACATCTCGCCCGAGATGAAGTCGAACGTGTACTGGCGCGGCTTTCCGCCCCAGCCCGTCCACGCCACGATCGCCGAGGCCGGCATGACCGCGAACAGCACGATCGCGAGCGCGGCCCGCCGCTGCCCTCCGGCGGGCACGAGGCGGCGCACGTAGGCGAGCGCGCCGAAGAACGTGATCCCGATCGCCAGCGGCTTCCAGAGCAGCAGGTACGACAGCGGGATCGAGATGCCGGTCACGCGGTGCACCAGGCCGGACAGGAGGAACCCGGGGTGCAGGAACGACCGGGAGCCGGGCGCGAGGTCCATGCGGTTGCCGATCAGCACGTGGTGCGACGCCTCGCGGATCCAGGTGAAGTACTGCAGCTGGTCGGCCGGGTAGAGGCCGTCGGCCCCGGACAGCGGCCGGCCGCGCGTGAGCAGCGGCAGGAGCACCGCCACCGACGTGCCCGCGAGCACGATCAGGCAGGCGAGCTCGAAGCGGTCGATGCCCAGGCGGCGGGCGGTGGCGTCGATCACGGCGGAGGACCGTAGTAGCTTGGCCCGCATGAGCGAGCGCCTGCCGTTCGCGGCCTCCGAGCTGCGCGCGCGGACGATCCGCGGCGTCGCCGTCAACGCCGCGTTCCTCGTGCTGGTCGAGGCGGCGTCCCTCGCGCAGGCGCTGATCGTGGCCCGCATCCTCGGCCCGCGCGAGATCGGGCTCTACGGGATCGTGTCGATCACGGTGATCACGCTGATCGCGCTCAAGCGCGTGGGCATCGACGAGGCGTTCGTGCAGCAGGACGAGCGCGACCAGGAGCGCGAGTTCCAGCTCGCGTTCTCACTCGAGCTCGCGCTGTCCGCGGCGCTGGCCGTGATCATCGCCATCGCCGCGCCGGTGCTGGCCGCCGTCTACCACGAGCCGCGCCTGCTGCCCCTCACGCTCGCGCTCGTGTACCTGCCGATCGCGTTCGCGCTCCAGGCGCCGCTGTGGATCTTCTTCCGGCAGATGGACTTCCTGCGCCAGCGCAGCCTCCAGGCGGTGGTCCCGATCGTCACGTTCGTGGTCACGGTGCCGCTGGCCGCGGCCGGCGTGGGCGTGTGGTCGATCGTGATCGGGGCGGTGGCCGGCAACGCGGCGTCGGTGGTGCTGGCGCTGCGGCTCTCGCCGTACCGGCTGGGCGTGCGCTTCGAGCGCGCGGCCACGCGGCGCTATCTGTCGTTCTCCTGGCCGATCCTCGTGGTCACCGCCGGCGGCCTCGTGATGGCCCAGGGCCAGATCCTCGCGTTCAAGCTCGACGGCGGCCTGGCCGCCGCGGGTTTCCTCGCGCTCGCCGTGGGGCTCACCCGCTACGCCGACCGGGCTGATCAGGTGATCTCCCCCACCGTCTATCCGGTGGTGTGCGCGGTGCGCGAGCGGGCCGCCACGCTCGAGGAGCTGTTCACCGCGGCGGTGCGCGCGGCCGCGATCTGGTCGCTCGCCTTCGGCGCGCTGCTCGTGCTGTTCGCCGCGGACCTGGTCCACCACCTGCTCGGCGACGAGTGGACCGGGGCGATCGTGCTGCTCCAGGGGCTGGGGGCGGCCAGCGCGCTGTACTCGCTCGGCTACACGTGGATCGCGTTCGCGCGCGGGCTCGGCCGCTTCCGCCAGCCGGCGGTGGAGGCGGTGGCCGCGGTGCTCGTGTTCGGAGCCGCGGCGGTGCCGGCGCTGATCCTGTGGGGCCAGACGGCGTACGTGCTGGCGATCTGCGGCTCGTCGCTTGCCGTGCTCGGCGTGCGCGCGTACTACGTGCGCCGGCTGCTGCCGGGGGTGGACCTCGCGGCGCTCGTGCTGCGCTGCGCCTGGCCGGTCGCCGTCGCGGCGGCCGCCGCCGCGGCGCTGCGATTCGCGCTCTGGGGCGGCGGGCGAAGCCTCACTCAGGCGATCGCCGAGCTGGTGCTCTTCCTCGCGGTGTATGCCGCGGTGGTGCTGGCGGCCGAGCGGCCGCTGCTCGCCGAGCTGCGGCGCGGTTTCCGCGTGCCGGCGAGCGCGCGATGAGGCCCGCGCTGTCGGTGGTGATCCCCACCCACGACCGGGCCCCCGTGCTCGCCCGCTGCCTCGACGCGCTCGAGCACCAGGGAGCCGACGAGGTGCTCGTGGTGGACGACGCCTCCACCGACGCGACGCCCACGGTCCTGGCTGAGCGCCCGTGGGTGCGCACGGTGCGGCGCGAGCGCTCCGGCGGGCGCTCCGGCGCGAAGAACTCCGGCATCCGGGCGGCGGCGCACGAGATCGTGCTCTTCCTCGACGACGACGCCATCGCCGAGCCCGGCCTGGTGGAGCGCCACCGCCGCCACCACGCCGAGCACCCCGAGCCGCACGAGGCGCTGCTCGGCCGCGTGACCTGGTCGCCCGAGGTGGAGGTCACCCGCCACATGCACTGGCTCGAGAACGGCGGCCCGATGTTCGCCTTCAACCACATCGCCGACCCCTCGAACGTGACCTGGCGGATGCTCTACACCACCAACGTGTCGCTCAAGCGCGACTTCCTCGAGCCGTTCGACGAGGAGCTGCCGATCTACGAGGACACCGAGCTGGGCTACCGGCTCTCGAAGCGCGGCCTGCGGCTGCGCCACGACCCGAATGCGCTCGCCCACCACCTGCGCTCGGAGACCCCCGAGCGCACCGAGCGGCGGATGGAGGAGGTGGGCGAGGCCGCGGCGATCCTCTACCGCAAGCACCCCGACCTGAGGGAGCCGCCACCCCCCATCCGCCGGGTCGGACAGGTGAAGGCAGCCGCCGCCGCGGCGCTGAGCCGGCTCGGCATCCGGGCGTTCGACACCCGGCTGGACGAGCACCGGGCGGCGCGGGCGTTCGCGAACGGGTTCGCGCGCGCGGAGCGGGCGGAGGCGGCGGACGCCGCGGCTCAGCCGCGGAAGTCCACGTAGGCGTCGGCCAGGTCGGCCACCAGGCCGCGCAGCCCGCCCGCCGCCGCGCGGTCGCGCTGCCACGTCGCGCACGGCAGCTCCGCCAGCCGGACCACGCGGGCCAGCTCGTGCTCGCAGCCCAGCTCCTCGGCGTGCGGCGCGCAGGCGGCGAGCACCTCCTTGACCACCGTGCGCGCCGGCACGGCCGTCTCGTGCGCCGGGTCGAGGAACGAGGCGGCCATCCCGTCGCGGGCCGCCAGGAAGCGGTTCTCGTGGATCGCCTCGGGGAGGTCCATCAGCGCCTCGGAGGCCCAGCCCTCCTCCTCGCACTCGAGCCGCACCAGGCACTGCACGAGGGCCGTGAGCGCGCCGGTATCCGCGGTGGTGGCCTGCGCGTCCATGATCCGCACCTCCACGGTGCCGAAGCGCGGCTGGAGGCGCACGTCCCACCACAGAAACGACGGGTCGGGGAACGCGCCGCACTTGATCATCGTGTCCACCGCGCCGACCCAGTCGTCGTAGTCGTGGAACCCGCGCGGCACGCCCGTGCGGGGGAACGCCTGGAAGAGCGGCGTGCGCGCGGAGGCCAGCCCGGTGTCGCGGCCCTGCCAGAACGGGGAGCTGCCGGACAGCGCCAGCAGCAGCGGCAGGTGCGCGCGCATCCGGTTGGCCACGCAGATCGCCTGGTCGCCGGACGGCACGCCCACGTGCACGTGCAGGGCGTGCGTGGGCTCGCGCCGGGCCAGCTCGCGCATGGAGCCGTAGAGGAACTGGTAGCGCTCGCCCGCGGAGACGACCGTGTCGCTCCACACCGCGAACGGGTGCGTGCCGGCGCTGGCCACCGACAGCCCGTGGCGCTGGAGGTCGGCGGCCAGCCCGGCCCGCAGCGACGAGAGCTCGGCGATCGCCCCGCCGATCGACGTGTGCACGCCGGTGGCCAGCTCGAGCGCCGACCCGTGCGTCTCCGCCGTGGCGTGGCTGGCGATGTCCTCCGGCAGCCCGGCCAGCACGGTCTCGCAGTTGTGCGAGAGCTTCCACTCGCCGGGGTGGAGGAGCATCGCCTCCTCCTCGATCCCCACGGTGTAGGGCGAGGGGTGGTGGCGCCACTCCGCCCAGGCTCGGCCCGTCGAGGGCACAGGTCGCAAGCCGGTCGTCACGCCGCTAGGCGCTCCTCGGCCGTAGCCCCGGCGCTGCGGCTCGCGGCCACCACGAATGACTCGAACAGCGCCCGCTGCTCCGGCACGTCCATGCACTCAGCATGCCACTGGACGCCGACCACGAAGTCGGGCCCGTTCAGCTCGATGGCCTCGATCACGCCGTCGTCGGCGTGCGCGACGGCCCGCAGCCCGCGCCCGAGCTTGCGCGCGGCCTGGTGGTGGTACGAGTTCACCGTCACGCGGTCCGCGTCGATCACCCGGCCGAGCATGCTGTCGCGCTCCACGCGGATCTGGTGCGACGCCGCCGGCCCGTCGGAGCCCGCGCGGCGGTGCTCGACCTTCTCGCCGGCGTCGTCGGGGAGGTGCATGTGCAGGCTGCCGCCGAGCGCCACGTTGAGCATCTGCGCGCCGCGGCAGATCGCGAGGATCGGGATGCAGCGCGCCCGCGCGGCCCACGTGACCGCCAGCTCGAACTTGTCGAGCTCGGGCTCGGTGGGGCCGAGCTGGGGATGGCCCTCGCCACCGTAGGTGCGCGGGTCGATGTCCGGCCCGCCGGCGATGCAGATCCCCGACAGCCGCGACAGCAGCGGGTCGATCGCCTGCGGGCCGACCGGCGGCAGGATCACGGGGATCCCGCCCGCGCGCTCGATCGCCTCGAAGTACTTGAACCCGAGCGCCAGGTCCTTGCGCGCCGGGTCGCCCTGCGGCGTCGGCTTGAACTCCTTCTCGCCGCGGACCTCGGACGTCGTGAGGCCGATCAGCGGCTGGTCGGTCATGCGAGCACCCATGTGTCCTTACCCCCTCCGTTCTGCGAGCTGTTGACCACGAGAGCGCCCGGCGCCAGGGCGACCCTGGTCAATCCGCCGGGCACGACGTGCACATGCTCTCCGGAGGTGAGGACGAATGCCCGAAGGTCCACGTGCCGCGGCTCGAGCCGGCCGTCGCAGATGGTCGGATGGCGGGAGAGGGGGATCGTCTCCTGCGCGATGAAGCGGTCGGGGCGGGCGGCGATCATGCGCGCCACCTGCGCGAGGTCGGTCCGGCTCGCGTGGGGCCCGATCACCACGCCCCGGCCGCCGTAGTCGGAGCGCGGCTTGACCACCAGCTCGTCGAGGCGGCCCAGCACGTAGGCGAGCGTGGAGGGCTCGGAGAGGTCATAGGTGGGAACCGACTTCACGAGCGGCTCCTCGCCCAGGTAGAGGCGGACCATCTTCTCCACGTAGGCGTGAACCAGCTTGTCGTCGGCCACCCCGGTGCCCGGCGCATTGGCGATCCCGAGCGTGCCCTTGCGCACCAGCCCGAGCAGGGTGGTCAGCCGGGTCGTGCGCCCGTTGGGCTCGCGCAGGCGGTCCTCGTCGGTGCGGCGGTAGATCACGTCCACGCGCTCGCGGCGACCGTCCAGGTATGCCCAGGCGCGCCCCTCCCGGATGTCGAGGTCCGCCCACGTCACGATCGGCACGCCCAGCGCGCGCCCCATGCGCCGGTGCTCGAACCAGGCGCTGTTGCCCGGCCCGTCGGTGAGGAGCACCACGGACGGGTCGTCGACGCCCTCTGGCGCGAGCGCCCGCAGCGCCTCGCCGAGGAACTCGTACGCCGCGCTGAAGCCGTCCGCGGACGGCGCATCGAGCAGCTCGCCCACGACGTTGCGGGCCACCTCCGCGTAGGCGAGGCCGGACGGCGTGCGCACGTTGTCCTCCAGCACCATGAAGCGGCCCTTGCCGTCGCGCACCACGTCGAGGCCCGCGACCGTGATCCGCGGGCCGCGCACGGCCACGCCGCTCATCCACGGCTCGAAGTCGTCCGCCGCCTCGATCACCCGTGAGGGGATCACGCCCTCGGTGACGGCGCGCCGCTCCGAGTAGACGTCGTCGAGGAACGCGTTCAGCGCGCGGGCACGCTGGGCGAGGCCCGCCGCCAGCTCGCGCCACTCGTCGCGCGCGAACACGCGCGGGACGGGATCCACCACGAACGCGTCGTTGCGGCCGAAGTAGGCGCCGCGCTCCCGGACGGCGCCGGCGGCGCCCGCCTCCAGGGTCCCGAGCTCGTGCTCGCCGAGCGCCTCCATCACGGCCGCGTAGTGCGCGCGGGGCAACCCGCCGTGCTCGAAGGCCTCGTCGTGGAACCGATCGTCCACGTCGTATGGGGCGCGCCAATCGGATCGCGTTGCGATCCCGTCCATGTCCATACAACTACCCGGCACGAGTGGAAGTCAACGAGTTTCGCTCGTGCGCGCCGCGGCGGCGCCGGGGCTGCTCGGCGCGCGCGCCGGTCGGCCTCACGGCCGCGGCCAGCTCCTCGGTGGCCTCCTCCAGCATCACGGGCAGCCGGCCCGCGTCGGGCAGCGCCTCGGGATCCGCGTAGACGGCGAAGTGGAGCCCGTCGTCGTAGCTCAGCACGCCCAGCGACAGGGCGTGGTCCTCCGGGATCGGGATGACCGGGTAGATCGAGCGCACGCGCGCGCCGGCCGCGTACAGCGGGATGCGCGGGCCGGGCACGTTCGAGATGGTGAGGTTGTAGAGGCGCGGGCTGGCCGCGAGCTTGGCCGCGCGGCGCTTGAGCGGCTCCGGCAGCGATCCGACCGAGCGCAGCAGGATCTCCGTGCCCGCCACCTCGCCCGACTCCTTCAGCGCCACCATCTGCTCGCGCACGCGCTCGAGCCGGGCCGTCGGGCTCCGCTCGGAAACCGGCAGGTCGACGAACGCGAACGTGATGCGATTGCCCTGCCCCCGGTCCTCGTCCGGCCGGCGCACGCTCACGGGCACCATCACGCGGAGGTCGCACGGCTCCTGGCACTGCCTCACCGCGAGCCTCCGGAGCGCGCCCGCGGCAATGGCCAGGATCACGTCGTTGAGAGACGCGCCCGCGTGAGTCTTGATCGCCAGCGCGCGGGTCATCGTGATGCGGTGCTTGACCAGCGTCCGGCGCGGCCCGATCGGCACGTTGAGCGCGCACCGCGGCGCCGGGTTGATGGCGTCCTCCGCGAGCGACAGCGCGGCCTTGCGAAGGGTGCTCGCGATGCGCAGGCCCTCGCCGGGCGAGAGGCCGAGGGCCGCCACGCGGCGCGCGGCGCGGAACTGCTCCACGGCGGAGTCCGCCAGCGAGTCGAGCAGCACCTTCACGGGACCGTTCTCGCCCTCGGGCCTCCACTCGGCGGCCCTCACGGGCGCGGCGTCGGGGCCGGCGTCGAAGAGCAGCAGGCCGAGCTCCACGGCGGCCAGCCCGTCGACCATCGCGTGGTGCACCTTGCCCACGAACGCCGCGCGCCCGCGCTGCACCGACGGCAGCACGAGCAGGCTCCACAGGGGCCGGTCGCGCGGCAGCTGCTCCGAGAGGAAGTCGTCCACCTCGCGGCGCACGGCGGCGGCCGACAGCGGCGGCCCGGTCCGCACGGTCACGTGCCGCCGGATGTCGAACGCGGGGTCGTCGCGCCAGCCCGGCTCGGCCACTCCGAGGGGCGCCTCGAGCACACGCTGCCGGAAGCGCGGCGCCAGATGCAGGCGCGACCCGATCTGCTCTATCAGCGCCTCGGCGTCGAGCTTCGCGACCCCCCGCGGGAGCTCGAGCGCAGAGAACCACCCCACGTGCATGTGGGCCGCCGGCGATTCGACACGCAGGAAGGACGCGTCGAGACTGGACATACGAGAGGGCACGCTGACAGGATCGACGCCCAGCCGCCTCCCGCACATGGACCGGTGTAGAGAATCAGCGGTGCTGTTTTGGACTCAATGTCGAGCCTGATCCCTTTTACCCCCCATGACGGGTAAAACGGATCAGCGAAGCGACTGCGCCGCTGAATCCCGCCGCCCGGAGCGCTCGCCGCGGGGCGGCCGGCCGCCGCCCAGCCGCGCCGCCGGCTCCGTGAGCAGCGCCCAGCGCCGCCCCCGCTCGTGCGCCCGGAAGCGCGCCAGCACCAGCAGCGTGCGCAGGCCGTACTCCACGCTGTCGCGGAACGACACGCTCGACGCCTCCAGGAAGTAGCGCGTGGGGATCGCCTGCTCGACCACCCGCGCGTCGCGCGAGACGATCTGGGCGAACATCTCCTGGTCGAACACGAAGCCGTCGCTGTTGCGGCCGAACGGGATCGAGCGCAGGAAGTCCGCCGAGAAGGCGCGGTAGCCGGTGTGGTACTCGGAGTAGTGGCGGCGGAAGGTGCGGTTCTCCACCCATGTGAGCGCGCGGTTGCCCACCCACTTCCAGCGCGGCATCCCGCCCGCGATCGTCTCGTCCTCGAGCAGCCGCGAGCCCATCACCACGTCGGCCTCGCCATCCTCGATCGGGCGCACCATCTCGGCCAGCAGGGCCGGGTCGTACTGGTTGTCGGCGTGCACCATCACGATCACGTCGGCGCCGTCGCGGACCGCCCGCGAGTAACAGGTCTTCTGGTTGGCCCCGTAGCCGCGGTTGGCGGGGTGGGCGATCACGTCGAAGCCGGCGCTCAAAGCGGCGGTCACGGTCTCGTCGGGGCTCGCGTCGTCAACCAGCAGCGCGCGGTCCGCCGCGTCGACGGGCATCTCCTCGGCCACCTGCGCGATCGTCTGCTCGGCGCGGTAGGCGGGCAGCACCACGTGCACCTCGGTGTCGCGCCCGCGTGGCTTGACGAGCGGGCGCGGAGGGTGCAGCACCTCCACTTTGTGGGACAGCACCACGCGCTCGTCGCCGAGCGACATCGACAGGCTGGCGGCGGGCGGCAGGGCGCGCGCTGCCGCCCGAACCGCGGTGCCCAGGGTGCCGCCGCGCTCGGCCAGACCGGCCAGCCAGTAGCGCGCGGAGAAGGTGCGCACGAACGAGATGTCGTCGGACACCACGAGCCCCTCCGCCCCGAGCAGCTCGCGCAGCGTGCGGCGCGGCAGCAGGCACATGTGCGCGGGGAGCAGGGCCCACCAGCGCGAGCCGGCCAGCCGGGCGGTGGCCGAGCCCGGGTCGGGCGTGACCACGCACAGCACCCCGCCGGGGCGCAGCAGCTCGCGGCAGCGGCGGATCGCCGCCACCGGGTCCTCCACGTGCTCGAGCACGTCCGCGAGCACGATCGCGGCAAACCCCTCCCCGGTGGGCTCGAGCTCCTCAAGCGGAACCTCCTGGACGGGCAGGCCGAGAACGTCGCGCGCGTAGGCGGCCGCGCTGCGCGAAAGCTCCACGCCGTCCACCTCGTAGCCGCGGCTGCGCGCCTCGTCGAGCAGCAGCCCGTGGCCGCAGCCCACGTCGAGCAGGCGCCCGGCCGGAACGTGGCGGCCGATCATGTCGAGCAGGCGGCGGGCGGTGGCGCGGCGCCCGGGCTCCTCCGCGAGGTAGGCCTCGTCGCTCATCTCGCGGTACAGCCCGGCCAGCTCGGAGGCCGGCGGGAGCGACGGCTGCTGCACCGTGCCGCAGTCCACGCACGCGAAGAGGTCGCCGTGTGCGCCGGGCGTGTGGCAGCTCGGCGAGAACGCGTCGGCACTGGGCCCCGCGGCCGTGCCCGGATGCCTGAGGACGAGCCTGCCCGCGCAGACGCGGCACGTGTCGGGGGCGGCCATGCGGTGGGCTAGGTTATCCGCGCCTGTGAGCCCGCCGACCGCGCATCACGGCTGCCCTGGCCGCAGCGGAGGGGGCAGATCGAGCCGCGGCGTCTGCGAGTTGAGGGCCACGGCTCGCCTGTACGAGCGCCGCGCGGCCGCGGGGTGCCCGGCCGTGACCTGCACCCGCGCCATCACCACCCACACGAGCTGGTTCTCCGGCTCGCGCCGCACCACGGGCGCCATCAGCCGCTCGGCCTCGGCGGCGTGCCCGAGCCGCGCGAGCGCGATCGCCTCGGAGTTGTCGCGCAGGCTGTCGGGGTTGAGCGGCGTCTTGGCGGCACGCAGCTCGGCGATCACGGCGTCGTCGCCGCCGCCCGCCACCACCACCTTCAGCGCACTCGCCGTCCTACCCTCCGACCGGTAGACGATGGCGGACACGGCTATCCCTGCGAGGCAGGCCACCACCAGCCCCGCGCGAACGAGCAATCTGAGCACCCTCGCATTATGGGGCGGCGGGATCTTCGTGATCGCGCTGCCGCTGGTGCTGGCCTTCGCCACCGGCGGCTACGGCCTGCGCCGGATCGCGTTCGCGCTCGCGGCCGTGCTGTTCGTGCTCGCCGTGCTGGCGGTGCTCGCGCCCTGGCCGCTCGTGCCGCGCGGCAGGCCGGCGCTGGCCCTCGCCGGGCTCGCCGCCTTCGCCGCGTGGACCGCGATCTCGATCGCCTGGGCCCGGGTGCTGGGCGACGCCGCCACCGACGCCTACCGCCTCCTTCTCTACGTCGCGGCGTTCACGGTCGCGCTCTGCTGCCTGCGCCTGCCCGAGCTGCGCCGCCGCGTGCCGGACGCGCTGCTGGCGGGGATCGTGCTGGTGGCGCTCTACGCGCTGGCCGGCCGGCTGTTCCCGGGGATCGTGCACGTGCCCGCAGGCACGCGCCAGGACCGGCTGAACGAGCCGTTCACCTACTGGAACGCGCTCGGGATCTTCGCCGTGATGGGGATCCTGCTGGCGATCGCGGCCGCCAGCGACGAGGACCGCCCCGCCCCGCTGCGCGCGCTCGCCTGCGCCGCCGCCCTGCCGTGCGGCGCGGCGCTCTACCTGACCTACTCGCGCGCGTCGTACCTCGGGCTGGCGGCCGGGCTCGCGTTCCTGCTCGTGCTGCGCCCGCGGCGCACCGTGCTGCTCGCCGCCGGGCTGGCGCTCCCGGGGATCGCCGCGCTGGTGGCCGCGGTGCACGCGTTCCCGGCGATCCTCCACGCGGAGGGCTCGCGCGGAGCGCAGGGGGTGGCGTACGCGGGCGTGATCGGTTTGGCCTGCGCGGCGGTGGCCCTGCTCCACCTCCGCCTGGCGCCGGCGGCGGCGGCCGACCTCGCACTCTCCCCTCGCGTCAGGCGCGGGATCGCAATCGCCACGATCCCGGTGGTCTTCGGGATCGGCCTGCTGGTGGCCACCGGCGGCCAGCACCAGACCGTGCAGTCAGGCGCCGCCCGCGTGGCCACTCTCGACACCAACCGCGGCGCGCTCTGGGGCGTGGCGCTCGACGCGTTCGCCGCGCACCCCGTGACCGGCGTGGGCACCTCGAGCTTCGCCGTCGAGTGGCTGCGCGAGCGCAAGGAGGTGGACCGCGCGCTCGACGCGCACTCGCTCTACATCGAGACGCTCGCCGAGCTCGGATTGGTCGGCGCCCTGCTGCTCGCCGCGTTCCTGGTGGCCTCGGGCTCGGGCATGGTGGCCGCCGCGCGCGCCGCCCCGCGCGACCCGGTGGTGGTGGCCGGCACCGCCGCGGTGGTCGCCTTCGCCGTGCACGCCGGCTTCGACTGGGACTGGGAGAGCCCGGCCCTGTCGATCACCGCGCTCGTGATGCTGGCGGCGCTGCTCCAGCCCGCACGTAGACTGGATTCGTGACTCCTCCCGCCCTCTCGGTGGTGATCCCGGCCTTCAACGAGGAGCGCGGGATCGCGGCCACGCTCGACCGCGTGTGCGGCTGGCTCGAGAGCCACGGCGAGCCCCACGAGGTGCTCGTGGTGGACAACGCCAGCACCGACCGCACGCCGGAGCTCGTGGCCGCCGAGCCGCGCGTGCGGCTGCTGCGCAACGAGACCAACCGCGGCAAGGGGTACTCGATGCGGCGCGGCATGCTCTCCGCCACCGGCGAGCTGCGCCTTCACTGCGACGCCGACTGCGCCGGCTCGCTGCGCTCTCTGCCGCGCATGCTCGAGCTGATCGAGGAGTCCGACGTGGTCACCGGCTCGCGCCTGGCGCCTGGGGCCGAGGTGGGCCGGCGCCAGCCGCTGCACCGGCGACTGGTCGGGCGCACGTTCGTGGAGCTGTGCCGGCGCGCGCTCCACGAGCCCACCCACGATCTCTTCTGCGGCTTCAAGCTCTGGCGCGCCGAGGCGGCGGAGGCGGCCTACTCGCAGTCCACGCTCGAGGACTGGGTCTTCGACGCGGAGGTGCTGGCGATGGCGCGCAAGCTCGGCTACCGGCTGACCGAGACCGGCATCGCCTGGGCCGACCGCGAGGGCTCTCGGCTCTCGATGCCGCGCGTGCTCGTGCCGGCGCTGCGGGACCTGATGACGGCGCGGCGCAGCGTCCGGGCGGCATCGCGATCGGCCGCCGCCCGGCCGCTCGTGCCGGAGCCCGCCGAACCCCGCTCTTGAGGCGCCTGCGGCTCGACCGCTTCGAGCTCGTCACGCTCGCCGGGCTGTCCGCCCTGTCGGTGGCGGTGCTGGCCGGGCTGCTCGTGCGGGTGTGGACGAAGGGCGGCGTGGTCACCGGCTCCGACGGCCTGCTCGTGACCGACCAGCTCCAGTACCTGAACTGGCTGCGCCAGGCCGGCGACCACCTGCTCGTGGGCAACCTCTACGACCTCCGGCCCGGGCCGCGCAGCTTCCTCCACCCGGGCGTGGTGATCTCCGGCCTGCTCCACCGCGCGGGACTCGGGGTGGCCGCCTCCTACCTCGTGTGGAAGCCGGTGGCGGTGGGCGCGCTGTTCGCCGCCGCGGTCCTCTACTGCCGCCGCTTCCTCTACCGCCCCGGCGACCGCCGCGTCGCGCTCGCGATCGGCCTGTTCGGAGCCACGCCCGCCGCGGCGCTCGCCGGTTGGGCGGGCGCCCGCCACTCGGGCGACTTCGACTTCCTCGCGCGTGAGCTGTGGGTGGGCAACTACCTGTGGGGCTACCTGTTCACCGCGGTGGCCGTGGCGATGGTCCCGCTCGGCCTGCTCGCCTACGAGCGCGGCCGTGACGGCGGGCCGCGGCGCGCGCTCGCCGGGGCCGCTGCGGCGGGCCTCCTGGCATCGTGGCTCCAGCCCTGGCAGGGAGCCACGTTCGCACTGATCCTGGTGGCGGGAGAGCTACTCGCTTCCCGCCGGCTCAGGCGGGAGCTGGCCGCGCCGCTCGCAGCCACCGCCGCCCCGCTCGTCTACTACCTCCTGCTCGGGCGCGGCGACGCGTCGTGGGAGCTGGCCCAGCGGGTGAACGACATCCCGCGCTGGCCGTGGTGGGTCACCGTGGCCGGCCTCGCGCCGCTGGCCGTGCCCGCGGCGCTCGCCTACGCCCGGCCGCGCCGGCTCGACTTCGGCCACGCCGCGCTGTACGCGTGGCCGCCCGCGGCCCTCGCGGTCTTCTACCAGCCCGCCGGTACGTTCCCGTTCCACGCCCTCCAGGGGCTCACGCTGCCGCTGGCCGTGCTGGCGGTGATGGGGGTCCGCTCGTGGGCGGGCGAGCGGCGGATCCCGGCGGTTGCGGCCGTGGCCGCGGCGGCGGCGCTCGTCGTGCCGGGCACGATCTACCTCGCCGGCCAGATGCGCGACGCCGTGGCCAACGGCTACCAGGCGCACTACCTCACCACCGGCGAGCGCGACGCGCTGGCGTACCTCGACGCGAACCCCGAGGCCGGCGGCGTGCTCGCGCCGGCGTACACCGGCACCGTGGTACCGGCCTACACGGGGCGCGAGACGTGGGTCGGCGCGGGCTCGTGGACACCGCACTTCCCGGCCCGGCGAACGGCGGCGGACCGGCTCTTCGGCGGCGAGCTTGCACCCGCGCAGGCCCGCGCGCTGGTGCTCGGGTCGGGCGCGCGCTTCCTGCTCTCGGACTGCGCCGGCCGGCGCGACATCGAGCGGCTCGTGCGCGGGTTCACGGACCCCCCGCGGCGATTCGGCTGCGCGGTGGTCTACCGCGTGTCCACGTAGCGCAGCAGCGCGCTGCCGGCCGTGAAGCCGGAGCCGACCACGGTGAGCAGCAGCATGTCGCCGTCGCGCAGCGCGTCCGCCCGCTGCTCGAGCCCCGCGCACAGCGTGGTGAGCACGCCGGCACCGCCCTGGTTGCCGCAGGTCTGCACGTTGTGCCAGTGCTGCTCGTCGCTCACTCCGAGCGCCTCCACGAGGTCCTCGAGCAGGCGGTAGTTCATCTGGTGCGCCATGAAAGCCGTCAGGTCCGCGATCGCGAGCCCGTGGCGCTCGAGCATCTCGGTGGCCGAGCGCACGAGCAGCTCGGTGGCGATCGGCTTGATGGCCCCGCCGTCCATGCTGAAGAAGCCGTTCACGGGCGTCACGGCCAGGCCGGTGCCCTGGCTGCGCGCCGACATCGACACGTCCACCAGCTCGAGTCCCACCTCCGGCGCCTCCGGCTGCATCAGCAGCGCCCCCGCGCCGTCGCCGAAGAAGATCTCGAAGCGGCGGTCGTCGTGGTCCACCACGCGGCTGTACTTCTCCGTGGCGGTGAGCAGCGCCCGGCTCAGGCCGCGCGTGCGCATCAGCGAGTCCACCACCGCGAGCCCGTAGATGAAGCCGGAGCACGAGGCGTTCATGTCGAACGGCACGGCGCCGAGCTCCAGCTTCTCGCATATCCAGGACGCCGTGGCGGGCGCCAACGTGTCGGGCGTGCTCGTGGCGCACACCAGCAGCTCGATGTCCTCGGGGGACCAGGCGGAGCCGTCGAGCGCGGAACGGATCGCCTCGACCGCCAGATCGCTCGTGTCCACCTCGGCGCTCGCCCGGCGGCGCTCGAGGATGCCGGTGTGGGACTCGATCCAGTCCGCGGATGTGCTCAGCCGGGCCACGATGTCGGCGTTCGTGTGGCGGCCCGCCGGATGGTGATAGCCGTGTCCGGCGATGTAGATCGCTGACATGGCGCGAGTCTAGGATGTCGCCGCGTGCCCCCAGAGCCGCCCAGCACGCAGGCCGCAGCGCCTCCGAACCTGGCCACGCCCAGGTTCCCGCTGCTCGACTCGCTGCGGGGCGTGGCCGCCCTCAGCGTGTTCGGCGCGCACCTCGTCCTGTACCTGTTCGCGGTGGGCGGGGTGGATGCGGGGCCGCTCCTCACGCGCCTCGATCCCGGCGTGGCCGTGTTCCTCCTGCTGTCGTCGTTCCTGCTCTACCGGCCGTTCGTGCAGGCGCGGTTCGACGGCACGCCGCCACCCGCCGTCCTGCCGTTCGCGGCCCGGCGCGCGCTGCGGATCGCGCCCGTGTACTGGGTCTCGCTGCCTCTGGTGGCGCTCTGGCTCGGCGAGCACGACGTGTTCAGCGCCAAGGGCATCGTCACCTACTTCGGGTTCGCCCAGATCTACCAGGCGCACACGATCGCGGGCGGCATCGGCCAGGCCTGGACGATCTGCGTGGAGGTCACGTTCTACGCGATGCTGCCGGTGTGGGCGTGGGCGCTCCGCAACGCCCGCCACCGGTCCACCCGCGCGTTCGTCGTCACCGAGTTCGGCGCCCTCGCCGCGATCTTCCTGTTCAGCGTGATCTGGAAGGCCGTCACGTTCCACGCGGGCGGGGTGAACCAGGGCATCGGGCCGGTGGACGTCACGCCCGCGCTGTTCACCCTTCCCGCGTACCTCGACTCGTTCGCGTTCGGGATGGCCCTGGCGGTCGTCAGCGTGGTGCTCGCCGGGCGTCCCGATCAGCCGCGCGTGGTGCAGGTCGTGGACCGTCACCCCTGGGTGGCGTGGGCGGCGGCGGCCGTCCTGTGGTGGCTCTCGGGCATCGGCGGCGGCACCTACAAGGTGAGCTCGGTCGGGTTCTTCATCCTGCACCAGGAGCTGAACGTGCTGGTGGCCGTGGGCCTGTTCCTGCCGGCGATCTTCGGCGACTGGCGCCGCGGCTGGGTCCGGCGGCTGCTGGCGAGCAGGGTCCTGGTCTGGATCGCGACGTTCTCCTACGGGTTCTACCTCTGGCACCTCGCGATCATGCGCAAGCTGCAGGAGCACGGCTGGGGCGACTCGCCGGTTGCCTTCAGCCTCGTCAGCTTCGCCGCCTCCCTGGCCCTCGGCGCGGCCACCTACTACCTCGTCGGCCGCCACTTCATCGCCCTGGGCCGGCGGCTGCCGCGCGGCCACGGGCGCGAGCGCTCGGCCTCGATCGCCGAGCCGGCCACGGCGGCGCGCCGGTCCGCATGAGCCCCGCGCGCGCGGCCCTCGTGACCGGGGCATCGAGCGGCATCGGGCTGGAGCTGGCCCGCATGCTCGCGCGCGAGGGCCACGCGCTCACGATCGTGGGCCGCCGCCCCGATCGCCTCGACCGCGCGGCCACGGAGCTGAGGGGCGAGGGGGCCGACGTGCACCCCGTGGCGGCCAACCTCGCCGTCGACGACGAGGTGAGCCGGGCGGTGGCGCTCCACGGCGAGCGCTTCGGGCGCCTCGACGTGCTCGTGAGCTCCGCGGGCTACGGCGGCCCGCGCGGCCCGCTCGAGAGCGCCGACGTCAAGCAGATCGACCGAGTGCTGGATGTGGACCTGCGCTCGCACATCCTCCTCACGCGCGAGTGCGTGCCGATGCTGCGCCAAGCCGGCTCAGAGCACCGCAAGGCGCTCGTGGTCTACGTCTCGTCGGTGGCCGAGTACATCGGCATCGAGTCGATCGCGGCCTACTCGGCGGCCAAGGGCGGGACCGCGGCCTTCGCGCGGGCGATGCAGGCCGAGCTCGAGCACGCCGGCGTGCAGCTCACCACGCTCGTGCCCGCGTACGTGGACACGCCGATGAGCGAATGGGTGGACGTGCCGAGGGAGGAGATGCTCCGGCCGCAGGACCTGGCCGAGGGCGTGCGACTGTTGCTGCGCCTCTCGCCCGCGTGCCGGATCCCGGAGCTGCGCTTCGAGCGCAGGACCGGCACGCCTTGACGCCCCGCAGCCCTCGCTTCCCGCTGTTCGACTCGCTGCGAGCGGTGGCGGCGCTCACGGTCGTGCTCTTCCACGTCGCGTTCGTGGCGGGTGGGTTCACCAACCCGCACTTCGCCCGCTACCTCGTGCAGCTCAACATCGGCGTCCCGATCTTCTTCCTGATCTCGGGGTTCCTGCTCTACCGGCCGTTCGTGGCCGCGCGCTTCGCCCGGGACCGCATGCCGGCCGCCGGCCCGTACGCCATCCGCCGGCTGTTCCGCATCGTTCCGGCGTACTGGGTGGCGCTCCTGCTGATCGCGGTGTGGATCAACCTGCCCGCGGTGCTCGACAACCCGCTCCCGTACTTCGGGTTCGCGCAGGTCTACGACCGCTCCACGCTCATCAACGGCTACGGGGTGGCCTGGACGCTGGACGTGGAGGTCACCTTCTACGCGCTGCTCCCGGTCTGGGCCTTCGCGATGCGCCGCCTGCCCGGGCGCACGGAGCGGCAGATCGCGCTGACCGAGGTGGCGCCGCTCGTGGCGATCTTCGCGTTCGCCGTTGCCTGGAACCAGGCGAACACCCAGACCGCGTTCGGCTTCGTGCCGATCAAGCCCGAGATCGCGACCCTTCCGGCGTTCCTCGACCAGTTCGCGCTCGGGATGGGCCTGGCGGTTGCGAGCGTGGCGCTGGCCGGGCGCGAGCGCCGGCCGCTCGCGGTACGCGTGGTGGAGTCCGCGCCGTGGTTGCCCTGGGTGGCCGCCGCGGCGCTCTGGGTGGCGATGTGCAACATCGGCGGCTTCCGCGAGGCGGGCAGTGAGACGGCCCGTCACGTGCTTCGCGGGCTGGTCGCCTTCGGCATCCTCCTGCCCGCGGTGTTCGGCGGCGACCGCGGGGGAGCCGTGCGGCGGGTGCTCGCGGACCGCAGGCTCCGCTGGATCGGCCTGATCTCCTACTCGCTCTACCTCTGGCACTCGGCGGTGATCCAGAAGTTGGCGAGCACGAGGGACGACCTCGGCTGGGTCGGGTTCGCGATCCTCGGACTCGCGGCGTCGATCGCCGTGGCGGCGGTGAGCTTCTACGCGGTCGAGCGGCCGGCCCTGCGGCTCGGGCAGCGGCTGGCCCGGGATCGCTCCCGGTGAGCGGCCCGGCCGTGGTCATCCCGAACTGGAACGGCCGGGAGATCCTCGGCGCCTGCCTCGACTCGGTGGCCGCCCAGACGCTCGCGCCGGCGGAGGTGATCGTGGTGGACAACGGGTCGACGGACGGGTCGCTCGAGCTGCTGGCCGCGCGCGAGCCGCCGGTGACCGTGATCGAGATGGGCCGCAACACCGGCTTCGCCGTGGCCGCCAACCGCGGGATCGAGGCGGCGTCCGCCGGCCTGGTCGCGCTAGTCAACACGGACGTGGTGCTCGAGCCCAATTGGCTCGAACGCATGGAGCGAACCCTCGACGAGCACCCCGGCGCCGCATCGGTGGCGTGCAAGATGGTGGACCAGCATGACCCGGCCGTCGTCTGGGACGCCGGCGACTTCCTGCGCCGCGACGGCCAGGCCGAGCAGCGCGGTCGCGGCGAGCCCGACCGGCCCGAGTTCGACGTGCCCGGCGAGGCGGTCTCGGCGTGCGCCGGCGCCGCCCTCTACAGGCGCGCGCCGGTGCTCGAGCTGGGCGGCTTCGACGAGCGCTTCTTCGTCTACCTCGAGGACGTGGACCTCGGGCTGCGGCTTCGGCTCGGAGGCTGGTCGTGCCGGTACGAGCCGGCCGTGGCCGCGCACGCCGGCGGCGGCTCGTCCGGCCAGCTCGAGCGCCCGATGCTCGCGTGGGTGGAGCGCAACACGCTCCTGCTCCTCTGGAAGTTCTTCCCACTGCGCTGGGCGCCGCTCGTGGCCTACCGGCAGCTCGGCTGGGCGTGGCACGCGCTGCTCGAGCGCAGGCTCGGCGAGCACCTCGAGGGTGCGCTGGCGGCGCTGCCGCTCATGCCCGCGATGCTCCGCGAGCGCCGCGCGCTGCGCCGCGGCGCGCGCGTGCCGATCGAGACGGCGGTGCCGCCGCGCCCGATCACGCGGCGGGGCGCCGAGCGGGCGCGTGCCTCCGCGCCGCGCGGTGCCTAGACGAAGGGCCGCACGCGCCCGCGGCGCGAGAGCCTGAGCCCGGGCCGCAGCGGCGCGCGCTCGGGCGAGGGGTGCGGCGAGGAGGGACGCTCACCGCTGTCGCGCACCACGCGGTCGACCTCCTGCGGGAGCTTCCTGCGGAAGACCGACTTGTCGAAGCGGGCTGCACTGGCCACGCAGTCCTCGGGGGAGACCGCCTCGGTGTCGAACGCGAGCACCGCCTCCGCGAGCGCGTCCGGGCCGCCCTCCCAGAACGCGCCGGTCACGCGGTCGCGGACCGTCTCGAGCGCCCCGCCGCCGCGCACGGAGATGACCGGGCGGCCGGCGGCCTGGGCCTCGACCGCGGCGATCCCGAACTCCTCCACCGCAGTGACGACCAGGGCCTGAGCGCCGCTCAGGAGCCGCGACACGTCGTTGTCGCTCACCCGGCCGGCGAACGTGATCATCGGCCCGGCCAGCGAGCGCAGCCGCCGGTAGTCCGGCCCGTCCCCCGCAACCACCAGCGGGAGCTTGAGCCGCGTGAACGCCTCCACCGCGATGTCGATCCGCTTGTGCGGCATCAGCTCGGAGAGCACGAGGTAGTGGTCGGCCACCGTGCCCGGGGAGAAGCGGCCGGTCTCGACCGGCGGGTGGACCACGCGCGAGTCGCGGTTGAAGTACGAGCGGATCCGCCGGCGGGTGGTGCTCGAGTTGGCGAGATAGCCGTCGACCCGCTGGGCGGCGATCCAGTCCCACTGGCGCCAGCGGTGGAAGAGCGAGCGCAGCACCGCGCGGCTGACCGGGTCGCGCCGCGCGGCGAGCGTGCGGTCGCGGTCGTTCCACGCGTACCGGAACGGGTTGTGGCAGTAGTCCACGTGCACGGTGTGCTCGTCGCAGATCACGGCGTGCGCCCACGCGCTCGAGCTGGACACCACGAGGTCGAAGTCCGACAGGTCGACCGACTCGATCGCGGCGGGGTAGAGCGGCAGCAGCGCGCGGAAGCTGCGCGCGTTCGGGCGCAGCTTCTGGAGGAACGTGGGGCGCACGTCGCGGTGGGCGAAGCGCCCCTCCGTGCCCTTCTCGTCGTAGATCGCCGTGTAGATCGGCGCGTCCGGCCACAGCTCGCACATCTCGAGGAAGACGCGCTCCGCTCCGCGCAGGTCGAGAAGAAAGTCATGGACCAGCGCAACCCGCGTGGCGTCGGGCGTGTTAGGGGCAGGCATGCATCGCCAGTCTAAGCACGGGACCCGTCGAATTGCCACGTTAAGCCTGTGTGGCGCACGAGAGGCCATCACGCCCGTCTGCTACCAATACCCGCCGTGCTAAGAGCACTTCCAGCCACGCTCGCGGTGGCAGCCCTCGTGGCGCTGGCCCCGGCCGCCGCTCTCGCGCAGGACGCGGGCAGCAACCAGTACCAGGATCCGCTCGCCGGCCAGCCGGGCACGGGCGGCCACCACGGAGGCGGCGGTGGCGGCACCTCCAACGTCAGGCCGAGCTCCGCCTCCCAGACTCAGGCCGCCCAGTCCGGGAACAGCTCTCAGACCACCCGGGCCGCACAGGCGGGCAACCAGCTGCCCAGAACCGGCGTGGACACATGGCTGCTCGCGCTCTGCGGCGCGATGCTGCTCGCAGGCGGGCTCGGACTGCGCCGCGTAGCCGATCGCCCCGACTTCTAGGGAGCGGCCGGCCGTGAGCGACGCGCCTGCGCCCGGGGGCGTGGCCACCAGCCCCAGCCGGGTCCCGGCCGCCGCGCCCGGTCCCGCGGCGCCGCGAAGGGCGCGCACCCGCGGGCTCACGCTCTTCGTGAGCTACTCGGGCCTGATGGGAGGGTCCGAGCGCATCCTGCTCGACCTGGCGCCGCGGCTGAGCGGCGGGGTGGCGGTGGCCTGCCCCGAGGGGCCGCTGGCCGAGCGTCTGCGCGCGGTGGGCGTGCACGTCTTCCCCCTCCGCCGGCGGCGGCTGGAGCTGCGCGCCACACTGCGCGACCGGATCGAGAAGCCGGTGAGGATCGCCGGCCAGGCGCGCGAGGTCGGCGAGCTCGTGGCCGCGCTCCGACCGGCTGTGACGGTGGGCTGGGGAACGCGCGCGGCCATCTCCTGCGCCCCCGCGGTGCACCGGGCCAACCCCTCGTCGCAGTTCCTCTTCCAGAACAACGACCTGCTCCGGGGCCCGATCATCGCCCGCATCGCGCGCACGATGGCCTACCAGTCGGACCTGCTGGTGGCGCTGTCGGCGGCGATCGCCCGCGACCTCGATCCGCACGGCACCTTCGACGACCGGACCGTCGTGGTGCCGCCCGGCGTGGACCTCGACGCCTACGCGCACATCGGCCCGCCTCCCGACGGTCCCCCGCACGCGCTTGTGCTCGGCGCGCTCGTGGGCTGGAAGCGCCCGCGGCTGGCGCTCGAGGCCGTTGCCCTCGCCGCCCGGCGGCTGCCCGACCTGACGCTGACGGTGGCGGGCCCGGCAATCGACGACGCGGGCGAGCGGCTCGACGCTGCGCTGCACAGCCGCGCCGCCGAGCCGGACCTGGCCGGCCGCGTGACCTTCACCGGCGAGCTGGCCGACCCGCGCCCGGCGCTCGCCGAGGCCACCTGCCTCCTGCACGCCGCGGACGTGGAGCCCTACGGGATGGTGGTGGTGGAGGCGCTCGCCGCCGGCCGCGCCGTGGTGGCGCCCGCGTCGGGCGGCCCGGCGGAGATCGTGGCTCCCGAGACCGGGCGGCTGTTCATGCCCGGCGACCCGCATTCGGCGGCCGACGCGTTGGTGGACCTGCTCGCCCCCGACGGGCTCGCGGCGCGCGTGGGCGCCGCCGGCCGGGCGCGCGCCGAGCGCCACTACCGGCTCGAGGACTCCACCGCCCGCTACGACGCGCTGCTCGACGAGCTGGCCGAGCGCCGGCGCGCGGGCGCCTCGATCGCCGTGCGGAGCGCGGTGGCGAGCGACCCGCCGGGGACCGGGCTCGCCCTGGTCACGGTGCTGCACGACTCCGAGCCCGAACTGCGGGCGCTGCTCGCCTCGGTCGAGCGGCACCTTCCCGGCGCGCGGGTGATCGCCGCGGACTCGGGCTCCTCCGACGCCGGCCCGGATGCCGTGCGCGCGTGGGCCGGGGACGCGGAGATGATCGACCTGGGTGAGAACCTGGGCTTCGGCCGTGCCTCGAACGCGGCGCTGGCGGCGGTCGACCGGCCCGTCACCGTGCTGATCAACCCCGACGCCGAGCTGCTCGACGACTCGCTCGAGGCGCTCGCCGCCGAGGTGATGCGCGCCGACCGGCCCGAGCGGATCCTCGCGCCGCTCGTGATGCACCCCGACGGGCCGCGCGAGGACTCGGCGCACCCCGAGCCCGGCTCGGCACCGGAGCTTCTGCGCGCGCTGATCCCCCCGGCCGCGCTTCCCCGCCTGCTGCGCGCGCCGATCGAGCCGTGGCGGGCGGACGAGCCGCGCCGTGTCGGCTGGGCCGTCGGCTGCTGCCTCGTGGCCCGCACGGACACGCTGCGCCGGCTCGGCCCGTTCGACGATCGCGCGTTCCTCTACGCGGAGGACCTCGACCTCGGGCTGCGCGCCACCGACGCCGGCGTGGAGACCTGGTTCTGGCCGGCGGGCCGCGTGCTGCACAGGCGCGCGCACGCGTCGTCGCGGGTGTTCGGCGGCGAGCCGTTCGACCTGCTGGCGCTGCGCCGCCGCGAGGTGGTCCGGCGCTGGCGCGGCGTGCGCCGGCAGCGGACCGACGACGGCGCCCAGGCGCTGACCTTCGCCACGCGAGCGGTGCTCAAGTGGGCGCTCGGCGGATCGGCCAAGCGCGAGCGCGAGCAGCTCGCGGCACTACGCCGCGCGCGGCACAAGTCCTGACGATGGTCGCCATCAACGCCCGCGCAGCCGTGCGGCGCGAGATCGGCGGCGTGGAGCGCGTGGCGCGCGAGCTGGCGCGGCTGCTTCCAGCGCTCCGGCCGGACCGCTACCGCGTGATCGCGCCGCGGCCCGCGCTCGCCCACCGCGCCGGCCACGCATGGGAGCAGGCCGCGCTGCCGCTGCTCGCCCGCGGCGCCGAGCTGATCCTCTCCCCCGCCAACCTCGCCCCGCTCGCCTCGCGCCGCAACGTCGTGCTGATCCACGATGCGGCCGCCCTGCGCCACCCCGAGTGGTACAGCCCCGCCTACGTGCGCTGGCAGCGCGCGCTGCTCCCCCGCCTCGCCCGCCGCGCGCGGCTGGTGCTCACCGTCTCCGAGTTCTCGCGCGGCGAGCTGGTCGAGCTGCTGGGCGTGGCGCCCGACCGCGTGACCGTGGTGCCGAACGGCGTGGACGAGCGCTTCACGCCGGCTGCCGGCGCCTCCCCCGCCCGCGCCGCGCTGGGACTGGATCGCCCCTACGCGCTGGTGGTGGGCACGCGGATCGCCCGCAAGAACGTGGCGGCGCTCGACGCCGCGGCCGAGACGCTCGCCGCCGAGGGGATCGAGCTGGTGGCCGCCGGCTCGGGGCGCGGCTACATGCGCGAGGAGGGCGCCGGCCCGTCCGGTCCCCGCCGCCTCGGGTACGTGCCCGACGACCTGCTTCCGGCGCTGTACGCGGGCGCCCGCGCCCTGCTCATGCCGTCCCTCTACGAGGGCTTCGGGCTCCCGTGCCTGGAGGCGATGGCGAGTGGCGTGCCCGTGGTCGCGGCCGACCGCGCCGCCCTGCCGGAGACGTGCGGCGATGCAGCTCTCCTGGTCGACCCCGACGACGGAGCCGCGCTCGCCGAGGCCGCCCGAGTGGCCGCCACCGACGATGCACGCCGCTCCGAGCTCGTCGAGCGCGGTTTGGCCCGCGCCGCGGACCACTCCTGGGAGCACGCGGCCCGCCTCACCGACGAGGCGATCGGCGCCCTGCTCGCGCGCTCCTGAGCCCTCGCCTCAGGGCGCGGGCGGGCCGGCCGGCGCCTGCCCCGTCTGCGCGCACTGCGCCTGCTCGTCCTTCACGCAGCCCTCGTAGAGCTGCGCGCTGCGCATGTACTGCTCGAGCGCCGGCATCGGCGTGACGGTGTCCTTGCCGTCGTACTTAACGAGCCCCGTGTAGCGGAACTGCTCGCAGCAGTAGCTCGACGCCCACGTGTACCAGTACACGCGCTGCACCTTGGCGAGGCTCGACGACTGGCTCTTCACCAGCAGCCTGTAGGCCTGCTCCACGTATGCGGCCATGCCCTCGTCGGTCGTCTGGAGCTTGTTGTTCGACTTGATCCGGCCCTTCGACGCCGGCAGCCCGAACTCCGTGATCCACAGCGGCAGCTTGCCGTCCCCGTGGCGGCGCAGGATGATCCGGAAGCGCTTGGCCAGCGTGATGATCCCCCCGGGCTTGGAGGTGTACGGGTGCAGGGCGGCCACGTCGAACGCGCCCTTGATGCCGCCCTTCGCGTACATGTGGTCGAGGTACTTCCACGACTCGTTCGAGATGCCGCCGAGCACCACCTTCGCGCCCGGGTCGGCGGCCTTGATCGCCTTGTAGGACGCGCGCAGGAGCTTGCCGTAGCCGGGTGCGTAGTCCACGCCGGTGGGGATCGACCACTGGTACTGGAGGTGCGGCTCGTTCCAGATCTGCCACTGGCGGATCGGCCGCTTGGCGAGCAGCGGGTTCTCCAGCCAGAACGAGCCGTCCGGCCCGTAGCGGGCGATCAGGGCGCGCAGGTAGCGCGTGTAGTCGGCGAAGCTCTTGGGCGGCGAGTGGGCCACGTTGGGGTACTGACGCGCCCACGTCGGCGCGAGGATCACCACGGGCAGCACGTCGATCCCGTGCGCCACGGCGTTCTTGACGGCCCGGTCCGTCTTGGCGTGGTTGAACGGCGCGCCCCGGGTCGGCTGCGCCCGCAGCCACTCGAACGCCACCCGCTCGGACTCCACGCCGGACTTGGCCATCCGCGCCGCCTCGGCGTCGCGCACGGAGTCGGGCGCGACCATCTCCACCTCGCCGTCCCAGTTCGCGCCGAAGAAGAGCGACGGGACGGCGCGCTGGGCGGCGGCGCTCCCGGGCATGGCGACCAGGAGCGCGGCCGCCGCGGCGAGGAGGGTTGCCAGGCGGGTCACGTTCAAGAGAACCCAGCAGGCTACGAGCGGTTGCGGCGCGGGCCTTGACCAAAGAGGTGAACCGTGGTTCACTTCTTGACGAGCCATGCCCTATCGCCCCACCGAGCGCACCGAGGCCAAGAAGGCCGCCACGCGCGAGCTGATCCTCGACGCCGCGCTGGCGGAGCTGGCCGCAAGCAGCTACGCCGGGGCCGGCATGCAGTCGATCGCGGGCCGCGCCGGCATCGGCACCGGGACCCTCTACCGCTACTTCCCGTCCAAGTCCGACCTGTTCGCCGAGGTGTTCCGGCGCGGAGCCGCGCGCGAGATGGTGGTGCTCGCGGAGGCGGCGCACGACGATGGCCGACCGGCTGTGGAGCGCGTGGGCGCCGCCGTGGAGGCCTTCGCCCGCCGTGCGCTCGCCGCGCCGGAGCGCGCCCACGCGATCATCGCCGAGCCGGTCGATCCGGCCGTGGAGGAGGAGCGGCTGGCGTTCCGCCGCGCCTTCCGCGACCACCTCCGGGTGATCCTCGACGGCGGCGTGGCCGCCGGCGAGCTGCGCGCCCACGACACGGAGACGACCGCCGCCGCGGTGGTCGGCGCCGTGGGCGAGGCTCTCATAGGACCACTTTCGCCCAAGGGGAGCGGCGGCGACGCGATGATCGCGAGCC
>JAXDJC010000204.1:0-6642 GCA_034663685.1 Thermoleophilaceae bacterium
CCGGGCCGGGCTAGCCGCAGCCGGTGTTGTTGCCGCACGAGCTGCACGTGTAGCAACTGCCCGTCCGCTGCATCATCCCGCCGCACTGCCCGCAGGCCGGACCGAGGTCCAGGCCCTGGAGCTTGGCCGGGATCACCGGCGGCTCGTCCGTGAACGCCGCCGCCGCGGGCTTGGCCGCGCCGCCGTTGCCGGGCGCCTTCGCCTTCGGCGCGCCGTTCCCGGCGTGACCGTTACCGCCGCCGTTCGTGTGCCCGTTCCCCGCACCGTTCACCGGCTCGTCCGCCACCGGCGCCGCCGTGTCCCCGCGCATCAGCGCCTCCTGCGCCGCCTTCCGCGCGCGGACCTCGGGGGTCATGATCCCGAGCTCCTCCTGGCAGTCCACGTCCAGGAAGCGCGAGGCGAGCCAGCGCATGATGTAGTCGGGCATCGACTTGGCGAACGGGATCTCCGGGTTGCCGGTGGCCCCCTCCGGGTCGAACCGCATGTAGCTGAACTTGCGGACCAGCGTCTCGAGCGGCACGCCGTACTGGAGCGAGATCGACACCGAGGTGGCGAACGCGTTCATCATGCCGCGCAGCGTGGAGCCCTCCTTGCCGATGTCGGTGAGGAAGATCTCGCCCACCGTGCCGTCCTCGTACATGCCCGCCGTGATGTAGCCCTCGTGGCCGGCGATCGAGAACTTGTGCGTGATCGAGTTGCGCTCGCGAGGCATCCTGCGCC
The DNA here is from genome assembly GCA_034663685.1 of Thermoleophilaceae bacterium. Classification (GTDB taxonomy): domain Bacteria; phylum Actinomycetota; class Thermoleophilia; order Solirubrobacterales; family Thermoleophilaceae; genus AC-37. The sequence continues at coordinate 721 of JAXDJC010000204.1, forward strand.
GAGCCGGCTTGGGAGCCTCCGCGACGACCTCCTCGGCCGGCTCGTCCTTGCCCTGGTGAGCGTCGGTGCGCAGCGCCTGCGCGGTCTTCGACCCGTCGCGGTAGATCGCCAGCGCCTTCACGCCCAGCTTCCACGCCTGCACGTACGCGTCGGCGATGTCCTCGACCGTGGTCTCGGCCGGCATGTTGACCGTCTTCGAGATCGCGCCCGAGATGAACGGCTGGACCGCTCCCATCATCTGGATGTGGCCCATGTGCGAGATCGCGCGCTGGCCGACCGCCACGTCGAACACCGGCAGGTGCTCGTCCTTCAGGCCGGGCGCCCCGATGATCGTGCCGTGCTCCTGGATGTAGGCGCCGATCTGGTCGATCTCGGACTCGCCGTACCCGAGCGTGTCGAGCGCCAGCGGCACCGTCTTGTTGACGATGACCATCTGGCCGCCGCCGACCAGCTCCTTGAACTTGACGAGCGAGAAGTCCGGCTCGACGCCCGTGGTGTCGCAGTCCATCAGGAACGAGATCGTGCCCGTGGGCGCGAGCACGGTGGCCTGCGCGTTGCGGTAGCCGTGCATGAGCCCGAGCGCGACGGCCTCGTCCCATGAGCGGCGTGCGGCGGCGAGCAGCTCGTCGTCGCGGCACTCGGTGTCGGAGATCTCGTACGACGCCGCGCGGTGCTTCTCCATCACGTGGTTGTGCGCGTCGCGGTTCTCCGCGTAGCGCTCGTACGGGCCGATCGCCTCGGCCACCTCGGCCGAGCGGCGGTACGCGCGGCCGGTCATGAGCGCGGTGATCGCGGCCGCCTCGGCGCGGCCCTCGTCGGAGTCGTACGGCATGCCGCCGGCCATCAGCAGCGCGCCGAGGTTGGCGTAGCCGAGGCCGAGCTGGCGGAACGCGCGGGCGTTCTCGCCGATCTCCTGCGTCGGGTAGCTCGACGGGCCGACGACGATCTCCTGCGCGAGGATCATCACGTCGACCACGTGCTCGAAGGCGCCCGCGTCGAAGCTGCCGTCCTCGCGACGGAACTTCATGAGGTTGATCGACGAGAGGTTGCACGCCGAGTCGTCCACGTGCATGTACTCGCTGCACGGATTGGACGCGTTGATCCGCCCGCTGACCGGGCAGGTGTGCCAGTCGTTGATCGTGGTGTCGTACTGGACGCCCGGATCGGCGCAGCGCCAGGCGGCGTCGGCGATCTGGCGCATCATCTCGCGCGCGTCATGCGTGTCGACCGGCTCGCCGGTGACCCGCGCCCTGGTCTGCCACTCCGAGCCGGCCTCGACCGCGTGCATGAACTCGTCGTTCACCCGCACGGAGTTGTTGGCGTTCTGGTACTGGATCGACGTGAAGCCCTCGCCGTCGATGGACATGTCGAAGCCCGCGTCGCGCAGCGCGCCGGCCTTCTCCTCCTCGCGCGCCTTGCACCAGACGAAGTCGAGGATGTCCGGGTGGTCCACGTCGAGCACGACCATCTTGGCCGCCCGGCGCGTCTTGCCGCCCGACTTGATCGTGCCGGCCCAGGAGTCCGCGCCGCGCATGAACGAGACCGGCCCGCTGGCCAGCCCGCCCTTGGAGAGGTGCTCCCGTGAGGAGCGGATGTTCGAGAGGTTGATCCCGGAGCCGGAGCCGCCGCGGAAGATCATGCCCTCCTTGGTGTTCCACCCGAGGATCGACTCCATCGTGTCCTCGACGCTGAGGATGAAGCAGGCCGAGCACTGCGGGTGCTCCTCGAAGCCGACGTTGAACCACACCGGCGAGTTGAAGGCGGCCTCCTGATGGAGCAGGACGTGGGTGAGCTCGGCCTCGAAGGCGTCGCCGTCCTCCTCGGTCGCGAAGTAGCCGAGCTCGCGGCCCCAGCCGGCGATCGTGCCCGACACGCGGCCGATCATCTGCTTGACCGAGCTCTCGCGCTCCTCGGAGCCCATCCGCCCGCGGAAGTACTTCTGAGCCACGATGTTGGTGGCGTTCTGCGACCACGACTTGGGGAACTCGACGCCGCGCTGCTCGAAGGCGGGGCTGGCGGGATCGCCGATGACGGCGTCGCGCAGCTCCCACTCGATCTGGTCGAAGGGGTGGACGCCGGGCTCGGTGTAGCGCCGCGCGACACTGACACCCTGACCGGTGCGGCGGGCGGTGATGTCGGCGGTTGAGCTGGGCGTCTGGGGCATCTCTTCTCCCTACGTATTGGCGGTCTCCCTGAGCCGCGCCGGGTGCGCGGAGGGGTAGGAGATGCTGCTACGAGGGTCGGACGGAAAAACTGTGCGGGTGCGAAGCGGCGGCGTCAATGAATTCTAGAGATTTGCAGCCGCTTTGCCCGCAAAAAAATCGCAAGGTGCGGGAAGATCCGCGGGCGCTCAGCGGCCGAGCCGGAGCCAGTCGCGGAACTCCGCCGCGGTGTCCGCCGTGCGCTCGCGCCAGTCCCCCGCGGGGCCATCGCCGCCGGGCCCGATCGCGCCGCTGAGCCAAGCGACGGCGAGCACGAGGAGGACCACCCCCGCCACCGCGCAGATGATCGCCACCGTCACCATCGCCGCAACACGGTACCGCCGTCCCCGCGGCGACATCCAGCCGTGGCGGCTCAGACCCTCCGGGCGCCGAACTGCACGCGGACCCCCACCGGGGGGTCGGTCGTGCGTCCACACCCCCTCAAGTGCCGCCACAGCGCGCCGACACGACCGCGATGCGTCTTCTTGCCGGCCTCGCCTCCGCCGCCCTGCTCGCGGCTGCCTTCGGCGCCCCTTCGGCATCGGCCGCAGTGGTGGACCTCGGTCCCCTCGGGAGCCTCGCGATCGTCACGGCCGACGACAACAGCCTGGAGGACGCGCCGGCCACCACCACACGCGCCGCCACGAGCGTCGGCTCTGGCACGGCCACCCTGAACGGCAAGGTCAATCCGCGCGAGCGGCCCACGACCTACCACTTCGAGTGGGGCCTCACCACGGCGTACGGCTCGAAGTCCACCGAGACCTCCGCGGGCAAGGGTGATAACGGCGTGGTCGTCTCCGCCACGGTCGCCGGCCTCCAGCCCGAGGCCACATACCACTTCCGCCTGGTCGCCAAGAGCGACAAGGGCACGGTCAACGGAGCCGACCTGACCTTCACCACCGCCGCGGCCGAGACGCCCGCCGGCGGCGGCGATGGCGGCACCCCCACGGCCGACCCCGGCGACGGCACCCCGACGACCGAGCCCGGCGACGGCTCGAGCGGCGGCGGGACCGGTTCGGGCGACGACACGCTCGGCGGCGACCTCGGCTCCGGCTCGCAGCCCCAGCTCGGCCAGGAGTTCGCGGCGGCCCCCGCCGGCGGGACCGTGCTCGTGGACCAGCCGGGCCCCGGCGGCTTCGAGCCGCTGCCCGCCGGCGCGGCGGTGCCGGTCGGCAGCGTGGTCGACGCTCGCAACGGCACGGCTTCGATCACCACCGAGCTCGACTCCGGCCGGACCCAGACCGCGCAGTTCTGGGGCGCGGTGTTCAAGGTCCGCCAGCGCAGCGACGAGGGCGGGGTCACCGAGATCGTGCTGCGCGGCGCGCCCGACTGCAAGGCCCCGGCCGCCACCGGCAAGAAGATCGTGTCCTCGTCCCACAAGCGCCGCCGCGGCGGCCTGTGGGGCCGCGACACCAAGGGCCGCTGGCGCACGCGCGGCCGCGGCAGCCAGGCCACTACGCGCGGCACGCGCTGGTACACCGAGGAGCGCTGCGACGGCACCTACACCAAGGTGACCGAGGGCGCCGTGGACGTGCAGGACTTCGCCACCAAGCGCACCGTGCTCGTGAAGGCCGGCCGCAGCTACCTCGCCCGCGTTCGCTCGCACCACTAGCTCCGCGCGGCGGCCACCCTCCATGGCGCAACGCAAGCGACTCCTCCCGCTCCTCGCCGCCGCGGTCCTGGCCGTGCTCGCCGGGCTGGCGGTGCAGCTCACCGGTGCGCTCGACTCGGTCGAGCGCCAGTCGCTGGGCGCGCGCTTCCACGTGCGCGGCGACCAGCGGCCGGGCGAGGTCGTGGTGGTCGGGATCGACGACGCCACGTTCGCCGACCTCGGCGCCTCGTGGCCGTTCCGGCGCTCGCTGCACGCGCGGGTGGTGGACCGGCTGCACCAGGCGGGCGCGCGGGCGATCGTCTACGACGTTCAGTTCACCGAGCGCACCAAGGACTCCGAGGACCTGGCCCTCTACGACGCCCTCGGCCGCGCCGGCGGCGCCGTGCTCGCCACGAGCGAGAGCGACGGCCGCGGCGGCACCAACGTGCTCGGCGGCGACGAGAACCTGCGGGCGATCGGCGCGCGCGCGGCGGCCAGCGACCTGACCAACGACTCGACCGGGGCCGTGGAGCGCTTCCCGTACGCGGTTCGCGGCCTGCGGAGCATGGCCGTGGTCACTGCCGAGCGGGTGACCGGCCGTCCGGTGGACCGCTCGCGGTTCGAGCGCGGCCAGGCGCGGATCGACTTCCGCGGCGGGCCCGGCACGATCCGCACCGTCTCCTTCTCCGACGTGCTGCGCGGCCGGGTGGACCCGGCGCTCCTACGCGGGAGGATCGTGGTGGTGGGCGCAACGGCGCCCACGCTGCGCGACGTTCACAACACGCCGGTCCACGGCGACGAGCTGATGTCCGGGCCCGAGGCGCAGGCCAACGCGATCTGGACCGCGCTCCACGGGATCCCGCTCCGCGGCGCCCCGCCGCCGCTCGCCTACGCGGCAATCCTCCTGCTGGGCGCGCTGGCGCCGCTCGCCCGCGTGCGCTGGCGGATCCTCGCGGCGGCCGGCGCCGGGCTGGCCGGTGCGGCTGCGTACGCGGTCGTCACGCAGCTCGCCTTCGGGGCCGGGATGGTGCTGCCCGTGGTGGCGCCGCTGGCCGCCGCGCTGGCGGGCACGGCCGGGATGACCGCGGTGAGCCACCTGCGCGAGAGCGCCGAGCGGCGCCGGGTGGGCCGCGAGCTGCGCGAGAGCCAGCTCGAGGTGATCCAGCGGCTGAGCGCCGCGGTCGAGTCGCGCGACGAGGAGACCGGGCTGCACATCGAGCGGATCAGCTGGTTCTCGCGGCGCCTCGCGCTCGCGGCCGGGTCGAGCCCCGCCGAGGCCGACCTGATCGGCCGCGCGAGCGCGCTCCACGACGTGGGCAAGATCTCGATCCCCGACCGCGTGCTGCTCAAGCCGGGCAGGCTCGACCCGGTCGAGTGGGAGGTCATGAAGACCCACACCACCGCCGGCGCCGCGCTGCTGGCCGGCTCCAGCTCGCCGTTCGTGCAGATGGCCGAGACGATCGCGCGCACGCACCACGAGCGCTGGGACGGCAGCGGCTACCCGGCCGGGCTCGCCGGCGAGGACATCCCGCTCGCGGGCCGGATCTGCGGGATCTGCGACGTGTTCGACGCCCTGCTCTCCAAGCGCCCCTACAAGCAGGCGTGGTCGCTCGACGATGCTCTCGCCGAGATCGACCGCTCGCGCGGCAGTCACTTCGATCCGCGGCTCGTGGATGCGTTCCTCGCGATCGCCCGCGAGGTGCACGGCGAGTGGAGCGACCAGGCCCCGCGGCACGACGTGCCGGGCGCGGCCGAGCCGGTCGTCTACTAGCCCGGGATCGAGGAGAGCGTCTGCTCGAGGCCCTCGGTCAGGGGCACACGGGCCTCCCAGCCGAGCTCCTCGCGCGCTCGCGACGCGTCGATCGCGATGTGGCGGACCTCACCCGGGCGCTCGGGCTGGTGTTCGGCGCTGAAGTCGCCCTTCGCGTGCGGGGCGAGGGCCTCCACGATGTCGAGCACGCTCGTCTCCACGCCGGTGCCGATGTTCACGGGGCCGAAGATGTCGGAGTCCGCGGCGGCGAGGTTGGCGGCCACCACGTCGTGCACGTGCACGTAGTCGCGCGTCTGGAGGCCGTCGCCGAAGACGGTCGGGCGCTCGCCGGAGCGCAGCCGGCCGCAGAAGATCGCGAT
>JAXDJC010000126.1:0-39799 GCA_034663685.1 Thermoleophilaceae bacterium
ACATTCGGGGGGCCTACTGGCTCGGTTGCAGCACCGCCAGGAGGTCGCCGATCCGCTGCTCGCGGGTCAACGGATCGTGCAGCGGCAGGTCGGTCTGGACGGTGTAGCGGTTGCGCCGGCCGTTGCGCTCGCGCGAGATGTAGCCCGCGTCGACCAGGTCGACGACGATGCGGTGCGTGGCGCGCTCGGTGATGCCGATCGTCTCTCCGATCTCGCGCAGGCGCGCCCCCGGGTCGTGCGCGATGCAGAGCATCACCTGGGCGTGGTTGGTCAGGAAAGACCACTTGGGGGGGTCGCGCCGAGTCACGTTCGCTAGACTAGCTTTTCTAGATTCATTTGTCATGCGTTTTGATGCGTGGCAGCGAGCGAAAGGGGCCGTGATGCCCCGTTTCAAGTGTCAGAACTGCAGGACCCGCTTCTACAGCGCGGCATATCCGCCGGATGTGTTCAGTGATCTGTGCTCCAAGTGCGGGTCGATGCTCGTGGCGGTTCCGGATGTGCGCGAGAGCCTGAGCATGGGATCGATCACCGCCCGCCCCAGCGTGGCCGATGCCGCGGCTTCGGTGGTGCACGAGTCGGTGCCCGATCGCCTGGGGCATGTGATCGCCCGGCGGGAGGTGGCCCGCGCGCAGGCGCGGCTCGACGGGGAACGCTGGGCCGGCGATGAGGGTGAGCGCTGGGCCGACGATGGCGGGAGCTTCACCGCCGAGCCGCTGACGACGTCCGCGGACCCCCTCACCACGCCGGTGCACTGAGCCAGGCCGGCGCGCCGGCCGGCGCTGCGCAGCCGTCCTGACCCGAAGGCCCACGCGGCTCCTGCCCCTGCTGGCGCCGAGTGCGATCGTCGCGATTCACGAGACGGTATTCGAAGCGAGCGGATCCACCGGCTCACCACGGAGTTGGTGACACCAGCTCGTGAACGTGCTTCTGCGGGATACTGACCAGGTGACAGCGACGCACGTTCACCGCTGGCCGATTGAGCCGCTCGATCGCGATCTGGCGCCCGAGGATCGGCTGCCGGTGCTCGATCCAGCTGCGTTCCGGGAGCTCAGCGTCGCCACTTTCAAGCTACCCGCGGACTCGCCAATCCGGAGGGACGTGATCTCGCTCGCCGTGCAAATCGCGAACGCGGCGATCGGAGTGGACGACGACCTTCGCTGGGCCACATACGCCCCCGATGTCGAGTTGCGCCTCACCGATCCGAGCTGGCTGGCGGCCGACCTCGAGCCGCTATATCGGGGTATCGACGGATGCCGGCGGATGCTGGGTCGCCTCGAGGAAGCGTTCGGGACGATGCGCTGGGAGAACCACGAGATCCTCGACGCGGGCGGGGCCCGCTTCGCCATCCGCTACGAGTTCATCGCCGTCGGTCGAGACAGTGGGATCGAGACGAGGCAAGAGCAGTGGGCGGTCTTGGAGATGAAGGGCGGGCTCACAGCGCGACATACCGTCTTCGCGACCGAGGAGGACGCCGTGGCCGCGCTGACCGAGCGCCACTGATCAGCGGCTCGCCTTCGCGAGCGACGCGGGGTGAGCGCGGTTCGAAGCACCCTGGTTGCCTGCTCCAGCGGGCTGGGAGGGACGGTATTTGAACCACGAGGTTCGTCAACGCATCAATGCGTTGCATCGGCTGCTCCGCCCTTAGGGCTTGGTGGCGCCCGGCGGCACTGCTTTCACCGGACGCAGTACTTGGCCGCTCGGGCAGCGCCGGGGCAGGGCGGTTCGAACATGCCGTGGTTGTTGCTCTGAGCGGCCCGGGAGCGACGGTAGTTGAGTTCCCTCGGTTGGCACTAGGACGAAGGCTGATCTGTGCGCAGCAGCCCGACCGCCTCTTCCTCGGTCGCCACGCCGTACTCGCGAGCTATCAGCAAGTTCTCCAGAAACCAGACGTACCAATGCTCCATGTGCATGGCGAGCCCGCTCTCCCGCCCGCGGCCGCTGATCAGGACTCGGGTCGCGAACCGGCTATGACCGGGATCGATCAGCTCGCGCGGCTCTATGCGGAGTTCCGCAATCGCGTCGAGGATGCCCGCCTGGTTCCGCCATCCGTTCTCGCAACCGTGCGTGAGCTCTGGGAGGAGGCCGAGCGCCAACCAGTCCCGGGCCGTTAGGTAGAATTCTGCGTTCGGGGCGTACACGCGGCGCCAGGCCTCGTAGTCGCGGCGACCCACGGCGGCGAGTCCGATCTGGACGGCGCGCGTGAGGACGACCCGCCTGAGCGGTGCGCCGGCTGGCATCGCGATTGCCGTGGCCGCCATCGCGAGCGCCGCATCGTCAGGCCCCGGGTGCAGTGACTCGGCGTCGGGGAGCGGCTCCACCGGCCAGCGGACGATCTCTGGCGATTTCATCGTGCGCAGTATCGCCGTGGTGGGAAGGCGGCAGCGACGCGACCCGTCACATCGCAGCGCCAGCGCGCTTCAAGCAACGCCCTGCTTGTTTGCTCTGAGCGGAGGGGGAGGGATTCGAACCCTCGAGAGACGAAACCGCCTCTAACGGTTTTCGAGACCGCCCCGTTCAACCACTCCGGCACCCCTCCGAAAGGTGTCCACCGCACTCTGCGGCCGGGACCGGCAGAGGGTAGCCGCCGCTCGCGGTGGGGCTGGGGGTCCGCCGCCTTCGCGGGCTCGTACTCGGGCGGGTCGTGAAGCGTGAACATCCGAACCCGTTCCGCGCGCGAGCCGGAGGCGTCGAGCAGGGCGTTGACGGCCGCGCGGCGGCGAACTCGCGGCCCGCCGCGAGCGACCGAAACGGGGTATTCCGAGCGCCAAGCCTGCAGCGATACTCATGGGGAGTCCTCTCGGCAAGGCGATCGGGCGTGATTCGCGAGGTCCCGTCGAGCGGAGAGGAACAAGATGCTGGAACAGAGATTGCAGATCGAGGCGGAGGCGGCAAACTCGCCGCACCTACTGCCCAAGGCCCCCACCGGGATCAAGGGGCTCGATGACGTGACGGGCGGTGGCCTGCCCCGCGGGCGCCCGACGCTCGTATGCGGCCCGGCGGGCTGCGGCAAGACGCTTCTCGGTATCGAGTTCCTGGTCCGCGGCATCACCGACTACGGCGAGCCGGGGGTTTTCCTCGCCTTCGAGGAGACGCGCGAGGACCTCATCGCCAACGTCGCGTCGCTCGGCTTCGACCTCGCTCAGCTCGAGGCGGACGGCAAGCTCGCCATCGAGCACATCAGCCTCTACCCGAACGAGTTCGAGCAGTCGGGCGAATGGGACCTCGAGGGCCTCTTCGTATGGCTGGGCGCCGCGATCGACGCCGTGAAGGCCGACCGCGTCGTGATCGACACGATCGAGAATCTCTTCGCGGCGTTCTCGGACAAGTCCACACTCCGTGCCGAGCTGCGCCGGCTGTTCCGCTGGCTGAAGGACCGAGGGGTGACCGCGGTCATCACGTGCGAGCGCGGCGATGGATCGCTGACCCCTCACGGGATCGAGGAGTACGTCTCGGATTGCGTGATCGTCCTCGACCATCGCGTGAGCGAGGAGACCTCCACGCGGCGCCTCCGGGTGCTCAAGTACCGCGGCTCCCTGCACGGGACCAACGAGTACCCCTTCCTGATCGGCAAGAACGGCGTGTCGGTGGTCCCCATCACCGCGCTGGGCCTCGAGCACGACGCCTCCGGCGAGCGGCTCTCGATGGGCGTCGACCGGCTGGACGAGATGCTGGGGGGCCGCGGCGTCCTGCGCGGTAGCTCGATACTCGTGAGCGGTACGGCGGGCACGGGCAAGTCCACGGTCGCCGCGGAGCTCTGCAATGCCGCTTGCGGGCGTGGCGAGCGGGCCCTGTACTTCGCCTTCGAGGAGTCCGAGGCCCAGATCGTCCGGAACATGAGCTCGGTCGGCATGGACCTCAGGCAGTGGGTCGAGCAGGGACTGCTCCAGTTCAGGTGCGTCCGGCCCAGCCTGCTGGGGCTCGAGGCCCACCTCTCCTCGATGCAGGACCTGGTCATGGAGTACGAGCCCGCCGTCGTCGTGGTCGATCCGATCTCGGACCTTCTCACCGCCGGCGCGAGCCGCGACGTCTCGGCCATGCTCACCCGTCAGGTCGACTTCCTGAAGGTGAAGGGCGCAACCGCCCTGTTCACCAGCCTCGACCAGGACCTCCAGCTCGAGCAGGCGAACCACCAGATCGCGGCACTGATCGACGTCTGGCTGCTCATGACGACCGAGGTGAGCAACGGCGAGCGCAACCGCTCGCTGTCAGTGCTCAAGGCGCGCGGCATGGCCCACTCGAACCAGATCCGCGAGTTCCTGCTCACCGAGCGCGGCATCGAACTGACCGCCGACCACGGGCTCGGCGAGGTTCTGACCGGCTCGGCGCGGCTCGCCGAGGAAGCGCGGCTCGGCCATGACTCGTCCAACGGAGGTGCGCGATGAGGTTCCTCCCCGCTGAGGCCGCCGATCCGAACGCGCAGGCCGAGATCTACCGCCTGCGGCTCTACGTCGCCGGCCAGTCGCCCAAGTCGCTCAAGGCGCTCGCGAACCTCAAGCGCATCTGCGAGGAGCATCTCGAATCGCGCTACGAGATCGAGGTGGTCGACCTCGTCGAGCAGCCGCGACTGGCCGCGGGCGACGAGATCATCGCCATTCCCACACTCGTGCGCCGGCTGCCGGAGCCGATGCGCAAGGTCATCGGCGACCTCTCGGACTCCGAGCGCGTGCTCGTCGGGTTGCAGCTCCTTCCCCTGGACCAGTGACCGCGTGGCCCGGCAGAGCGCCATCGAGCGTCTGGAAGCCGGCCTCGTCGAGCTGGATACCGCGCGCTACGAGCTGACGCTGTTCGTCAGCGGCGCGTCGAGCTCCTCGGCGCGAGCGATAGGCAACGCCCGGGCGGTTTGCGAGGCTCATCTCAAGGGCCGCTACGACCTCTCCATAGTGGACGTCAACCAGAACCCGGAGCTGGCCCGCGGAAGGCGCGTCCTGGCGACCCCGACATTGCTGAAGGGCCATCCCCCGCCGCAGCGCGTCCTCGTGGGCGACCTCTCGGACAGCGCTCGCGTGCTGCTCGCGCTTGACGTGGTCGTGAGCAACGACGCGCAAGCGCCGGCCTGATGAGCATCGCGGTGCGCGACGAGCCGACCCCGATCGAGCCGGACCCGAGCGAGCCCGCGAACGCCCAACTGCTCGCCGACGCCGTGGAGACGCTGCGCGCGATCCGCAGCGGAGAGGTCGATGCGCTCGTGGTGGCAGACGGTTCGCCCGGCGAGCAGGTCTTCACGCTCTCGAGCGCCGACCGGCCGTACCGGATGTTCGTGGAGAACATGAGCGACGGCGCGGCCACGGTGTCCGACGCCGGGGTCGTGCTCTACGCGAACCAGCGGCTCGCGGAGCTTCTCTCGCAGCCGCTTTCGCACATCATCGGAGCATCGCTCAGCTCGCTCGTGGTGCAGAGCGATCACGCCGCGCTCGCCGCTCAGAGCGCCGGAGCCGGCGCGGGAGGAACGGTCCAGATCGAGCTGATCGGCTCGAACCGCCGGCAGATCCCGGTACGCGTCGGCGCCTGGACTCTCGAGGCGGACTCCGGGCGACTCGTGTGCCTGACGTTCGCCGACCTCACGCAGGTCAGGCGCGATCAGGTCGAGCTGGCCCGTGCGCGGAGCAAGGCCGTCGAGGCCGTGCGGCTGACCTCGGCCTTCGTGGCGAACGCCGTCATCCTTCCGGTGATCCTGGGCGCCGCCGTGCTCGTGGTGCTCGTGGGGTCGTCCTATGCCCCCGCGGATGTGCTGGCCGCGACCGTGGCCGTTGCCGCCGTGGTGACCTCCGCGCGACTCGCGATCACCTTCCGAGCGCACGCGAAAATGCTGACCGTCTCACGCGGGGAAGCGCTGACGGACGCTCTCACCGGGCTCGGCAACAGGCGCTGCCTGCTGCGCGATCTGCATGTCGCCCTCGGCGGCGCGAGCGGCGAGCGCCGCTTCATGCTGGCCCTGTTCGACCTGAACGGGTTCAAGCAGTACAACGATTCGTTCGGTCATCAGTCCGGTGATGCGCTGCTGGCCAGGCTCGGCGTGAGGATCTCCGCGTCCGTGGCCGGGTGCGGCGGTGCCTACCGGATGGGCGGGGACGAGTTCTGCGTGTTGGTGGAGGCCGATGGGAGGCCCGAGTGCGAATTGGCGGTCAAGGCGGCCGCCCATGCCCTCTCCGAGGAGGGCGTGGGCTTCTCGATCACCTCCGCGTACGGGCGGGTCGACCTGCCGCTCGAGGCCCAGAGCGCGAGCGAGGCCCTGCGCATCTCCGACCAGCGGATGTACGCCCAGAAGCAGGTCAACCGTCCGTCGGCCTCGCACCAGAGCCGCGACGTGCTGCTGCGCGCTCTCATGGAGCGCGATTCGGAGCTCGCCGACCACCTCCGCGAGGTCGGCCCGCTCGCGGAGCTGGTGGCCCGCCACCTGGGCTGCCCGCGCGAAGAGGTCGAGCGGATCCGGCACGCCGCCGACCTCCACGACGTCGGCAAGGTCGCGGTGCCGGACGAGATACTCAACAAGCCGGGCAGCCTCGACGCGGACGAGTGGGCCTTCATCCGCCGGCACACGCTGGTGGGAGAGCGGATCGTGAGCGCCGCGCCTGCGCTGTTCGGAGTGGGCAAGCTGATTCGCTCGACGCACGAGCGCTGGGACGGCGCGGGTTATCCGGACGGCCTGGGCGGCGAGAACATCCCGCTCGGATCCCGGATCGTCGCGGTGTGCGACGCGTTCGACGCGATGCTGTCCGAGCGAGCCTACGGCAACCCGAAGACCAGAGACCAGGCGCTGACCGAGCTCCGTCTGTGCGCCGGGAGCCAGTTCGACCGGGAGATCGTGACCGCGTTCGAGACGGTCGTGGCCCAGCGGGCCGTCCCGGCCGCGATCAGCGCCTGAGCGCGAAGAAGTTGCGCAGGAGGTCCGAGGAGTCCTCGGCCAGCAGGCCGCCGGCCACGTCGGGGCGGTGGTTGAGGCGCGGCTCGGCAAGCACGTCGAGCACGCTCCCGGCCGCGCCGGCCTTCGGATCGGTGGCGCCGTAGACCACGCGCGGCACCCGGCCGAGCACGATCGCGCCGGCGCACATCGCGCACGGCTCGAGCGTCACGTACATCGCGGTGCCTGAAAGCCGCCAGGTGCCGAGCGCCCGGCCGGCCTCGCGCATGGCGAGCACCTCGGCGTGGGCGGTCGGGTCGTCGCGCAGCTCGCGCTCGTTGCCCGCGGCGGCGAGCACCTCGCCCTCGTGGGCGATCACGCAGCCGATCGGCACGTCGTCGTGCTCGGCGGCGCGCTCGGCCTCGCGCAGGGCGAGCCGCATGAAGTACTCGTCGCGGGGGAAGAAGGGCGTCCGCATCACGCCCCCGTGACCAGCCGCCGCCCGACGTAGCGCTCGGCCGCCCGCAGCCCGGCCACCAGCCCGGCGCGCTCGGCCAGCCGGACCCCGAGGGAGGCCAGCGACAGCGCCGAGGCCCCGCGGCCCGAGAGCACGCCGCTGCGGTAGAGGTCGTCGTACCAGGCGACCGTGCTGTCGATCGTGGCGTCGAGCGGCCGCGTGCGGTAGCGCAGCTCGCGCTTGGCCTTGGCGGACGAGTAGCGCCAGTTCTGGGCCATCAGCGCGAACGCCTCCGGCGCGATCGGCCAGCGCAGCCCCAGCTCCGCCTGCACCCGCGCGATCGTGCCCGCCTCGCGCGGCAGCACCATCAGCGGCCGGTGCACCCCGGAGCCCACGGCCAGCCGGTCGATCAGCTCCACCCACGAGAGGTTGTAGCCCCCGAGGATGTAGCGCTCGCCCGGCGTGCCGCGCTCGGCCGCGAGCAGGTGGCCGGCGGCCACGTCCTCCACGTCGACGATGTTGGTCGAGCCGTCGACCACGGCCGGCAGCCGCCCGGCGAGGAAGTTGCCGATCACGCGGGTGGAGGTCTCACCCGCCTGGGTGGGATCCAACGGCACGCCGAGCACGTACGCGGGATTGACCACGACCACCTCCACCCCCAGCCGCGCGCCCGCCGCCAGCGCCTCCACCTCGCCCTCGTGCTTCGAGTCCCCGTACGCCAGCCCGAACTCGCCGCCGCGGTAGACGTGCGACTCGTCCGCCACCTCGCCGTGCGCGGCCGTTCCGATGGCCGCCACCGTGGACGTGTGAACCACGCGGCGCACCTCCTCGGCGGCGGCGGCCTCCACGACCACCCGCGGCGCCAGCGCGTTGACCTGCCAGAGGCGGTCCGGCGGGCGCGAGCCCACGTAGCCGGCGGCGTTGTAGACCACGTCGCAGTCGCGCATGGCCCGCCGCATGGAGCCGCGATCGAGGACGTCCGCGCGCACGGTCTCCACGTCGAGCCCGCCGAGCCGTGCCAGCCGCTCTGGATCGCGAAAGCTCACCCGCACCCGATCGCCGCGCTCGGCCAGCAGTCGCGCCACGTGCCCCCCGACGAAGCCGGTGGCGCCGGTCACAAGCACGAGAGCCACTCAGCGCACCGGACGACCGTCCGCGGAATGCTGCAACTTCCGGGGATTTCGGCTGTTCGCTCCGACGTACACTCGCCCGAGCACCGTAGCCCAATGCGACTCAGACTCCTCCTACCGGCGGCCGCCATGGCCCTGGGCCTCGCCGCCCCGCCCGCACACGCCGCGACCTACGCGGGCGACCACGTGGTGGTGCGCTACCGGGACGGCGCCTCCCAGGCCGACCGCGCGGACACCCAGCGCCAGACCGGGACCGGCTTCGATGGCGCCCTGCCCGGCGGCGCGCGCACGCTGCGGATCGAGGACGGGAGCTCCGTCGCGAGCACCGTGAGGGAGTTGCGCGCCGATCCCGACGTGGCCTACGCGGTGCCGGACTACCGGATCCACGCCTCCCAGTCGCCGGCCCCGTTCGTGCCCAACGACCCCGGCCGCGGCGGCAGCCAGGACTGGCGCGACCTCCAGTGGAACTTCGCGGACCAGTTCGGCGTGAACGCTCCGCAGGCCTGGGCCAACACGCGCGCGGCCAACGTGTCCGGCGGCCGGGGCGTGGTGGTGGCCGTGATCGACTCGGGCGTGGCCTACCGCAACTCCGGCTCGAAGTTCCGCCGGGCCCCGGACCTGCCCAAGAAGCGCTGGATCGACCCGTACGACTTCATCGGGAAAGACCGCGTGCCGCTCGACGAGGACGGCCACGGCACCCACGTGACCGGCACGATCGTGCAGGCCACCAACAACCATCTGGGCGTGACCGGCCTCGCCTACGGCGTGACGATCATGCCGCTACGAGTGCTCGACGCCAACGGCGACGGCGACGGCAGCGACCTCGTGCGCGCGCTCCGCTACGCGGGCCAGCACGGCGCCGACGTGATCAACATGAGCGTGGAGTACACCTCCAACCTCAAGGCGGCGGACATTCCCGACGTGATCTCGGCCATGCGCTACGCCGAGGCCAAGGGCGCCGTGCTGGTGGGCGTGAGCGGGAACGGCGGCGAGGGCCAGGTCTCCTACCCCGGCCGCTACAGCCGCGCGCTCGCGGTGGGAGCCACGACCGTGGGCGGCTGCCTGGCCGACTACTCGAACGAAGGCCCTGGGATCGACATCGTGGCCCCGGGCGGCGGCCAGGACGCGGCGCCCGACGGCAGCGACTGGGACATCGCCCACTGCGACGCCGCTCGCCGGGCGCGCCTGATCTACCAGCAGACGATCTTCGGAAGCCCGTCGAAGTTCGAGATCGTGGGCTTCGAGGGAACGTCGGAGGCCGCGCCGCACGTGACGGCCGCGGCCGCGCTCACGATCGCGGTGATGCGAGCGCGCGGCGCACACCCCACGCCGGCGGCCATTCGCTCGCGCCTGGAGGCGACGGCGCGCGACCTCGGCGCTCCCGGCTACGACAAGCGCTACGGCCACGGGCTGCTCGACGCCGCGGCCGCCACCGCTCCCTGACCGGCGCTCCGTAGCCCGCCGGGCGCCCGCGCTAGGTCGTCCGGATGATCATCACGCTGCACGGAGCGTGATGGGACACCTTGTTCGGCACGCTCCCGAGCAGGAAGCGCTTGGCGCCGCTCATCCCCTTGTTCCCGACGATGATCAGGTCGGAGCCCTGCTCCTCGGCCACGTCGAGGATCGCGTCGGCCGGGTCGCCCTGGCGCGAGAAGGTCTCGACCTCCACGCCCGCCTCCTCGACGGACTCGCCCGCCTCCTTGAGGGTGGCCTCCACGTCCTCGCGGGCGTTGACCATCCACTGCATGTCCTCCGGAACCTGCTGGCGCTCCTCGCGCAGCCGCTGATTCCCGACTGGCTCGAACGCGCTCACGAGGTTCAGCTTCGCGCCGATGGCCTTCGCGAGCTCGGTGGCCTGGCGGACCGCCTCACCGGCGGTTTCCGACCCATCCGTTCCCACCACGATCGAGCTGAACATGTGCCCCCTTTCGAGCCTGGCCGCTTCCGGCGGCGGATCATATGGCGCCGGGGGACTGGCCGTCGGTCCACATGGCGCGGACCCCCAGCTTGACGCGGGCCTCCACATCTAAGATCCTGGCCAGATGGCCAACACGAAATGCCTCGTGGTCGACGACCACTCCGTGGTCCAGCAGGGCCTCCAGCTGCTGTTCGGCGATCTCGACGACCTCGAGCTCGTGGGAGTCGTCCAGACCGGCGAGGACGCGATCGATGCCGTGGCCCGCCTTCAGCCCGAGGTGGTGCTCATGGACGTGCGGCTACCGGGCATCGACGGAGTGTCGGCCGTAAAGCGGATCCAGCAGGCCGCGCCCAACGTTCAGTTCGTGATGTTCTCGGCCTACGGGGACAAGCGGCTCCTCTCCGACGCGCTCGCCGCCGGCGCGCGCGGGTACGTGATGAAGGGCTCGCCGCCCGAGGATCTGATCCGCGCGATCCGCACGGTCGCCTCGGGCAAGCCGTTCGTGGACCCGTCGCTGTCGCCGGCTCTCGTGATCAGCGACGCCGGCATGGCAGCGCACGCGCTGAGCGAGCGCGAGCGCGAGATCCTCCAGCTGCTCGCCGAGGGCTTCCACACGGAGGAGGTCGGGCGCCGGATCGGGCTCTCGATCGAGACCGTCAAGTCGGACACCAAGCGCGTGATCGCGAAGCTCCAGGCGGACAGCCGCACGCACGCGGTGGCAATCGCCCTCCGACGCGCACTGATCGACTAACCGCGGTGGGAGAGCTTCCGCGCTTCTGGATCGCGATGCAGATCGCGATCGTGATCTGCGTGCTGATCTCGGCCGTGATCGCGATCATCCGGCTGTAGGGCCGTAGGGCTGTCACCGGGACGGCTCACGGAGCAGGTGTTGCCGTCCGACGGAGCGGCTGGTCGGCGGTGCGTGCTGACCCTTGCTCGGGGGGCTCGCTGAGCGAGCTTTGCGAGCGTACCCCCGAGGAAGGCGTCAGCACGCGCCGACGCAGCAACCTAAAGCGCTAGGAGGTCTTGCGCTCGAGGTTCGCGACCTCGTCGGCCTTCGCGTCGGCCTTGTCCTGAGCGTTGGCCAGCTCGTCCTTGGCGTCGCCCTTGCGCTCCTCCTGCCTGCCCTCGCGCTTGAGCGAGCCGTCGCCGGCGAGATCGCCCGCGGCCTGCTTCGCACGTCCCGTGACCTTGTCCATGATGCCCATTGTCGTTGCCTCCTGATGGTGGTTACTTCTATAAGAGAGGTGCCCGTCCCGGGGTGACGTTTAAACGGCCACTGGCGCGCTCGCAACAGCGCTTTCGACCCACTCTCGCACCCGTTCCGGGGCCGTTTGCGGGCCCAGCTCGAGCTGGGGCGGGTCGTGGGACGCGATCCACGAATGCACGATCCGTATCTCGTCCACCTCCTCGGGCGGGATGACCGGCCGGCGCGGGCCGCCAGGCTGGCGCGCGAGCGCGGCCTCGGTGCGCCGGGCGAGCTCGTCCGTGTCCGGCAGCGGGCCCCAGTCGGCCACCCGGCCGGCCACGATCCACAGCGCGTCCCAGCGCTCCTTGACCGGGTGGCGGGCGAGCACGAGCCGGGTCTGCGCGTGCGTGGCCTGGAGCAGGCCGCCGAGCCGGTCCACGAGGAGCGCCATCCGCTCGCGACGGCGGTGCAGCACCGCCGCGCGCTCGTAGCGGCGCGCGTCCACCGCCTCGCGCAGCCGCTCCTCGAGCATCCCCAGCAGCCGGTCGCCGCTCGCGCCCGGCTCGCAGAACGGCGCGAGCGCCTCGTCCAGGCGGCTGCGGTAGAGGTTGGGGTCGAGGTCGTTCAGGCACGGCGACAGGCAGCGGCCCATCTGCCCGTAGACCGACGGATGCTCGCGCAGCTTGAGCCCGCGACCGCACTGCCGCAGGCCGAACAGCGAGTTGAGCTGGTCCACCAGCTCGGCCGCGGCGGTACGGCCGCGCACGGGCCCCACGTTCACGGCGTGCCCCGGCGCCGGCTCGGGCGCCACCTCGAGGATCGGGAACGGGATGTCGAGGCGGCAGCGCACGTACACGTATCCGCCCGAGCGCTTGAGCTTGACGTTGCCCGGCGGCTTCCAGCGCTTGATCAGCCGGTTCTCGAGCACCAGCGCCCCGAGCTCCGAGCAGGTGGGCTCGTACTCCACCACCTCGGCGCGCCCGGTCCATCCCGACGGCGCGCAGAAGTGCGCCCGCGCGCGGCTGCGCACGGATACCGACTTGCCCACGTAGAGCGGCCGGCCGCGCTCGTCGCGGAACACGTACACGCCCGGATCGTCGGGCAGCGTGCTGAGGTCGGGCCTCCGCTCGCGCGGCACCGGGCCGCCCTTGGCCGCTCGCCGCCGCCGCGGGCGCCGGCCACCGGAGACGAGCTCGAGCGCGTCCGCCACGGTCACGGCTCCGGCGCAGAGCTTGGGGAACAGCGCGCAGAACACGAGCCCGCACGTGCGGGCGTCCACGAGCGCGCGGTGGGCCCCCTCGGGCTCGATCCCGAGCGACTCCGCCAGCGGCACCAGCTTGCGCTTGCGCGCCAGCGGCGCGAGCCTGCGTGCCATCGCGACCGTGCAGATCGCCGGCGGGTCGGGCCAGTCGAGCCCCTCGCGCGCGAACGCCTGCGCGAGCGCGCGCCGGTCGAACGACGCGCTGTGCGCCACCATCACCCGCCCGGCGAGCATCGGCTCGAGCCGCTCCAGCACCTCGCGCGGCTCGGGCGCCGCGTCCACCATCGCCTGGCTTATGCCGGTGAAGCGCTCGATCCCGCGCGAGAGCGGCCGCCGGACACGCACGAGCGACTCCATCTCGTCGTGCAGCTCCCCACCGCCGACCAGCACCGCCGCGACCTCGGTGATCTCGCAGTCCTCGCCGCCGAGCCCGTTGGTCTCCACGTCGACCGCCACGAACTCGGCGCTGCGCAGATCGGTGGCCGCGGTGTCCATCCGCGGAGTCCTACGCTCGCGGGCGGACGCACCGGGCGAGCCCTTGCGCCGGAGCGGACCGTGCGGCTAGGCGACCGCGCTGTCCGACTCGCCGGCCGCATCGCGCAGCCGCGCGAGCGAGCGGCTGAGCAGTCGCGAGACCTGCATCTGCGAGACGCCGAGCCGGCTGGCGATCTCCGACTGCGTCAGGTCATCGACGAACCGCAGGCGGATGGCGTCACGCTCCTGGACGGAGAGCTCGGCCATCGCGCCGCGCACCGACACGCCGTAGTTCACGAGCTCGAACCCCTGCTCCTCGGTCCCGATCACGGCGTGCAGCGAGCGGCCCGCGTCGTCCTCCGACGTGGGCGCGTGGTCGAGCGACTCGGCCTCGTAGGCCGCGCCCGCCTCGATGGCGGCGAGCACCGCCTCGGTGGCCATCCCGCTCTCCCGGGCCAGCTCGGCGGGCGTTGGCGCCCGGCCCAGGCGGCCGGCAAGCTCGTTGCGCGCGGAGGTCACGCGCATCACGTTCTCCTGGAGCCCGCGCGGCACCCGCGCGGCCCAGCCGTGGTCGCGCAGGTGGCGGCGCAGCTCGCCGAGGATCGTGGGCACGGCGTAGCTCGCGAACGACGTGCCCCGGCTCGCGTCGAAGCGCCCGGCGGCCATCACCAGGCCCATGCTCGCCACCTGGACGAGGTCCTCGAACGGGACGTGGGTGTGGCGGTAGCGAGCGGCCAGCCCGCGCGCCAGCGGGAGGTACTTGTGCACGAGCGCGTCGCGCTCAGCGTGAGGGGAGGGGGATGGGGGGACCAAGACGACTATCGGTGGATCCTTTCTCTACGGGCTGGAAGCCCGGATAGATCCACCGGCGGCCGACTGCGACCACAGAAGTCTCGATCCAGATGACAACCCCGGAGCCTCGGGCCCTTCCCGCAGAGCCGAGGTCGTCGATAGCTACGTCCTCGGATCATGGCAGATCAATCTCACCTCGATGCGTGCCCGGGCGCTCAGCGACGCGAGGACCGCAGCCGGCCGGCGAGCTCTCCGCCAAGGCCCTTCTCGGAGATGCGCCCGCCGCGGGCCAGCCTGCGCAGATGCCCGAGCACCACGCGATCCACGACGGGTCGCGGGGATACCCGTGCGAGCAGATACGAGAACGTGCCGCGACGGGTGGTGGCGAGGTCGCGCGGGGGACGCGACCCGAGCGCGGCGCGCGACAGCGTGCGCGCGGCGCCGGCCAGCGGCTCGGCGGGCACCATGCCCTCGAGCCCGAACCCGGCCTCCTGCGACGCCGCGTGGATGCCGGTGCGGATGTAGCCGGGATAGACCGTGGTCACGGTGATCGCGTCGCCGTGCTCGAAGCGCAGGGCGTCGGAGTAAGCCACGAGCCCGCGCTTGCTCATCGCGTACGCGGTGGCGAGCGGCACCGCCAGGTGGGCGAGCCCGGACGCCACGTTGATCACGCGGCCGCGCGACTCGCGCAGGGCCGGAAGCGCGGCGGCGGTCACGCGCCACGGGCCGATCAGGTTCACGTCGAGCACCGCGAGCGCGGTCTCGTCGGGCGGCTCGCCGGCGCTCTGGGGGTTGCCGAGCCCGGCGTTGTTGATGAGCACGTCGAGCCCGCCGAGGCGCTCGATCGCCTCGGCCACGGCGGAGTCCACCGACGCCTGGTCGCGCACGTCACAGGCGATCACGTCCGCACCGTCGCCATGCAGGTCCAGGCCGATCACGCGCGCGCCACGGGTGCGCATCTCCTCGCCGGCGGCCGAGCCGATGTCGCCGGCGCCGCCCGTGATCAGGACTCGCTTGCTCACGCGAGGACCGGCACCCGGGCGGGCCGGGGCGCGCGCAGCTCGTAGCCGTCCTCGTCGAAGCGCGCGGTCTGCTTGCGGAACCTCCAGGTCCAGTCCGGCCAGATCGCGCCGTTGCGCCCGGAGGCGTCCTGGTACCAGCTCACGCAGCCGCTGTTCCACACGGTGGTCTCCATGCGCTCGTCGATGCTCGCGTTCCAGTGCTCGATCGCCTCGGGCCTGACCTCCGCGACCGGGGTGCCCCGCTGTTCCATGACGCGCAGCGCGTCGAGCACATAGGCGATCTGGGACTCGGCCATGTAGACGACCGAGTTGTGCCCGAGCCCGGTGTTCGGGCCCAGCAGCATGAAGAGGTTGGGGAAGCCGGGGACGGTGGCGCCGCGGTGGCTCCTGGGGCTTCCGGCCCACACGTCGCTCAGGCGCTCGCCGTCGCGGCCGACCACCAGCGTGGCCGCCGGCATCTCGGTCACCTGGAAGCCGGTGCCGAACACGATCGCGTCCACCTCGCGCTCCACGCCGTCCTCGCCCACCACGGAGTTGCGCCGCACCTCGCGCACCCCGCCGGTCACGAGCTCCACGTTGGGCTCCTGGAGCGCCGGATACCAGCGGTTGGACGGGAGGATGCGCTTGCAGCCCATCGCGTAGTCGGGCGTGACCTTGCGCAGAAGCTCCGGGTCCTCGACCTGCTTCTCGCGGTGCGCGCGGGCCACGCGCTCGATCAGCTTCATGGCGGGCGGGAACTTGACGAGGCCGACCACCAGCGCCTCGCGCGCGGCGTATACGCCGCCGCGGACCAGCCGCTGGGCCGCGGGCAGCACGCGGTAGAGGGCGTGCTCGAAGCGGGTGATCGGCCGGTTGCGGTGCGGGGCGATCCACGGCGCGGTGCGCTGGAAGACGTGGAGCTTGCCCACCTCCGGCTGGATGCGCGGGACGTACTGGATGGCCGAGGCGCCGGTGCCGATCGACGCGACCCGCTTGCCCTCGAGGTCGAAGTCGTGGTTCCAGCGGGCCGAGTGCCAGGTCTCGCCCTCGAACTCGTCGAGCCCGGGCAGGTCGGGGATCCTGGGCTCGGTGAGCGGGCCCATCGCGGCCACGACCACGCGGGCGCTGAGGTCGCCGCCGTCGGTCTCGATCTGCCAGCGGCCGTCGTCCTCGTTCCACTCCGCGCCCGTGACGGTGGTGTTCAGGCGCAGGTGCGGGCGGATGCCGAAGTCGTCGACGCAGCGGTGGAGGTAGTCGCGGATCTCGGGCTGGGCCGAGTAGGTCTGGCTCCAGCCGGGATTGGGCGCGAACGAGAACGAGTAGAGGTGCGAGGGGATGTCGCAGGCGCAGCCGGGGTACGTGTTGGCGCTCCACGTTCCGCCGACCTCGCCGTCACGCTCCAGGATCACGAAGTCCTCGTTGCCCTGCTGCTTGAGGCGGATCGCCATGCCCAGTCCGGAGAAGCCGCTGCCGATCACCGCTACATCAACCCTGTTCACGCCGCTCTGCCTCCCTTGGTTACGCTGACGTAACTTACATGCCCGTAACCTACAGCTCTGTAACCTTCGCTCTGTGAGTTCGGCACGGTTGGCCACGCCCGGCAGGATGAGCGCCCAGGCGCGGCGCGAGCAGCTGCTCGACGTGACCAAGGCGATCGTGGCCGAGCGCGGCTTCCACGCCGTCTCGATCGAGGCCGTGGCGCGCGAGGCGGGGATCACCCGGCCGGTCGTCTACGGCCACTTCCAGGATCTTCAGGCCCTGCTGGAGGCGCTGGTCGAGCGTGAGGGGGCGCGGGCACTCGCCCAGCTCTCGACCGTCCTCCCCACCAGCCTGACCGAGGGCGACCCGCGCGAGAAGCTGCTCGCGGGGATGCGCGGGTACCTCGAGGCCGTGCAGGCCGACCCGGTCACGTGGCGGCTTGTGCTGATGCCGCCCGAGGGCGCGCCGGTGGTGCTGCGCGAGCGGGTCGAGCAGGGCCGCGCGGCCGTGGTGGCGGCACTGGCCGGCGCGATCGGCCCGGCCCTCGGCCCGGAGCGCGCGTCGCCGGACCCGGAGCTGACGGCCCGCATGATGTCGGCGCTCTCCGACGAGGGCGCCCGCCTCGTGCTCACCGATCCGAAGAACTATCCGCCGGAGCGGATCCTCACCCACACGCGCTGGTTCCTGGAGCTTCTGCCGGTCTAGGAGGGGCGCGGCCGGAGCGGGCGGCAGAGCCCGGTTCCGCGCGCCGCGCGCCCGCGCGGCACAATGCGCGGCCATGCCCCGCCGCCTGACCGTCCTCCTCGCGCTCGCCCTCCTCGCCGCGTGCGCCGTGGCGGCTCCCGCCCACGCGGCCGCTCCCACGCTCCGGGCCGGCGCGGGCCAGGCCGACATCACGCCCAAGCTCGGCTACTACCTCGGCGGCTGGACGCGCGCCGACCGCACCGGGCACGGCCAGCACACCCGCCTCTACTCGCGCGCGCTCGTGCTCAGCCGCGGCGGCAAGAAGGTGGCGCTGGTCTCGATCGACCTCTTCATGGTGCCGGGCGGGCTGGTGCGGCAGATCGGCGAGCGGCTCGCCTCGCGCGGGTTCTCGGAGCAGAACATCGCGATCTCGGCCTCGCACACCCACTCCGGGCCGGGCGGATACGCCAACTATCCGACGCTCAACAGCGCCGCGCCGAGCCTCCAGACAGTGACCGACCCCACGAGCTTCACCAACTTCTTCAACCCGCAGCCCGCGGACCCCGAGCTGTACCGCTTCCTCTACGACCAGATCTCCAAGTCGATCGAGCGCGCCGACGCCGACCTCGCACCCGCGGCCGCGGGCTGGGGCAACACGGAGATCATCGGGCTGACCGCCAACCGCAGCCTCGAGGCGCACCTGGCCGACCACGGGATCATCAAGGCCCGCGGCGAGGGGCGGGTGGAGGACGACCCCGGCGGCTACATACACACGATCGACCCGAACGTGGACGTGCTGCGGGTGGACAAGCTCGTGAAGCGCGGGAAGAAGACCGTGCACGTGCCGATCGGCGGGTGGTCCTCCTTCGCGGACCACGGCACCGTCACCAAGTCCTCGTTCCAGTTCTACAACGCCGACCACCATGCGTCGGCGATCCGGATCTTCGAGCAGCGGGTCCGGCGCGCCGGGCGCGTGCCGGCGGGGCAGACCGTGCTCAACGTGTACGGCAACTCCGACGAGGGCGACATGTCGGCCGGCCTGACCCGTGACGGGCCGGCGGCGTCCGACTACGTGGGCCGCATCGAGGCCTCGGCGATGGTGCGCGCCTGGAACCAGGCGGGGTCCGCGATGGAGACCAAGCCCGTACTCGACATGCGCTGGACGCGCGTCTGCTTCTGCGGCCAGGCGGTCGAGGGCGGCACCGTGGACGACCACTCCGAGGTCGGCCTCCCGTTCCTCACCGGTTCCGAGGAGGGGCGCGGGCCGCTCTACGACATCACGGGCTACACGTTCGAGGACACGCGCTCGCCGTTCGACCGCGGGCCGCAGGGGCACAAGTACGGCGGCCCCCTGGGCACGGTCCCCAACAAGCTGCCGCTGCTCGCGATCCGCATCGGGAGCGACGTGATCGCCACGATCCCGGGCGAGGGGACCAAGGAGGTGGGCTCGCGGATCCGGGCGGCCGCCACGCAGGCCATCGTCGGGGCGAACGTCAAGCGCGTGGTGATCTCGGGGCTCGTGAACGAGTTCGCGCTCTACTTCACCACGCCGGAGGAGTACGAGCGCCAGCACTACGAGGGCGGCAATACGCAGTTCGGCAAGCTCTCGTCGCTTGTGATCATCGACGGGCTGGCGCAGCTCATGCGCACCCTCGTGCACGGCCAGCCGGCGCCGGCGGCGGCGGAATTCGACCCGACCAACGGGGTCGTGCCGAACGGCCCGGTGTACGGCAGCGGGGCGGCGAGCGGCACGATCGCCTCGCAGCCGGCCGCGTCCTACCCGCGGCTCGGCCACGCGCTGATCGCGTGGGACGGAGGGCCCGACGGGCTCGACCGCCCCGTCGACAAGCCGTTCGTCACCGCCCAGCGGCTCGTGAAGGGGAAGTGGGTGCGCTACGACGACGACCTCGGGCTCGCGATGCTCTGGAGCGTGGAGGGCAACCGGACGACCGCGATGTGGGAGATCCCGCGCTACACGCCGGCCGGCACCTACCGGTTCGTGGTCACGGCCAAGCGCTACGGGCTCGTCTCGCGCGAGTTCCAGGTGCAGCCGGCGCGCTCGCTGAGCGTCGTGCAGGTGCCGGCGCCGCACGGCTACTCGGCCGTCTCGCTCCAGTACCCGGAGGCAATCGTCGACACCGACATCACCACCCGCCCGAAGTACGCCGACGGCGGCGAGGTGACGTTCCGGGTGGGCGGGCACAAGGTGCGCGTCAAGCGCCGCCCGGACGATGTGAACTTCACCGTCCCGGTGTCGGGCGGCCTGCCGGTCTACGTGGACGCTGGGAGCGCCACCGACCGCTGGGGCAACACGAACGGCACCGGCCTCGCGCTGAAGTAGCAACGGCCTACAGTCGCGGACATGCTCCTCAGCGTCCTCGACCAGTCGCCCATCTCCGAGGGCTCCAGCGGGGCCGCGGCGCTCCGGAACACGATCGACCTGGCGCAGCTCGCCGACGGGCTCGGCTACCACCGCTACTGGCTGGCCGAGCACCACGGCGGCGTGATGCTGGCGGGGCCGAGCCCGGAGGTGCTGATCGGCCCGGTGGCCGCGGCCACCGCGCGTATCCGGGTGGGCAGCGGCGGCGTGATGCTCCCGCACTACAGCCCGCTCAAGGTGGCCGAGAGCTTCAGCGTGCTGAGCGGGCTCTTCCCCGGCCGCATCGACCTGGCGCTCGGCCGCGCGGCGGGCACCGACCCCCTGACCACGTTCGCCCTGCAGCGCGACCGCCGCGCCGCGGCACCGGACGACTTCCGCGACCAGCTCGCCGAGCTGCTCGGGTACCTCGACGACTCGCTCCCGCCCGACCATCCATTCGCGCGGCTCTCGCTGCTGCCCGGCCGGCCCGAGGGCCCGGAGCCGTGGCTGCTCGGCTCCTCGATGCAGAGCGCGGTGTGGGCCGCGGAGCTCGGCCTGCCCTACGCGTTCGCCGACTTCATCAACCCGCGCGGGAAGGAGATCGCGGCGCACTACCGCGAGAGCTTCCGGCCCTCCGCCAGGCTCGCGGCGCCGCGCACGATCGTCTGCTCGTGGGTCATCTGCGCCGAGACCGGCGAGGAGGCCGAGCGGCTGTCCTCGAGCGGCCGGATGGCGTTCCAGATGCTCCGCCAGGGCCGCCTGATCGAGGTCCCGCCGGTGGAGAAGGCGCTGCGCTTCCTCGAGTCGCAGGGCCCGCCGCGCGGGCGCCGGCTCGTGCTCGGCACGCCCGAGGTGGTTCGCGCGCGGCTCGAGGAGGTGGTGGAGGAGTACGGCGCCGACGAGCTCATGGTGGTCAACATCGTTCACGACCACCAGGCGCGCCGGCGCTCCTACGAGCTGGTCGCCGGCGCCTTCGGCCTGTAGCTTAGGGTTCCCTAACCAACCTGCCGATAGGAGTCGGGAGAACCCGTGCTGCCGACGTTCGTCATAACGCTGCGAGAGGGTGTCGAGGCCGCCCTCATCATCGGCATCGTCGCCGCCTTCCTCGTGAAGGAGGGGCGCCGCGACGCGCTCTCGCGCATGTGGATCGGCATCGGGAGCGCGCTGGCGGTGTGCATCACGATCGCCGTGATCCTGCGTCTGGTGGACCAGGAGCTCCCCCACCGCCAGCAGGAGGGCCTGACCGCGGTCGTCACCCTGATCGCGGTGGGGATGGTCACCTACATGATCGTCTGGATGCGGCGCCATTCCCGCGGGCTCAAGGCGGCGCTCCAGTCGAGCGCGGCGCAGGCGCTCGCCGGCTCCACCACAGCGCTCGTGGCGATGGCCTTCCTCGCCGTGCTCCGCGAGGGGGTGGAGACCACGGTCTTCCTGCTCGCCGTGTTCAGCGACCGGCCCGACCCGGGAACGGCCGGCGCCGGAGCGGTGCTCGGCCTCGTGGCGGCGATCGCGATCGGCTGGGCGCTCTACCGGGGCGGCGTGCGCATCAACCTCACCCGCTTCTTCCGCGCCACCGCCCTCGTTCTCGTGCTCGTGGCCGCCGGGCTGCTGGCCACCTCCCTGCACACCGCGCACGAGGCGGGCTGGTTCAACGCGCTGCAGGGCCAGGCCTTCGACATCGGCTGGCTGGTCAAGTCGGGCACCGTGCGCGGCTCGCTGCTCACCGGCATGCTCGGGCTCCAGCCGCAGCCGACCGTCGGCGAGCTGGCCGCGTGGCTGCTCTACGCCGTCCCGGTCGGCCTCTACGTGGCCTGGCCCGACCGGCTGCGCCCGTTCCGGCGGCGCACCGAGGCCGCGCTCAACGGTGCTTCGAAAGCCCGCGAAGCAGTCGCATAGCCACCCCGCGCAGAGTCTCCTTGCCATAGGCGTGCGTGCCGTCCGAGGTGGTCATGATCGCCACCGACACGCGCCGCTTGCCGCGCCGCAGCAGCGCCACCTGGTGATCCACCGCGCCGCTGCCCGACCCCCAGCCGCCCTTGAAGTAGAGCTTCCAGTTCCTCGGCGGCACGCGCCCGATCCCCCACCGCTGCGACGGCACCACGGAGGCCAGGAGGTGGAGCGCCTCGCTCCGGTGGCGCTTGACCACGAACTTGTCGATGCGCTCGAAGAAGCGCGCCTGCCCGGCGGCGTCGATGCGGCTCAAGCCCCAGATCGGCGCGGTGCGGAAGCGCTCCATGCCCGCGCGCTGCGCCAGCCGCCGCAGCCGCGCGTCGCCGACGAAGTTGCGGATCCGCGTGGCGGTGGCGTTGTCCGAGCGCGTGATCATCGGCCACAGCAGCGCCCAGTCGCTCCCGCGCAGCGCGCGGTGGCGCACCGACGGGTGGTTGAGGTAGGTGACCATGAACATCGCCTTCATCACGCTCGCGCCGGGAACGGTGCGCTTGGCGCGGTAGCCGTAGAGGCGTCCGTTCACGCGGACCGCGAACGAGATCGATCCGCGGCGGGTGTGCGTGTAGGCGATCGCGTCGTGCACGTGCGGGGTCCACAGGAGGGGGCGGGCGCACGCGGCCGGTGCCCGGACGCTGCCCGAGGCCAGCGCGGCCGCCACTGCGACGGCGAGCAGGAGTGGAATGCGCCGGGCGATTTTGCGAGCGTACCGGTGCCCCTCGACCGACCGTGCCGCGCCCGAGTCAGTAGGTTCGCGGGCCCTTGCGCCTCGACGTCCACGGCCTGCGCGTAGCCGCCACCGGCGACTGGCCGGAGGTCATCGACCAGCTCCGGCTCGACTTCGCCTGGTTCGAGGACACCGGGACCGCCGGCGACCCCGCGGTGGCGATCACGATCGAGCGCGGCCGCCCGGACTTCGCGTCGTTCGGCGAGGTGCCGGCGGCCTTCGTGACCCCGCGCAACGTGGTGTACCAGCTCGACGGGCGCACGATCGTGGACTACCGCGGGCAGGCCGTGTCGGTGCTCGACCGCGCTACCGGCAGCCTGCGGGTGCGCGGGGAGGACCCCGACCTCGTGCACGAAGCGGCCTACCACTACGTGCTCTCGCGGGTGGGCGAGCACCTCGACTCGAGCGGGCTGCCGCGCCTTCACGCGCTCGCGCTCAGCGGGGCCTCCGGCGCCGTGGCGGTGCTGCTGCCCTCGGGCGGCGGCAAGAGCACGCTGGCACTGCGGGCGCTGCGGACCCCGGGGGTGCGCCTGCTCTCGGAGGACAGCCCGCTGATGGACCGGCGCGGGCGGCTCCATCCGTTCCCGCTGAGGATCGGGTTCAACGCCACCGACGAGGTGGAGCTGCCGGGCGCCAAGCTGCGCACGCTCGAGCGGATGGAGTTCCACGCCAAGGTCGCGCTCGAGGTCGAGTCGTTCCGCGACCGCGTGGAGTCCGAGCCGCAGCCGCTGCGCCACCTGCTGATCGGCTCGCGCACGCTGGGCAACGGGGCGCGGCTCGAGCCGCTGCCGCGCCGGGCGGCCGCGGGCACGCTCTTTCGCGAGGCCGTGGTGGGCGTGGGCCTCTACCAGGGCATGGAGTTCGTGCTTCAGCGCGGGATGCGCGACGTGCTGAGTCAGGCCGGCCCGGCCGCCACCCGCGCGGCCTGCTGCGCGGCCCTCGTTTCACGCGCGCGCGTATGGCGCTTCACCATCGGCCGCGATCTCGATCGCAACTGGGAGACGCTCGAGCCGCTGCTGCGCTGACCGGCTCAGCCGAGCTGGGCCAGCGCGATCGCGAGCGCGCTCAGCACGGCCTGGATCGCCGCCAGCGCGCCGGCCACCGCGCGCTCGGACCCGAGTCGCTCGAGCATCCGGTGGGTGATGTGATCGCGCCCGCTCGTGTTGACGGGCACACCCCGCCGCAGCCTGGACACGACCACGAACGACGTGTCCAGCAACGGGACCGCGGCGAGCAGGAGCGCGACCGCCGCGGCCACCACGATCCCCTCCCCCTCGAGCCGTAGCGACATCGCCGAGCCCGCCAGCACGAACCCGAGCGGCAGGCTTCCACCGTCGCCCAGGAAGATGCGGGCCGGCGAGTTGAGGTTGTAGCGGAGGAAGCCGAGGCACGCTCCGCAGAGCCCGAAGGCGAGTGCCGCGAGCACGAGGTCGTCGCCGAGCGCCGCCAGGCTGCCCACGCCCGCCGCCGCGGCGGCCCCGACCGAGCCCGCCGCGCCGTCGATGTTGTCGAGCAGGTTGAACGCGGTGGCCACGGCGCCCGTCCACGCGCAGCTCAGGGCGAGGTCGGCGCCCGCGCCCACACCGGTGTGCCAGCCGAGGTCCTCGGCCCAGAGGAGAGCGCCACCGGCCACGGCCACCGCAAGCCGCAGCGAGGCCGGCACGCCGAGCCGGTCGTCGAGCGTGCCCACGAACCACAGCGCCACGGCACCGCCGAGCAGCGGAAGAAAGCGCACGCTCCCGTCCGCGAGGGCCAGGGCCGCAACCGCCAGGCCGCCGAGCAGAGCCGTGCCGCCCAGATATGGAGTGGCGGCCGCGTGGCCCTTGCGGCCGCCGGGGTGGTCGAGGGAGTTGGTGGCCAGGGCCACGCGCACCGCGAGCGGCGTGGCCACCAGCGTGACCACGAAGCCGAGTGCGCCGGCGAACGCGAGCCGAGCCTCGAACGGCAACGCGCGTTCCTAGCCCACCCTCGCCGCGAGGGCACCCCGGGCGGCGAGGGCCTCCACGGCGAGCTCCAGGCCGCGCTCGATGCTCACGCGGGGACTGAACCCGAGCAGCCGCTCGGCGAGTGAGACGTCGGCGTGCGAGTGGCGCACCTCGTCCGTACGCGCCGGCAGGTGCTCCCGTTCCACCGTCACGCCGAGCGCCACGCCGACGGCGTCCGCGAGCGCGGCCACCGAGATCGAGCGCCCCGCGGCCGCGTTCAACACGATCGGGGTCTCGCCCCGGTGCTCCGCCGCGAGGATCGTGGCGTCGACCACGTCGGCGACGTAGGTGAAGTCACGGGTCTGGGAGCCGTCGCCGAAAATCGTGACCGGGCGGCCCTCGCTCGCCGCCGCCATGAAGCGCGGCACCACCGCCGCGTACTCCGACTCGGCACTCTGGTTGGGCCCGTAGACGTTGAAGTAGCGCAGGCACACGGTCTCCAGGGCGTACGCGCGCGCGAAGCTCACGCAGTAGCTCTCGGCGGCGAGCTTGGAGACGGCGTACGGGGAGATCGGATCCGGGCGCAGGGACTCCACACGAGGGAGCGGGCCGTGGTTGCCGTAGACGGACGACGAGGACGCGAACACCACCCTTCCGACGCCGCCGTCGCGCGCCGCGAGCAGCACGTTGAGAGTGCCGTCAAGGTTGACCGAGTTGGTGGTCAGCGGATTCCGCACGGAGCGCGGTACGGACGGCAGTGCGCCAACGTGGAACACGACCTCCACGCCGCGGACGGCGGCCTGGACCTGATCGAGGCTGCGCAGGTCGCCCTCGAGTATCTCCACGTCGGGCTCGACACCCGCGAGATTGGCCCGGCTGCCGGTTGCGAAGTTGTCCAGTACGCGCACGCGGTGCCCGCGTTCGAGCAGGCGAAGCACCAGGTTCGACCCTATGAACCCGGCGCCTCCGGTGACGAGGACGCGCGCGGCCATTCGAGCGGCGACCCTAGCGAAGCGCGGGTATGCTCGCCCGGTCTTGGAGCCGGTCCGAGTTCTCCACGTGATCACTCGGATGGTGCTCGGCGGGGCGCAGGAGAACACGCTGCTGACGGTCGAGGGGCTCGGGCGGCTGGAGCGCTTCGAGGTCACGCTCGCGACCGGCGAGAGCGGCGGGCCTGAGGGCAATCTGCTCGACCGGGCCGAGGCCACGACCCGGCTCGTGGTCGTGCCCGAGCTGCGCCGGGCGGTCAACCCGGTCTTCGACGCGCTCGCCCTGTGGAAGCTGTACCGCCTGATCCGCCGTGGGCGCTACGACATCGTGCACACCCACTCCTCGAAGGCGGGGATCCTCGGGCGCGTTGCGGCGTGGCTCGCCCGCACGCCGGTGATCGTGCACACGATCCACGGGGTGTCGTTCCACGACCGCCAGCCGCCGGTCGTGAGACGGATGTGGCTCGTGCTCGAGCGCCTGACCGCCAGGGTCAGCGATCACGTGATCAGCGTGTCCTCGACGGCGGTGGAAGAGTCGGTCGCGGCGGGGGTGGCGCCGCGCGAGCGATTCTCGACGATCCGCAGCGGGATGGAGCTGGACTGGTTCCTCGACGCGAACGGCGACGGGCGGGCGGCTAGGCGCGAGCTGGGGCTGCCTGCGGGAGCCCCGGTGGTCGGGAAGGTCGCGCGGCTCTTCCCCCTGAAGGGTCACGACGAGCTGCTCGACGCTTGGCCGGCGGTCCTGGCCCGGCACCCGGACGCGCGACTTCTGCTCGTGGGCGACGGGATCCTGCTGGAGCCGCTGCGGGCACGCGCCCGCTCGGCGGGCGTGCTCGACAGCATCGTCTTCGCCGGACTGGTGCCGCGCGAGCGGATCCCGGCGATGCTGAGCACTATGGACGTGCTGGTGCACACCTCGCTGCGCGAAGGGCTGCCGCGGGTGCTGGCGCAGGCGCTGGCGATGGGCAGGCCGTGCGTCTCGTTCGCCCTCGACGGGGCCCCCGAGGTGGTGCTCGACGGCGAGACCGGCTATCTGGCCGAGCCCGGCGACAGCGCCGGGCTGGCGGAGGCGATCGCGCGGCTGCTCTCGGATCCCGGCCTGCGCGCGCGGATGGGCGCGGCGGGCCGGCGGCTGGTGGACCCCGCGTTCCGCGCCGAGACGATGGTTCAGGAGATCGCCGCGCTCTACGACGAGCTTCTGACCACGAGGTGATCCTCGAGCACGAGCGCGTCGAACCGCGCGCGCCGGAAGGTGGCGATCGCGTCGGCCGGCGCCAGGACCATCGGCTCCTGCACGTTGAACGACGTGTTGAGCAGGACGGGCACGCCGGTCTCGCGCTCGAACTCGCGGATCAAGCGCCAGTAACGCGGATTCGTGCTCCTGCTGACCGTCTGCGGGCGCGCGCTCCCGTCCACGTGCACCACCGCGGGGATCTCCGAGCGGCGCGATTCCCGCACGTCGACGACCGTGACCATGAACGGGTCGAGGCGCGCGCCGCCGAGGAAGTCGCCCGCCCTCTCCTCGAGGAGCGATGGCGCGACCGGCCGGAAGGCCTCCCTGAGCTTGACCTTCTCGTTCAGCAGCTCGCGCACCTCGGGCCGGCGCGGATCCGCCAGGAAGCTGCGGTTGCCGAGGGCGCGCGGTCCGAACTCGGCACGGCCCTGGAACCAGCCGACCACCGCGCCGCCGGCGATCATCCGCGCCAGCCGTGGCAGCAGCTCGCCGTCGTCCAGCGTCTCGAACGCGAGCCCGGCGCGGCGGAGCGCCTCTGCACACTCGGCGGAGCCGAACGCCGGCCCGAGGTATGGATGGGCCATCGCGTGGCGCGGGGCCGCCGGCCGCTCGCGGAAGTGGGTGAGCAGGGCGGCCCCGAGGGAGCAGCCCGCGTCGCCCGCGGCCGGCTGGACGAACACGCGCTCGAAGGGCGACTCCTCGATGATGCGCCCGTTCATGACCGAGTTGAACGCAACACCGCCGGCCAGGCACAGGTCGCGCTCGCCGGTGCGCCGGTGCAGATGACCGGCGAGGTCCAGGACCACGTGCTCGACCGCCCGCTGCGCGCTGGCCGCGATGTCGCGGTGGCGCTCCTCGATCGGGGCGCCCGGCTCGCGCGGCGGCCCCAGCTCGTGGATCACCGCATCGCTGAAGCGCCGCCGTCTGGCCAGGTGGTGGTCGAGCACCCGCGGGTCCAGCCGGAACCCACCGCGCCCGTCGGCCGAGAGCACGCTGCGCTCGAAGAAGCCCTGGTAGCGCGGCGTCCCGTAGGCGGCGAGCCCCATCACCTTCCACTCCTCGCCGCTGAACATGTCGAAGCCGAGGAACGCCGTGACGGCCGAGTAGAACTGGCCGAGCGAGTGCGGCAGCCGCGACCGGGCGAGCGGGCGGATCTCGTTGCCGGCGCCCGTCGCCATGAGCGTGGTGGCCGACTCGCCGGCGCCGTCGAGCGTGAGGATGGCGGCACGCTCGAAGGGCGAGACGAGAAAGGCGCTCGCCGCGTGACACATGTGATGCTCGAGGTAGTGGAACCGGAAGTCGCTCGGCCCGAACCTGCGACGTATCTGCGCGGGCACGCGAAGCATCCCGAGGTACCCGCCGCTGCCGACCTGATCGGCACCGCGCCTCACGCGCGCGTGGAACATCGCCGGGGACGAGGCGGCCGACCTGAGCGTGAGCATGGCCTTGCGCCCCACGATCCACGGCTGCCAGTACAGCGAGACGTGGGCCACGTCCTCGATCCCGATACCGGCGGCGTCGAGGCAGTAGCGCACGGCGTCGTGCGGGAAGCCGTGATGGTGCGGGCGGCGCGAGAAGCGCTCCTCCTCCACGGCCGCCACGATCTCGCCGTCGCGAAGCAGCGTGGCGGCGGCGTCGCCGAGCGTGGTCAGCCCGAGTACGTACACGCGGCGGCGATCCGTTGACCAGGGTGGCTGCGGTGAGCGCGGAGCTGCCCGCGGCCGCGGGCTTCCGCGTGCGCATGGAGCTGCCGGCGCCGGCGCTGGAGCGGCTCGGCGTGGATGTGAGGCCGATGACGCTCCTGAGCGAGGAGGAGGGGGAGCGCTTCGGTGGCCTCGGATCGGCCGCCCGCGGCCGCCTCGTGCTGGCGGCGCGGCGGCGCATGCGGGCCCGGCTGGACGCGCAGGCCGGCGACTTCGACGTGGCGCTCGTGTACCGGCGCGCGGACCTCCTGCCCGGTACCTCGCTGGAACGGCGCGCGGCCCGCGGCCACCGGCTCGTCTACGACGTGGACGACGCGATCTGGCTGGAGTCGCGGCGCGACAGCGGTACGCACCCGCTGGCCGGCCTGAAGGGGTCGCGCCGAAAGGCACGGCTGATGGCCGAGCGCGCCGACCACGTGATCGCGGGCAGCCCGATCCTCGCGGAGCACCTCGGGGCGTTCACGTCCTCGATCTCCGTGGTCCCGTCGCTGGTCGACCCGGCCGCCGTGCCGCTCAGGTCGCACGCCGACTCCCCGCGCCTGGTGCTGGGCTGGATCGGCTCCGGGTCGACCGCGCGCTTCGTGGACGGGATCCGGCCGGCGCTCGAGCGCGTGGCCGCCGCGTGCCCCGAGCTCGAGCTGAGCCTGCTCACGGTTGGTGGATCGACCCGGCCCGTGGCCGGGCTCGTGCACGAGTCGCATGCTTGGAGCGCGGCGGCGCAGCTCGATGCGCTCTCCCGGATGGACGTGGGGCTGATGCCGCTCCCCGACACGCCCTGGAACCGCGGCAAGTGCGCCTACAAGGCGCTCCAGTACATGGCCGCCGGGGTGCCGGTGGTGGCGGACGACGTGGGGATCGCGCGCGACGTGATCGGCGACGGCCAGGCCGGCCACGTGGTCGCCGGCGAGGACGCCTGGATGGAGGCGACCACCGCCCTCCTGCGCGACCGTGCCCTGCGCGAGCGCCTGGGCCGAGCGGGCCGCGAGCGCGTCGAGCGCCACTACTCGGTCGAGCGCTGGGCGCCTGAGCTGGCGCGCATCCTGCGCGGCCACGCGTAGCGCGCTCACCATCCCTCCCGCCGCAGGAACGTCTCCAGCGTGAGCAGCGTCCACAGGGCGTGGCCGTGGTCGGCGGCGCCGCGGCCGTGCTCGTGGATCAGCGCATCCACCGCGTGTCCGGCCAGGTGCTGGCGCACGCGCGCGTCCGGCGCGCCGAGGGTGGAGTCGAGGAGCGCGCTGAGGTCCTCCCGGAACCAGCGGGCCAGCGGCACGCCGAAGCCGTGCTTGCGCCTGCGGCGGAGCTCGGGGGGAAGGAGGTCGGCAGTGGCCGCCCGGAGCACGCGCTTGCGGGCGAGCCCGCGGATACGCAGATCGCGCGGCAGCCGCAGGGCCAGCTCGACCAGCTCGTGGTCGAGGAAGGGGGAGCGCACCTCGAGGCCGTGGGCCATCGACATGCGGTCCACCTTGGGGAGCAGGTCGTCCACGAGGTACGTGCGCAGGTTGAGGTGCAGCAGCCGGTCGAGCGGATCGGCGCCCGCCGTGCGCTCCCAGGCGTCGCGGTGCTCCGTCATCGCCTGCTCTTCGGCGCCCCCGCGCAACTTCATCCGGTGTTCGGGCGCCACGAACGCCAGCCAGTCGAAGTAGGCGCCGGGGAGCCCGCTCCCGGCCCGCTCCAGGAAGCGGCGCGCGGCCGTGCTCGCCAGCCGTGCGCGCGCCGACGGCAGCCGCGCCAGCGCTCCGGCCAGCGGCGCCCCGACCGCCGCGAGCGGCCGCGCCCACCTGTTCGCGAGGAGCCCCGCGGTGAAGCGCGCGTAGCCGGCGAAGAGCTCATCGCCACCGTCGCCGCTCAGCGCAACCTTGACGTGTCCGGCGGTCAGCTCGGAGAGCAGGAACGTGGGGATCGCGCTGGAGTCCCCGAACGGCTGGTCGTGGTGCCAGACGAGGCGCTCGAGCAGGCCGGCGGCGTCGGGGGCCACGGCGAGCTCCACGTGGTCGGTCCCGAACCGGCGCGCCGCGATCCTGGCGTAGGGGCGCTCGTCGAAGCCGTCGCGGTCGTCGAAGCCGATCGTGAAGGTGCGGACCGGCCCGGGCGCGAGCTCGGACATCAGGCCGACCACGACCGTCGAGTCGATGCCGCCGCTCAGGAACGCGCCGACCGGCACATCGCCCACGAGCCGCCGCCGGACCGCGGCGCTGAGCCCCGCGCGCACCGCGCTCGCCCCCTCCTCGAGCGAGACGTCGAGGCGCGGCGCGCCGCCGGGCCGCGGCAGCGGCGGCTCCCAGTACGGCTCCACGCGGACGCCGCCCGGCTCCGCCACGAGCACGTGGCCAGGGGGCAGGCTGCGCACGCCCTCGAAGAAGGTGCGCGGGGTGGGCGCGTAGCCGAAGGCGAGGTAGGCCGGGATCACCGACTCGTCGAGTCGCCGCGGCACCCGCGGGTCCGCCAGCACCGCCTTGATCTCGCT
The DNA here is from genome assembly GCA_034663685.1 of Thermoleophilaceae bacterium. Taxonomy (GTDB): domain Bacteria; phylum Actinomycetota; class Thermoleophilia; order Solirubrobacterales; family Thermoleophilaceae; genus AC-37. The sequence continues at coordinate 30,572 of JAXDJC010000126.1, forward strand.
GGCGAACACGAGCCGGTCCCCAGCGGTCCAGTAGTACAGCGGCTTCTTGCCGAGGCGGTCGCGGGCCACCACGAGCCGCTCGCGGGCCGGGTCCCATACGGCGAACGCGAACATCCCGTGCAAGCGCCGTGCGAGCGCGAGCGGGTCGAGCATCTCGGCGAGGTGCGCGATCACCTCGGTGTCGCCGGCGGTCGCCATCCGGTGGCCGCCCGCCTCGAGCTCCCGGCGCAGCTCCCGGTAGTTGTAGATCTCGCCGTTCAGCACGGCCCCGATCGACCCGTCCTCGTTCGCGATCGGCGGGTCCCCCGTGGCGAGGTCGATCACCGACAGGCGCGTCTGCCCGATCGCCGCGGCGCCGCCGCCGAACGTGCCCCACGCGTCGGGGCCGCGGTGGTCGAGCAGCCGGAGCTGGCGCTCGATCGAGTCACGCTCCACCCCAGCCGGGTCGAGCGCTCCCGCGATGCCGCACACGGCTCAGGCCCCGCCGCTCGCGGACGGGGCAAGGCCGAGCACGCACCAGTACGGGGGCGAGTCGGCCACCGTCACGCGCTCGAGGCCCGCTCCGCTCATCAGCGCGGCCGCCTCCTCGCGCGTGAAGCGCTTCTCCACCGGCGTTCCGAACCGGTCGAGCGCATCGGTTCTCATCACGTACAGGCTGCGGTGCCGGTACTGGGCGAGGGGGAGGTCGTCCACGGCGCGCCCCCCGGCCTCGAGGCGCCGCGCGCCTCGCGCGAGCGGGTAGTACACGAGCAGCGCGATCGCCTGCGCGATCACGGCCCGCGGCCGGTGGGGCAGGCGGCTGACCACGCGCCGCACCACGTCCGTGGCCCGCCAGATGAGCCGGTAGTGGAGCGGGCGGTCGTCGAGCGAGTAGTAGAGGTAGGCGAGGAACGGCGCGCCCGGCCTGAGCTTGGAGACCGCGTCGTCGAGCGCGGAGGCCGGATCCTCCAGATGGTGCAGCACCCCGAGTGCGAAGCCGAAGTCCATGCTCGCGGCGGGCAGCGGCAGCTCACCCGCCCGCCCCGTGACCACGCGGCAGTTGGGGAGCCCGGCGAGGTTCCTCGAGGCCACCGCCACGACCGCCGGGCTCGCGTCGATGCAGGTGAGCTCGCCCACGCGCGGCGCGACCAGCTTGGCCCAGCGGCCGGTGCCGCAGCCGAGGTCGAAGCCCTCCGCGCCGGCGGGCAGGGCATCCCAGGGGAAGATCCGGAAGTACTGGTCGAACAGCTCGGTCAGCTCCGGCGTGGGACGCGCGTAGTCGAACGCCGTCCACTCGCGGCCGAAGCCATCGATCGTCCGCCGCTCGAGCCCGCTCACGCTCGGCGTCCCCGCGGCGGCACCGACAGCAGGACCAGGTAGAAGGGCAGCACCGGCGTGCGCTGGCGGACCAGCATCCCGAAGTTCGCCACGCGGGCGAGGTACGCAACCACCACGGCCGTCGAGGCCGCGGCGAAGGCGACGTAGGGCCGGCGCGGGGCGCTCGCCACGGCCGCGGCGATCCAGCGTGCCCGCGCCAGGGTGAGCAGCAGCAGCAGCATCGCGTCCGCGGCGGCCACAAGCGCCGGCCGGTTGTGAGCCTCGCCCGGGAGCGGCCGGAACAGCACGCTGGCCGCCACGCGCGGGGCGTCGCGGATGGAGTCGGCACGCGGGGGCGTGAAGCGGGAGCCGCCGATGTAGCTCCGGTCACCGGCCGTCCGCAACTCCGACCCGAGGGTCATGCCCAGGCGGCCGCCCACCTGTATCCGCATCGCGCCCGCCGCGGCGGTGCCGAGGCCCATGAGCGGAAGTCCGGTGCGCGCCGAGCCCGTCATGGTCTTCGCGGCGCCGAGCGCGAGGGTGCCGAAGCCGAATGTCATCCACGGCTCCTTGCCGATCCCGGATGTCCAGAACGTGAGCGACGGGTGGGCGAGCGCGGCCAGGTACGCCCGCCTGCGCCCGTGCGGCACGCCGATCGAGAACGCGCGCTCGAAGAAGCACAGGCCGCAGAATCCGAGCCACGAGTAGGCGACCATCGAGGTTCGCCTGGAGGGGCCCACGGCCGCGTACACGCCGCCGTTCAGCAGGCGCATCAGGTTGGTCGAGACCGGCCAGCGCAGGCGCGTGTCCCACGGGAAGGTGCGCATCAGCTCCGCGACCTCGCTCAGCCTCCCCGCGCGCAGCGACTCCGCGATCCTCTGACCCGCGGCGTGGTACTCGTCCACGTCCGTGGAGTGCTCGTAGAGCGTGGCGGTCAGGTGGTGGTGAGCCAGTGCCACGCCCGCACGGAGCTGCTGCAGCGCCAGCAGCTCCCAGAACAGCCGCGCGTCCCGGCGCCGAGCCGCCTCGCTCGCGAGAAACGGAACGGCAGCCACCGTGAGCGATCCATGCACCAGCGCCGTGTGCGCGGGGGAGTCCGGATCGCGGCGGCGGGCCAGCGCGCCGGCCAGCGCGACCACGGCGATGGCGGCGAGGGCGCGCCTCATGAGAGCGCCAGCGCGGGCTCGTCGAGCAGGAGCCGCAGCTCCGGCGGGCCGCTGTCGCCCACCAGCACGCAGTGGCCGGGCCAGTACGGGTCGCCGGGCCCGCGGTCGCCGATCAGCGCGGGCTCGTACGCCCAGCTCCCCGCGTTCACGAGTCCCGTCGCCCAGTCCGCGTCTCCCTCGAGCGGCCCGGCACGGTGGGTGTGGCCGAAGATCACGTGGGGGGCATCGATCCCCAGCCGGCGGACCACCTCCGCGGCCGCACGCACGCCGGCATGCCCGAACGCGGCGGGCGAGAGGTCGAGGCTGAACCGCTGGCCCCGCGCGAGGCCGATCGCGCCGAGGGCGCCCGCGGCCGCGACGCCGGCGAGCGCGAGCTGAGCGACGCCCTGGACCCCGCCCCCGCCCCCGCCGGTCACGCGCCCCCAGCCGAAGGCATGCACGCGCCGCCACAGCCCGCCGTCGCGGCCGGCGGCCGGGCCGCGGGCCGCTGCGCTCTGGGCGTACTCGTAGGCGAAGTCGTACACCGGAGCCAGCACCGCCTCGTAGTCGGCCGGGGCGGCGCCGTGCTGCGGTACCCGGCCGACCGCGGCGATCGCGATCGCCGCGAGGAGGCAGTCGACCCGCGGCACCGTGGTGTGGCAGTCCAGGTAGTGACCGTGCATGGCGTACACGTCCGGCCGGATCCACAGGCCCGGGTAGGCGATCGCGAGCTCGACCCCGTCGAGCCTGCGCGCGAGCGCGTCCACGACGGCATCGCCCTCGGGGTCCGCCATCTGCTCGAGACCGATGTCCTCGCGGGCCGCCGCCGCGAGGACGGGCCGCGCGAGGCGGTGGTCGTGGTTGCCGGGCACCAGCACCACCCGCTTGCCCGCCGCCACCTCGCGCAGGCCGCCGAGGAATGGCTCGGCCGCACGCAGCACGTCGGCCGCCGCCCCGTCCCGGAGTGCGAGCACATCGCCGAGCAGCACCACCTGGTCCGCCTCGTCGAGCTGGGCGAGCAGCCGCTCACGAGCCGGTGGGGTGCCGAGCACGCTCATGCGCGCACCCAGGTGGAGGTCGGAGACCACGGCGCTCAGCACGGGCGCATCGTCCCAGCGACGCCCCTGCGCGGCTCCCACGGCGAGTCGAACGCGTACTCGGGCAGTCGCAGCACCGCCTCGCGCAGAGCACCCACCACGGGAGCCGGCACCTGGCCCTCGCCGAGCCGCTCGGCGCGCAGGTGGCCGAGGGCCTCGTCCGCGAGGGCTGCCGCGCCGGGGTCGACCTCCGCGAGCCGCCGCGCGGACGCTGCGAGCGTGAGGGGCAGCTCCGGCTCGCCGGCTATGAGGCTCGAGTGGAAGAACGCCGCCTGCACCGCCGTGAGCAGCGTGGCGATCGACGCCGCGGTGGGCAGGGTCGTGCGCGCCTGCGCCTCATTCCACTCGGAGAGCGCGGACTCGGCCCCGGGGCGGCGCGCGCCGAGCCAGGCCCGGTGCTCGGCGACCGCACGCCGCGCCGAGTCCGCCGCGGACCACCCCGGCACGTCGCGAAAGCGGGCGCCGGCCGCCCCGTTCAGCAGCGCGAAGGACACGGGGTCGCTCGCGGGCGTCTGCACCGCCCGCATCAGCCCGGGCCCGGGGAGCACGAGCAGGCCATCGCGGCGCAGGGCCGCATAGGGACCCCAGTCGCCGGCGGCCAGCGCCGCGGCGCCGAGGGCCGCGGGATCGGCCGGATCGAGCGCGGCCGGCGCGAGTGCGTGGTCCGGGAAGACCGGCCACACCCGCGCGCGCCAATCCGCCAGCGGCAGCAGGCGCGGTGCCTCGCCCGTCAACCCGAGCAGCCGGTCGCGCGCCCCCGGCCCGAGCACCAGCTCCTCCTCGCCGCCCCAGTCGAGCCGCACCTCGGTGGCCCCAACATCCGCCAGCTCGTGCTCGAGCCGATCGGCCAGCCGCGCCGAGAGCCGCACGAACGCGGGCAGCATCTCCGCGAGCGGGGCCTCGGGCGAGCGAGGCAGTGCGTGGTAGAGCCGCAGCGCGGCCGTGATCGCCTCCTCCTCGTCGGGCATCAGGCGCAGCGCCCGCTCGAGCACGTCGCGCCGGCGCTCCACCTTCTCACCGTGTACGAGCCAGAGCCAGATCCGCGCCGGCTCCGCCACGAGCTTCACGCACAGGTAGGGCAGGCGCGGGCCGCCCGGGTGCGCGCACGCGAACATGGCCTCGCGCCACCAGCGCTGGAGCTCGAGCCAGGCCGCGATCCGGCGCTGATCCGGGTCCTGCGAGCGGGTCGCGACGTCGACGACCTCGCCGCCGGCCACGTGCCGCCAATCGCCCATCGCGCCGAACAGGCCCGGACGCATGCGCAGCCCGGCGGGGTCGCACGGCAGGCCGGGCGCGAGGTGCACCGCGTCCTCCGTCGTCAGGCTCGTGGCCGAGACCGCCGTCAGCAACTCGCCGCGCTCGTACACGGTCGGCTGCACCAGATGCCAGAGCCCCGGCACCATCCGGCAGAGCCGCGCCCAGCGCCGGCGCACGCGCGGGCAGGCGTGCTCGCCGGGCCCCGAGTCGGCCAGGACCACCGCCATGTCCACGTCCGAGAGCCCGTAGACCTCGTCGCCATACCCGAAGCTGGCGCGCAGGTAGGCGCCCGACCCTGGGTTGCCGCGGAGCAGGAACGCGGCCGACGCGGAGATGACCGCCGCGTGAGCCAGGCGCCAGAACGGGCGCAGCGGCCGGCCGGTGCGGAGCATCGCCCGGTGAAGCGCCAACCCGAGCCTCTCCAGCACCGGGCGAGTATAGGAACGCGTATCGTCGCGCCATCCGCCCCGACGACCCGGCACCGGCCGTCGCCGTCGACGGCGTCAGCAAGACGTTCAGCATCCCGCACCAGCGCTACTCGACGGTCCGCGAGCGCATGGTCGAGCGCTTCCGGCGCGGCTCCGCCGACACGCTGCGTGCGCTCGACCACGTGGGCTTCGAGGTCGGGCACGGCGAGTTCTTCGGCATCGTCGGACGCAACGGGAGCGGGAAGAGCACGCTGCTCAAGTGCCTCGCCGGGATCTACGACATCGACGCCGGCTCGATGCGCGTGGAGGGATCGCTGTCCCCGTTCGTGGAGCTCGGCGTGGGCTTCGAGACCGAGCTGAGCGGCCGCGACAACGTGATCGTGAACGCCGTGATGCTGGGCCTCACGCGCGCGCAGGCGCGCGAGCGCTTCGACGACATCATCGCCTTCGGCGAGCTCGAGGAGTTCGTGGACCTCAAGCTCAAGAACTACTCGTCGGGCATGAGCGTGCGGCTGTCGTTCTCGGTCGCCACCCAGGTCGAGGCCGACGTGCTGCTGATCGACGAGGTGCTGGCCGTGGGCGACGCCGCCTTCCAGCAGAAGTGCTTCGCCGAGTTCGAGCGGCTCAAGCGCGCCGGCACCACGATCGTGTTCGTCACGCACGACATGGACTCGGTCAGGCGCTTCTGCGACCGCGCGCTGCTGCTCCACCGGGGCCGCGTGGTGGAGATCGGCGAGCCCGACCGGATTGCGGACCGCTACGAGGAGCTGAACGCCGGCCGGACCAAGCTCGGCGGGAAGGTGGAGCACGCGGCGGACGCGGAGCCGGGAGAGGCGGCCGAGGCGCGCGACCCGAGCGGCGGCGTGCGCAGCTACCGCCCGTTCGCGGTCGGTGACGATCCGCGCCGGTTCCTCGACATCCTCCTCACGCTCGCGCGCATGGAGTTCAAGCTGCACTACCTCGGCTCGGCGCTGGGCTACCTCTGGTCGGTCATGCGGCCGCTGATGCTGTTCGGCGTGACGTACTTCGTGTTCACGCGCGTGGGCGGCTTCGGCGACGGGGTGCGCGACTACGGCGTCTACCTGCTCACCTCGATCGTCCTGTGGACGTTCTTCACGGAGGCCACGACCGGCGCCGCCAGCAGCGTGCTGAGGGCCCAGGACCTGATCCGCAAGCTTCGGTTCCCGCGGCTCGTGATACCGCTGGCGGTGGTGTTGAAGGCCGTCTTCAACCTCGGGATGAACCTGGTCGCGGTGGCGATCCTGCTCGCGATCGCGGGTGTGCGGCCGCGCCTCTCCTGGCTCGAGCTGCCGCTGCTGATCGCGTTCCTCGTGGCGTTCGCCGCCGGCATCGGGATGCTGGTCTCAGCGCTCTACGTGCGCTTCCGCGACGTGGCACAGCTCTGGGCCGTGCTCAACCAGCTGCTGTTCTTCGGATCGGCCGTGCTCTACGTGATCACGCAGTTCCCGGAGGGCGTGCAGCGAGCGATGGTGGCCAACCCGCTGGCCATGGTGTTCACGGAGATGCGCCACGCGCTGATCGACCCGAGCGCGCCCACGGCCGCCGACGTGGCGGGCGGGCCGGTGCGGCTGCTGATCCCGCTGGCGGTCGTGGCCGCGGTGCTCGCGCTCGGCGCGTGGGTGTTCGCCCGCATGAGCCGGACGATGGCCGAGGACCTCTGAGCGAGGCCCCCGGCTGCCCGGCGGCTACTTGATGAACAGGATCTCGGAGTACTTGGGCAGCGGCCAGAGGTCGTCGGCCACGACCTTCTCGAGCTGGTCGGCGTGCACGCGCACGGTGGCCAGCGCGGTGAGCTGGCTGTCGCGCGCGTACTCGGCGAGCTTGAGGCCCTCCACGCCGTCCGGGTAGCCGTTCGCGGCCTCGAGGTCGGTGATCGAGTTGGCGAACGTCTCCGTCAGCGCGCGGATCTCGGCCGCGATCCCGGCCATCCCCGAGGCCTCCACGAGCGCCAGGTGGCGCTGCGCCGCGGGGAGCAGCATCGTCCGCGCGATCGTGGCCGCGGTCTCCGCCTCGATGTTCGCCCGCATCGTGTACTGCTCGACCCAGACCTCGAAGCGCGACTCGAGCTCGCGGTGGCTCAGCACCTCGTACTTCTCGAATGCGGCCACCGTCTGGTCCGAGAGCACCTCGGGCAGCGCCTCCGGCGTGGTGCGCAGGTTGAGCAGGCCGCGGCGCTCGGCCTCGGCGTGCCACTCGTCGGCGTAGTTGTCGCCGCCGAAGATGATGCGCTTGGACGCGCTGTAGGCGTCCTTGACCACCTCGGTCACCGCCGCTGCCAGATCCGCGCCGCCCGAGACCTTCGCCTCGAGCTGGTCGGCCAGCTCGTCGATCGCCTCGGCCACGGTCGTGTTCAGCACCGTGTTGGGGAAGGCGAGCGACATGCTCGATCCCAGCGCGCGGAACTCGAACTTGTTGCCGGTGAAGGCGAACGGCGAGGTGCGGTTGCGGTCGCCGCCGTGCTTGGGCAGCGGGGGCAGCACCGGGGTGCCGAGCCCGAGCACCGAGGCCGGCGTGTTGGGGTCGCCCTCGCCCGAGGTGATGGCGTCGAAGACCTTCTCCAGCTCAGCGCCGAGGAAGATCGAGATGATCGCCGGCGGGGCCTCGTTGGCACCGAGCCGGTGGTCCTGGCCGATGTTGGCCACCGACGCGCGCAGGAGCCCCTGGTGCTTGTCCACGGCCTTGATCACCGCCGCGCAGAAGAACAGGAAGTTGAGGTTCTCCGACGGGGTGTCGCCCGGGTCCATGAGGTTCGACCCGGTGTCGGTGCCCATCGACCAGTTGTTGTGCTTGCCCGACCCGTTGACCCCGGCGAACGGCTTCTCGTGCAGCAGGCAGACGAGGCCGTACTTGCGGGCCACGCTCTGGAGGATCTGCATCGTGAGCTGCTGGTGGTCGGAGCCCACGTTCGAGTTCTCGAAGATCGGCGCGATCTCGTACTGACCCGGCGCCACCTCGTTGTGGCGGGTCTTGACCGGCACGCCGAGCTTGGCCAGCTCGAGCTCCGAGTCCATCATGAACGCGAGCACCCGCTCGGGGATCGCGCCGAAGTAGTGGTCGTCCAGCTCGTGGCCCTTGGCCGGCTGCGCGCCGAACAGAGTGCGCCCGGTGGTCACGAGGTCGGGGCGCTCGAAGAAGTACTGCTCGTCGATCAGGAAGTACTCCTGCTCGGGGCCGACCGTGGTGAAGACGCGCTCGGCCTGGTCGTCGCCGAGCAGCTTGAGCGCGCGGATCGCCGAGCGCGAAAGCGCGTCCATCGAGCGCAGCAACGGGATCTTGGCGTCGAGCGCCTCACCGGTCCAGGAGGCGAACGCCGTGGGGATGCAGAGCAGCGCGCCATTCGGGTTCTCGAGGATGAAGGCAGGGCTCGTGGGGTCCCAGGCCGTGTAGCCGCGCGCCTCGAAGGTGGCGCGCACGCCGCCGGTCGGGAACGAGGACGCGTCGGGCTCGCCCTGGATCAGCTCCTTGCCGGAGAAGTCCGCCAGCGCGGTGCCGTCCCCGGCGGGGCCGAAGAACGAGTCGTGCTTCTCGGCCGTGAGGCCGGTCAGCGGCTGGAAGACGTGGGTGTAGTGGGTGGCCCCCTTCTCGAGCGCCCACTCCTTCATCCCACGCGCGACCTCGTCGGCAAGCGCGGTATCCAGCGCCGCGCCCTTCTCGAGGGTGCCCTGGAGGCGGTCGCACACGTCCTGCGGGAGGCGCTCCCGCTGCACCGTGACCGAGAAGACGTTCTCGCCGAACGGGTAGCTCTTCTCCTCGGTGAGGTCCACGGCGCCGAGAGCGCCGCCGTTGGCGCTCCATTTCGCGGCGGTGACGTTGTGCTGGCGCAGCTTGGGCATGGATGGCTCCTGACGCGGAACGCGCCCGGAACCCAGGCGCGCTCACGGCTCTTCAAGTTTTGCGGGTCGGTGTCACGCTAGCGCCGAACGGGCTTGCGCGCCTGTATCCGGGTGTCCAAAATTCGCACCCTCCGGTTATCCACGCGGTAGG
>JAXDJC010000291.1:0-3113 GCA_034663685.1 Thermoleophilaceae bacterium
AGGGAACGCAGTGGCGGAAATCGGCTTACGCACTGAAGGACGACTTTGTTGCGGCTCAAAGGGGAAATCTCAGCTGGATGGAGACGCCGGCGGATACGGTGTATGGCCCGCAATGGACGCATCCGCACCCGGCTTTTTCGGCCGATGAGCGGCATATTACGTTCACGAGCGACCGGACCGGGCACCCGCAGGTTTATGTCGCGGACTTGGTATGCTGACGGCATGGGCTGTGGATCCGGAATTAACCTGAATCAGAACGCTCCGATTCCCGCTGGTGCGCGCAAGGTCTTCTGCGTCAAGTTCCAGAAGGAAATGGAAGGGCTGGAGGACATCCCGTTCGAAGGCCATCCGCTGGGCCAGAGAATCTACGACAACGTTTCGAAAGAAGCCTGGAAGATGTGGGTTGAGCACATGAAGATGCTCATGAACGAGTATCGGCTGAATCTGGGCACGCAGGAATCTCAGGAATTCATCATTCAGCAGATGGAACAGTATTTCTTCGGGGAAGGCGCGCAACTGCCGCCGGATTTCGTCCCGCCGCAGCAGAAATAGTCTGAATGGGTGAGCGTAGGGCGCTGATTATTGGGGCCGGGCCGGCCGGTCTTACCGCCGCCTTCGAGCTTCTCAAGCGCACCGACATTCAGCCGACGGTACTGGAGAAAAGCGAGGAGATCGGCGGCATCTCGCGCACAGTCCGGTACAAAGAACACCGCATCGATATCGGGGGACACAGGTTTTTCTCGAAGTCCGACCGGGTAATGAACTGGTGGATGGAAGCGATGCCGGTGGAAGGTCCTGCTGACCAGGCTTTCCGGATTACTTATCAGCAACAGAGCCGTGATGTTCGGGTGGTAAACGGCGGCGGGTTGGATCCGAAGGCTGACGACAGGGTAATGCTCATCCGGAGTCGGAAATCGCGAATTTACTTCCTGAGGCAGTTTTTTGACTATCCGATTCAGCTGAGTGCGGACACGCTGCAAAAGCTTGGGCTCGCGCGAACTTTCCGGATTGGAGTGAGTTACGCAAAGAGTACGATTGCGCAGATAAAGCCGGAGAAGTCGCTGGAAGATTTCTTTATTAATCGCTTTGGGAAGGAGTTGTACCAGACTTTCTTCAAATCGTATACCGAGAAAGTGTGGGGCGTGCCGTGCAATCAGATCAGCGCGGAATGGGGAGCGCAGAGGGTGAAGGGCCTTTCGATTACGAAGGCAATTCGGCATTTCCTCAAGAAACGGTCGGGCAAAGTCGCGGGAGACATTTCGCAAAAGAGCACCGAAACATCTCTGATTGAAAGATTCCTGTATCCGAAGTACGGTCCGGGCCAGCTCTGGGAATACGTCGCCGCAGACGTGAAGGCGAAGGGTGGTGTGGTCACGAAGGGCTGGAATGTGAAGATCCTCTTCACGGATGGCTTTCGGGTGACTGCAGCCGAGGCAGTCCACGGTGAAACCGGCGAGCGCACCCGGTTTGAAGCGGATTACTTCTTTTCCACCATGCCGATTAAGGAACTGATGCGTTGCCTCGATGCGCCTGTTCCACCCAATGTGCTGGAGGTTAGCGACGGCCTTCAGTATCGCGATTTTATTACCGTGGGCGTGCTGCTGACGAAACTGGCTATCCGCGACGACTCGGAGCCCGGTGCGAAACTACTGCGGGATAACTGGATTTATATCCAGGAGCCGGATGTGGTGGTGGGGCGAATGCAGATCTTTAATAACTGGAGTCCGTATCTGGTGGGGGATCCGGATAAGATCTGGATAGGGCTGGAATACTTCTGCTATGAGACGGATGAGATCTGGAAGAAGAGCGATGCTGAGATGATCGATTTCGCGACGCGCGAGATGGAGAAGATCGGGATGATCAAGCGGGCGGATGTTCTGGATGCCTGCGTGATTCGGGTGCCGAAGACTTATCCTGCGTATTTTGGCGCTTATGAGCGGTTTGAAGAAGTGAAGAGTTATGTCAGCCAGTTCGAGAATCTGTTTTTGGTGGGGCGGAACGGGATGCATAAGTACAACAACCAGGACCACTCGATGCTGACCGCAATGACAGCGGTGGACAACATTATTGAGGGGCGCGTGGATAAGAGCAATTTGTGGGCGTTGAATACGGAGATGGAGTACCACGAGAGTAAAGAGGGAAAGTAGCGCGATTTGCAGTTTGGTGCGTTTCGGGGTAGCCTAATAGGTGGCACGGTGAGGTGCGAGAGCGGTTGAATCGGGCGGTCTCGAAAACCGTTGAACCTTCACGGGTTCCGTGGGTTCGAATCCCACCCTCACCGCCAAATAACCCGTTTAAAAATCTGCGTTTCCAAGCGTTTTTTCCAGCGTGTAATTTGGGTCGCTTTTTCCGTTTCGGAAGAACGCGGGATGAACAACTTGCGACCGGCGATTTTGAAATCCCACTGTCACCGCTTTATTACACGTGCGAACTCACTGAACGCCAGCACACCCTCTGCGTGACGGGAACGCAGTCTCGTAACTTTTCGAGGAACTCACTGCAGCACCTGATTGTTGGCTTGGCACCAGGGTCGCTTTAGGGTGACGACTATGTGCCCAGACACCACACCTGCCAGTTTCGCGATGTCAACTCGTTCACTACCTGACCGAACTGAGGGTGACGTATGGAACCCCAAAACCGAACAGCCGTGATCACTTCATTTGCAGTTTCTCACAAGAGCGCCGTAGGGGAGACCAGCCTGCTCCCGAAGTGTCCCGTGTTCTTCCACGCAGAGATGCACGACGTATAAGAAGAAATGTAAGGACCGCTGGTGCGGTCGATAACAAACAGGTGCAGCCTTCCGCTCTTTCGGTTCCGTTATCTGTGCAGTCGCACCCTTTATCCATCTATCCATCCTGCCGAGCCCTTCCAGGCAAATTATCATTAAAGCGCGCTCGTGCGCAGGACCGATTATGCAATTATCTATTCCTATCCTTAGTATTGCTACTGTTATTGCGTTCGCCGGCGCCGCGTTCGGCCAGTTTCGAGCCAGTATTGAAGGCTCTGTGCTCGACGCGGCACATGACGTTGTTCCAGGCACCGATATTACTCTCCGCAATCCGGAAACAGGCCGCGAACAGCGAACCACATCGAGCGCGCGCGGCTTCTATCGC
>JAXDJC010000231.1:0-15527 GCA_034663685.1 Thermoleophilaceae bacterium
GCGCCCAAGCTCTACCTCGCGGCGGGCATCTCCGGCGCGATCCAGCACAAGGTCGGCATGCAGAGCTCCGAGAACATCGTCGCGATCAACAAGGACCAGAACGCGCCGATCTTCGAGTTCTCCGACCTCGGGATCGTCGGCGACCTGAACAAGATCCTCCCGAAGCTCACCGAGGCCGTGAAGGCCCGCAAGGGCGGCTGAGGGACACCCGATGGCAGTCACCCCGCTCGACTACCTGCCGCGCGTCAATCCGCCCGAGGAGTTCGTCGGCCCGCCGACGGACCCCGAGGACGAGCGGATCGAGGTCGGGGTCGTGATCGTCGGCGGGGGGCCGGCCGGGCTCGCGTGCGCGATCCGGCTGATGCAGCTCCTCGAGGACGAGCCGCAGCTGGCCGAGTCGCTCGGCGAGGTGCCGGTGGCGCTCGTGGAGAAGGGCAAGACCACGGGGTCGCATCTGATGTCCGGGGCGATGATGGACCCGTCCGCCATGCGCAAGCTGTTCCCGGACATGGACGAGTCCGACTGGCCGACCTACGGGACTGTCGAGAAGGACACGGTCCTGTTCATGACCAAGCGGCTGGCAATCCCACTGGTGCCCACGCCGCCGCCGTTCCGCAACCACGGCAACCACGTGACCTCGGTCGCACAGCTCGGCCGCTTCCTCGGGCAGAAGGCGGAGGAGGCCGGCGTCTACGTCCTGCCCGAGACTTCGGCCTACAAGCTGCTGGTCGAGGACGGGGTCGTGAGGGGCGTGCGCAGCGGCGACAAGGGCCGCGGCCGCGACGGCCAGGAGCTCGGCAACTTCGAGCCCGGCTCGGACCTGGTGGCCAAGGCCACCGTGCTGGCCGAGGGCACCCAGGGCCATCTGGCCGGGGCCGCGCTCGGCTACTTCGACATCGCCGGCGACGAGCCCGCTCAGTGGGAGCTAGGCGTGAAGGAGGTGTGGGAGGTCACCAAGCCGCTCGACCGCGTGATCCACACGATGGGCTGGCCGCTGCGCCTGCCCGCCAAGTACGGCGAGTTCGGCGGCAGCTTCATCTACCCGATGGGCGAGGACAAGGTGTCGATGGGCCTGGTCGTGGGGCTCGACTACAAGGACGCCACCTTCTCGGTCCACGACGCGCTCCAGGAGCTCAAGCTGCACCCGCGCGTGCGCAAGATCCTCGAGGGCGGCAAGCGCGTGGCGTGGGGCGCCAAGACGATCCCGTCGGGCGGCTACTACTCGATGCCCAAGCAGCTCTGGGCACCCGGCATGTGCATCGCCGGCGACAGCGCGTCGATGGTCAACATCCCCAAGCTCAAGGGCGTGCACCTCGCGATGCACGCCGGCATGTTCGCCGCCGAGGCGATCGTCGAGCAGTTGAAGGCCCGCGGTGACGCCAACGACCTCTCGAGCTATCAGGAGAAGGTCGCGAGCAGCGTCATCGACGAGGACCTGCACCGCTCGCGCAACATGCGCCAGGTCTTCGCCAACGGCTTCTTCGCCGGCGGCATCCTCGCCAACATGCTCGAGCTCTCGGGCGGCCGCTTCCCGCCGGCGCACTTCCACACGCACGACGACGCGGGCGTGCCGGTGTTCATCGGCAACCGCGACAAGAAGTTCCCGAAGCCCGACGGCAAGTACACGTTCGACAAGCTCTCGAGCGTCTTCGCCACGGGCAACGCCACCCGCGACGACGCGCCCAACCACATCAAGATCCAGAAGCAGGTGCCGGCCGAGCTGGCGGTGCTGTGGCGCAACATGTGCCCGGCGCACGTCTACGAGCTGCCCGACGATGTGCTGGAGAAGTTCCAGAACGGCCGCGAGGAGCTGAAGGGCACCACGGTGGACCTCCAGATCACGCCGTCGAACTGCGTGCAGTGCGGCGCGATCACCGCCAAGGGCGGGCGCCTGACGCCGCCGGAGGGCGGCGACGGCCCCAACTACCAGCAGACGTAACCCGCCGCGCGGCACGGGATAGTTCCCGCATCGCCCGCCGTCCCAGACATCACGCGCGCCGCGCCTCCGTGGTCGGCGCCGGCTCGTTCGGCACCGCCGTGGCGCTGCTGCTCGAGCGCGCGGACGTGCGCACCACGCTGCTCTGCCGGACCGAGGAGCAGACCGCGCGCCTGACGGACACGCGCGTGAACGAGCGCTACCTGCCGGGCGTGGTGCTGCCCGACCTGCTCAAGATCCGCACCCTCGGCGCGCGCGACGACCAGTTCCACCGCGCCGACCTGGTGTTCGTGGCGGTGCCGTCCAAGGGCATCGCCGAGGCGATCGCCGAGCTCGAGCGCCAGGGGGTGAACGAGCGGGCGGGCGTGGTCTCGCTCGCCAAGGGGCTCGTGCCGCCGGACGGCGCGCCGCCGACCGAGGTGCTGGACCGCGCGTTCGGCCCGGAGCGCGTGGCGTGCGTGGGCGGCCCCGCGCACGCGAAGGAGATGGTGGAGGGCGGAGCGGGCCTGATCTGCGCGTCGCAGCCGCCGCTCTTGGCCGAGACCGTGGCCGCGGTGTTCCGGCGCGCGGGCGTGGTGTGCGAGGTCTCGACCGACCCGGTGGGCGTGGAGCTGGCGGGCTCCGCAAAGAACGCGGCCGCGCTCGCAGCGGGCGCGACCGAGCCGCTCGGGCTGAACGCGGCGGGGATGGCCGCGGCCGACATCTTCGGCGAGGTGGCCGCGCTGGCCGAGGCCCGCGGCGGCCGCGCCCGCACCTTCCTCGGGCGCGCCGGCGTGGGCGACCTGGTGGCCACGGCGATGGCGCCCACCTCGCGCAACCGCAGCGCCGGCGAGCTGCTGGCGGAGGGCGTGCCCGCGTCCGAGATCCCCGAGCGCCTGAACCAGGCCGTCGAGTCGCTCCAGACGGTTCCGCTCCTCGCGCGCGCGATCGAGCGGGCGGGGATATCGGCGCCCATCACCTCGGCGCTGGCGCGCCTGATCGAGGGCCAGCTCCCGCTCGACGACTGGGTGGCGCTCGTGCGCGTGGCGCAGCCCGACCCCGAGCGCCGCGACCGCGGCGTCCGCGCCTGGTGGCGCCGGGTCCGCCGCCGTCTGAGCCTGCTCTTCAGCAGGTAGTCGCCGCCTCTACACTCGAATACATGAAGGCGGACATCCACCCCGAATACGTCGAGGCGCACGTCCGCTGCACCTGCGGGAACGAGTTCACCACCCGCTCGACCAAGCCGGACCTCCACGTCGAGATCTGCTCGGCCTGCCACCCGTTCTACACGGGCAAGCAGAAGCTCGTGGACACCGGTGGCCGAGTGGAGCGGTTCCGGCGCCGTCAGGCGCGCAGCGGCCGCAGCGCGTCCTGACGCGCGTCCTCGACCGCAACTAGAGCGCAGCGGATCTGTTCCAGGAAGCGCCATGCGAAAGCGCGGACTCGCACCCATGCTCGGCATCGCAGGACTGCTCGGCGCCCTCGCGTCGCCGGCCCATGCCGTGCTGCCCGCCGTCAAGGTGGCGGACTGCCGCACGGGCAAGGCGCCGGAGCAGCGGCTCGCAACATTCGAGGGCCGGATGCACGGAGGCAAGAACGTGGCCCGCATGGCGATGCACTTCCAGCTGATGCAGCACACCTCGGGGGCCCAGGACGCCCAGCCGGTCGCCTCGCCCGACCTCGCGCCCTGGCGCAAGAGCCGTGCGGGCGTGAGCGACTTCACCTACGCGCAGACGATCAAGGGGCTCTCTCAGGGAGTCACCTACAGCGCTGTCGTCCAGTTCCGCTTCTTCGACGCGAAGGGCAAGATCGTCCGGCGCGAGGAGCGCGAGTCCGGAACCTGCGTGCAGGACGGCGCCCTGCCCAACCTCGTGGTCCAATCGGTCAGGTTCGCGCCCGGCTCGACCGAGAAGACCGCGCTCTACACCGTGACCGTCGCCAACACCGGCCAGGGCGACGCCAAGTCGCTCGCGGTCACCCTGATCGCGGACGGCGCTCACATCGACACGCGCACCGTGGACAGCCTCAAGGCGGGCGAGTTCACGCAGGTCAAGTTCACCGGTCCGCACTGCCAGCGCCTGCGCGCGATCGTCGATCGGGCCATGGTCGTGCCCGAGACGGTCGAGGAAGACAACGAGCTGCGCGCTCGCTGCTGATCCTTACGGACCTCCAGGAAACCGCCGATAGAGTGGAACTGTGAGCCGGACGGCCGATACGGCGCAGGGACTTCAGGCCCGCAAGGACGCCCCGATCGGCGGCCAGGCGGTGCTCGAGGGAGTGATGATGCGCGGCGTCTCGGTCTGGGCCGTGGCGGTGCGAAAGCCCTCCGCCGAGCAGCTCGCGCAGGGCGAGGAGCGCGACATGCGCGAGGGCGCGCACGGTGAGATCGAGGTGATCTCCGAGCCACTCGTCTCGGCGCTCAAGCGCCACCGGGTGCTGCGGCTGCCGATCATCCGCGGAGTGGTCGCGCTCGGCGAGTCCCTCAAGATCGGCTTCAAGGCGCTCGGCATCTCCGCCGACGCGCAGGCCGCCGCGCAGGACGAGGAGATCGGCAAGGGCATGTGGGCCGGCACGATCGTCTTCTCGCTGGCGCTCGCGGTCGGGCTGTTCTTCCTGCTGCCCGTGGGCATCGCGAGCGTCTTCAAGGACTCGTTCCCGAACTCGTTCGTCTTCGTGGTCGTCGAGAAGCTGATCCGGATCTCGATCTTCCTCGGCTACCTCTGGGCGATCTCGCGGATGCGCGAGCTCCAGCGCGTGTTCGAGTACCACGGGGCCGAGCACAAGACGATCTCCAACTACGAGTCGGGCCTGCCGCTCACGCCGGAGAACGCGAAGCGGTTCTCGCGGCTGCACCCGCGCTGCGGCACGAGCTTCCTGCTGATCGTGATGATCGTGGCCATCGTGGTGTTCGCGCCGCTCGGCCGGCCCGCGCTCCCGATCCTGCTCGCCTCGCGCGTGCTCGGGATACCGCTGGTGGCCGGACTCGCGTTCGAGGTGATCAAGCTCTTCGGCAAGAAGCGCGACAAGCGCTGGGCGCAGATCCTGATGACCCCCGGCATGCAGCTCCAGAAGCTCACCACGCGGGAGCCCGACCTGTCCCAGCTCGCGGTGGCCATCGCCGCCCTCGAGGCCGTGCTCGCGGTGGAGAACCCCGAGCAGGCGACCGAGGAGGAGAGGGTCGGCATGGAGGTCGTGGCCTAGCTGGCAGGTACCCCCCCGGGGTATGCTAGGTTGGACAGCGTGGAAGCCGCCGCGCACCCGCACGACCACGACCATCACCACGAGATGCCGAGCTCCGGCAAGGAGCTGACCGGCGTGGCAATCAGCGCCACGCTGCACTGCCTCACCGGGTGCGCGCTCGGCGAGATCGCCGGCATGGCGATCGGCACCGCCTTCGGGTTCTCCAACCTCGGCACCATCCTGCTGGCGATCGCCCTCGCGTTCGTGTTCGGCTACAGCCTCACGAGCCTTCCGCTGCTGCGCGCCGGCCTGACTGTCGCCGCCGTGGCCCCGATCGCCTTCGCCTCGGACACCCTGAGCATCGCGACGATGGAGGTCGTGGACAACCTGATCGTCCTCGTCATCCCGGGCGCTCTCACCGCGGGCCTCGGCGACATCCTCTTCTGGGGGAGCCTGGCGTTCGCCCTCGTGATCGCGGGCGTGTTCGCGGTGCCGGTCAACCGGGCTCTGATAGCTCGGGGCAAGGGGCACGTCGCCGTGCACGAGACAGGCATCCACGGCGGGCCGCCGGTCAAGCTCGTGGCGGTGGTGGCGGCCATCGCGTTCGTGTTCGGCACCGTCGTCCTGGTGTCTCAGTGAGCTCGGCCGAGCCGGTCACCCGCGGGTACACGGCCACCAAGGACCAGCTCCAGCAGCGGCTCAGCCGCGTGGAGGGTCAGGTGCGCGGGGTGGCGAAGATGGTCGAGGAGGATCGCTACTGCGTGGACGTGATCACCCAGATCGCGGCCGTGCAGGCGGCGCTCGACAAGATCGCGCTCGGGCTGCTCGATGGGCACGCCCGTCACTGCCTGGTGGGCGAGGGGTCGGGGCCCGATAGCCCTGATGCTCAGGCTGACGAGCTGATGGGCGCCGTGGGGCGCTTAATGCGTCGTTGACCGGGGGCCGCGCTGTGCGGGTGCGTCGGCATTGCCCCTCGGGGGTACGCTCGCAAGCTCGCTCAGGGAGCCCCCCGAGTGGCAACGACCGCCGCACCCGCTGTGGGGCGTAGCCGGCTCACTAACTAACCTCGACTCGTGGTTGATGAGCTCGTAAGCCAGATCGAGAGCCGTTTTGAGGAGCTCTCCGGGCAGATGTCGGACCCTGAGGTGATCGGGGATCGTGAGCGCTATGCCGAGGTCGGGCGGGCGTACAGCGCGATTGAGCCGGCTCATCGGCTGGCGGTCGAGTACCGCCGGGCGGCCGACGACGCGGCCGGTGCCCGGGAGCTGTTGGCGGACGGCGAGGATCCGGAGCTGCGCGACCTCCTGCGCACCTCGGAGGCGCGCCTGCACGAGCTGGAGGAGGAGATCCGGCTGGCGCTCGTGGAGCCCGACCCCGCCGACGAGAAGGACGTGATCGTGGAGGTGCGCGCCGGCACGGGCGGCGAGGAGGCGGGCCTGTTCGCGGGCGACCTGTACGGGATGCTCAGCCGCTACGCCGAGCGGCGCGGCTTCAAGACCGAGCCGCTCTCGCTCGCCGACGGCGAGTACACGTTCGCGATCCGCGGCCGCGGCGCGTACAGCGTCTTCAAGTACGAGGGCGGCACGCACCGCGTGCAGCGCGTTCCGGAGACGGAGTCCCAGGGCCGCATCCACACGTCCACCGCCACGGTCGCGGTGCTCCCGGAGGCCGAGGAGGTGGACGTTCGCGTGGACCCGAACGACCTGCAGATCGACGTGTACCGGTCCTCGGGGCCGGGCGGCCAGTCCGTGAACACCACGGACTCGGCGGTGCGGATCACGCACAAGCCGACCGGCCTCGTGGTGTCGATGCAGGACGAGAAGTCCCAGCTCCAGAATCGCGAGAAGGCGATGCGTGTGCTGCGCGCCCGGCTGTACGACCAGGAGCTGGCGGCGCGGCACGCGGAGCTGTCGGCCGAGCGCAAGTCGCAGGTGGGCAGCGGCGAGCGCTCGGAGAAGGTGCGCACCTACAACTTCCCGCAGGACCGCGTGACCGACCACCGCGTGAAGCTGACGCGCGGCAACCTGCCGGCGATCCTCGGGGGCGAGCTCGACGAGCTGACCGCGGCGCTCGAGGCCGACGAGAAGCGACGCAAGCTCGAGTCCGGCTCGCTCGTCCAGGGCTGAGCCGGTGGCCACGGCGGTCGGCACCGTGCGCGAGGCGGTGGGGGCCGCGGCGGATGCCCTTGGCGCCGCCGGCTGCGAGACCCCGCGCCTCGACGCCGAGCTGCTGATCGCCGACTCGCTCGGCATCGGGCGCGAGGGCCTGCACATCGACCCCGAGTTGGGCATCGACCCGGCCGCCGCGCGCGTGATCGGGGAGCGGGTGCGCCGCCGCGCCCGGCGCGAGCCGGTGGCCTACATCCTTGGGCGGCGCGGGTTCCGGTACATCGAGCTGGCGGTGGACGCGCGCGTGCTGATCCCGCGGCCCGAGACCGAGCTGCTCGTGGAGGTGGCGCTGGAGCTGCCCGCCGGCGCGCGCGTGCACGACGTGGGCACCGGATCGGGTGCGGTGGCGCTGGCGATCGCACAGGAGCGGCCCGACCTGACCGTGAGCGCGTCCGATGCGTCGCCCGCGGCGGTGGAGGTCGCGCGGGCGAACGCGGCGCGGCTCGGGCTGGCCGTCGCGATCGAGCACGCGCGCGGGCTGCCGGACCCGGCGCGCGGGGCCGACCTGGTGGTGGCGAACCTGCCATACGTCCGCGAGGACGAGTGGGCGGGGCTGGCGCCGGAGATCGTGCGCTACGAGCCGCGCGAGGCGCTGGTGTCCGGGGCCGACGGTCTGGACGCGATCCGGGAGCTGGTGGGGTCGGCGCCGGCTGGTCTCCGTGTCGCGCTGGAGCATGGGCCGGCGCAGGCGGCTGCAGTGAGGGGAATGCTCGGTGGCTCCGAGACGCGCTTGGACCTCGCCGGCCGCGAGCGCGTGACGACTGGCGCGGCGTGCTGACGCCGGAGGACGTCGAGCGGTTCGAAGCCGCCCTCATCGCGGACGGCGTCGGCCTCTTTCCCGCCGACACGGTCTACGGGCTCGCGGCGGACGCGGAGTCGAGCGCCGGCGTGCGGCGCCTCTACGAGCTCAAGGGCCGCGCGCAGGACCGGCCCGCGGCGGTGATGTTCTTCGATCCGGAGCGCGCCCTGGCCGCGCTCGAGGGTCTCGGCCTGCACACGCGCGACGCCGTCTCGCGCCTGCTTCCCGGGCCGGTGACGGCGATCGTCCCCAACCCGCGCCGGCTCTATCCGCTGGCCTGCGGGCCCGACCCCGAGCGGCTCGGCATCCGGCTGCCGGGCGTGGCCGTGGAGCTCGAGCCGCTGCTCGCGCTGCGCCGGCCGATCCTTCAGTCGAGCGCCAATCCGAGCGGCGGTCCCGATCCGTGCCGCGTGCAGGACGTGGACCCGGCGATCCGCGCGGGGGTGCAGGCGGTGCTCGACGGCGGCGAGTTGCCCGGGGTGCCGTCGACGGTCGTGGACCTCACCGCGTACGAGGCCGAGCGGGCCTACGCGGTGCTGCGCGAGGGCGCGATCTCGGCCGCGGCCCTGGCCGACCTGATCTGAGGCTCACGGCCAGCCGTCCAACCCTGGCGCGCATGGGCGAGAAATTGCGCTCGAACAAGTTTTCGCACCCTCCAGGGAGGAAACATTGTGCTTAATCAAACGCGAGCCCAGCCCTGGGAAGGCCGCCGGGTATCAACCGGCGCTAGTGGGGTCGCAGAGGGAGAGGGAAACAACTCATGGTGCGCGGACCCGTCCTGGGTTCCTAGACGACTGTTCGAGTTTTCGCCCGGACGATCGGGGTGATCGTTCGTGAGGCAAGGGACGATGCCACGGCGAGGCCAACAGCGACGGTTTGACCAGGTCAAGACGACCCTGGCGGCCCCTGCCCGCGACAGCGGGTACGCGGCGCTGGTGCTCGAGCGCCTCGCCAAGCAGATCTGCCGAATCGCCGGCGTCGAGATCTCGTGCATCTTCGTGCGCGACCGGCGCGACCCCAGCCTCATCATCTCCGCCGCGGCCCACGGGCTCTCGTGGGATGCGCTCGGCTGCCGCTTCCCAATCGGGGAGTGCGCCGTGGGCCAGGTGCTCGCCACGGGCGCGCCGCTGCTCGCCGACGACTTCGCGGAGATGGTGCACCCGCTCGTGGCGCCCTCCGGCGTGGGCTGCGCCGGCGCGGCCGTGCCGGTCGAGTGGAACGGCCGGATCGACGGCGCGCTGGTGGCCGGCTGCGCCGAGGCCGGCCGCGTGTTCGGCGAGGAGGAGCTGCTGCTGCTCTCGGAGCTGGCCGACCTGGCCGCCGCCGCACTCGAGCACTCCGGCCAGCCCAGGCAGTTCGACGACCTGATGAAGGCGCACGTGCAGGCGCTGGCCGCCGCGATGGACATGCGCGACCGGCGCACGGCCGAGCACTCGGAGGACGTGGTCCGGCTGGCGTGTGCCGTGGGCCGGCTGCTGGGCCTGGAGCCGGCGTCGCTCGTGGAGCTCGAGTTCGCCGCCCGCCTGCACGACGTGGGCAAGATCCGGGTGCCGGACGCGGTTCTCCACAAGCCGGGGCCGCTGGACCAGGACGAGTACGAGACGATCAAGTGCCACGCGGCGTGGGGAGGGGAGACCCTGTCCGGGATCCCGGGGCTCGAGGCGGTGGCCACGGTCGTGCGCTTCCATCACGAGCGCTGGGACGGCGCCGGCTACCCCGACTGCATCGCGGGCGCGCGGATCCCCCTGGCCAGCCGGATCATCGGCGCCTGCGACGCCTACGCGGCGATGACGGCAGACCGCCCGTACCGCGACGCGATGGATCCCGACGACGCGCTCGCCGAGGTCTGCTCCAAGGCGGGCACGCAGTTCGACCCGGCGGTGGTCGATGCGCTCGCCGAGGTCATAGACACCGTCTGACAGAGCTTCCCCACAGGCGTCGGCGCTTCCCCCCTCGGAGCGCCGGCGCCGCCTCTTCCGGGCCCGGATCGAGCGGGCGGCTTCCGGGCCCGCTGGTACGGTGATCGCATGACGGATTTGCCGCCCGACTTCCAGACCAGGCCGGTCGCCGAGGTCGATCCTGAGATCGCGCAGGTGCTCGAGGACGAGCTCCGCCGCCAGGACGCCACCCTCGAGATGATCGCCTCCGAGAACTTCGTCCCCCAGGCGGTGCTCGACTGCCAGGGCTCGGTTCTCACCAACAAGTACGCGGAGGGCTACCCCGGGCGCCGGTACTACGGCGGCTGCGAGTTCGTCGACGTGGCGGAGACGCTCGCCATCGAGCGCGCAAAGGCGCTGTTCGGGGCCGATCACGCCAACGTGCAGCCGCACGCGGGCGCCCAGGCCAACACCGCCGTCTACCACGCGCTGCTCGACCCGGGTGACCGCATCCTCGGCATGAAGCTCGACCACGGCGGCCACCTCAGCCACGGGATGAAGATCAACGTGTCGGGCAAGCTCTACGACGTCGGCACCTACGGGGTCCGCGAGAGCGACTCGTGGCTCGACATGGACGAGGTCGCGCGCGCCGCGCGCGAGCACCGGCCCAAGCTGATCGTGGCCGGCTGGTCGGCATACCCGCGCCAGCTCGACTTCCCGGCGTTCCGCCAGATCGCGGATGAGGTGGGCGCCTATCTGTTCGTGGACATGGCCCACTTCGCCGGGCTGGTGGCCGCGGGCCTGCATCCCAGCCCGATCCCGTACGCGGACGTGGTCTCCACCACCGTGCACAAGACGCTGGCCGGCCCGCGCAGCGGCATGATCCTGTGCCGCGAGGAGCACGCCAAGAAGATCAACTCGGCCGTGTTCCCGGGCCAGCAGGGCGGACCGCTCATGCACGTGATCGCGGCCAAGGCGGTGGCGTTGCGGATCGCGTCCACCGAGCTGTTCCGCGAGCGCCAGCGGCGCACGATCGCCGGGGCGCAGCGGGTGGGCGACCAGTTGCTGGGCGCCGGCGTGAACGTGCTCACCGGCGGCACCGACGTTCACCTGATCCTCGCCGACCTGCGCGAGTCCGAGCTGGACGGCCAGCAGGCCGAGGACCGCCTGCACGAGGTCGGAATCACGGTCAACCGCAATGCGGTCCCGTTCGACCCGCGCCCGCCCGCCGTCTCGTCGGGCCTGCGCGTGGGCACCCCCGCGCTTGCCACCCGCGGGTTCGGGGACGAGGAGTTCACCGAGGTTGGCCGGATCATCGGCGAGGCGCTCACGTCGCCCTGGAGCGACGACCTGCGCGCTGATCTCGCCGAGCGGGCGCGTGCTCTCGCCGAGCGCCACCCGCTCTACCCGCAGCTGCTCCAGACGGTCTGAGCCCACCGCTCTTCGAGCTCGACCGCGTCACCGCTTCGCGCGGAGGCGAGCCGGTGCTGCGCGACCTCAGCCTCGACATCGGGCCGGGCGTGACGGCGCTGCTGGGCCCGTCCGGCTCCGGCAAGTCGAGCCTGCTGCGGCTGCTCAACCGGCTCGCCGACCCCGACGACGGCACGGTGCGCTTCAAGGGCGAGGACGTGACCGGCCTCGACCCGCGCGAGCTGCGCCGGCGCGCGTGCATGGTGCCGCAGCTCCCCGCACCGCTGCCCGGCACGGTGGCCGACAACATCCGCTACGGGCCGGGGCTGTTCGGCCGCGCCGTGGGGGTCGAGCGGCCTCTGGAGCTCGCCGGGCTCACTCGGCTCTACGCGGACCGCGAGGCCGACCAGCTCTCGGTGGGCGAGCAGCAGCGGGTGATGCTGGCGCGCGCGCTGGCGCTCGAGCCCGACGTGCTGCTGCTCGACGAGCCCACCTCGGCGCTCGACGACTACACCAAGCGCGGCGTGGAGCGGACCCTGGCCGAGCTGGCCGACCACTCCGGCCTCTCGATGGTGCTCGTCACACACGAGAGCGGGCAGGCCGAGCGGATGGCGGACCGCATCGTGGAGCTGCG
This sequence comes from Thermoleophilaceae bacterium, assembly GCA_034663685.1. Lineage (GTDB taxonomy): Bacteria > Actinomycetota > Thermoleophilia > Solirubrobacterales > Thermoleophilaceae > AC-37. The sequence goes on from JAXDJC010000231.1 coordinate 11,984, forward strand.
CTCCGGGAGGATCGCGCGATGAGGATCAACGTGACCCTGCTGGAGGTGGCCGCGTCGCTGGTGCTGGTGGGGCTGGCCGCCGCGGTCTCCTACTGGCGCAGGGCCGACCTCGAGAAGGACCTCGGAGTGGCGGTGCTGCGCTCGTTCCTCCAGCTCACGGCCGTGGGCTACGTGATCCAGGCGATCTTCGACTCGGACAGCCTGTGGCTGGTGGTGCTGCTGCTGGCGGTCATGGTCGGCTTCGGCTCGTGGACCGCGCGCCGCCGCGCGCGGGAGGTGCCCGGCGCGCTACCGCCGATCGTGCTCGGGCTCGCCACCGCGGCGGCCGTCACCCTCGCGCTCGTGCTGATCCTCGGCGTGTTCGACCCCAAGCCGCGGTTCCTCGTGCCGGTCGGCGGGATGGTCATCGGCAATGCGATGACGGCGGCCGCGGTGGCGCTCAACCGGCTGGCCGACGAGGTGCGCAGCTCGCGCCTCCAGATCGAGGCCACGCTGGCGCTGGGCGCCACGGCGGCGGAGGCGGCGCGGGGCATGGTCACGCGCAGCCTGCGCTCCGGGATGATCCCGCTGATCGACTCCACCAAGACCACGGGCGTGGTGTTCTTCCCGGGCACGATGGTGGGGATGCTGCTGGCCGGCGCCGACCCGATCGACGCCGTGCGGCTCCAGCTGATCCTGCTCTGGACGCTGATGGGCAGCGTGGCCATCTCGGCCGTGCTCGCCACCACGCTCGGCTACCGCGGCTTCTTCACCTCCGCGCACCAGCTGCGCGAGCTGCCCCCGAAGGAGCGTTAGCGCCGGCGCCGCCCGGCGGGCGGCGCGGACTCCCCGGCCTCGAGGTGGCGGACGGCCGGGAACTCGCCGGTCTCGAGCTCGCGCTCCACCTGCTCGCGCACCTCGGCGTCGGCGGGGATGGGCTCGCCCGCCAGCGCGCTCGCGCGGCGCAGCTGGAACTCGCGCCAGCGCTTGAGCTTGAGGATCTCGAGCACGAGCACGAGGTACACGCTCGCCGCGGCCGCGAGCACCCCGAAGCCGGCGAGCACGGCCACCCAGTTCCAGTGGAAGTGACCGTGGTCGTCCGAGTAGGGCACGAACCGGAGGGCGAGGGCCAGTGCCGCGAGCGTGAGGGTCCAGCCGTAGAGGTAGAGCGCCGTGCGGCGCGCGGAGAACCCGATGCGCGCGAAGCGGTGATGGAGGTGCGCCTTGTCGGCCTTGTAGACCGGGCGCTTGTACTTGATCCGCTTGGCGATCACGTAGCCCGTGTCGAAGATCGGCACCGCGAGGACCACGAGCGGGAACACGAGGGCCACCACGGCGTTGGTCTTCAGCGCTCCCTGGATGACGATGGTGCCCAGCAGGAAGCCGAGCAGGTTGGACCCCGAGTCGCCGAGGAAGATCGAGGCGGGCGCGAAGCCGTGGCGCAGGTAGCCGAGGGTGGCGGCGGCCACGATCAGCGCCAGCACGCCCGCGACCTCGCGGTCGAGCGACAGTGAGATCGTGGCGAACGTGGCGGCCGCGATGGTGCAGACCCCGGCGGCGAGGCCGTCCACGCCGTCGATGAAGTTGACGATGTTCATGAGGATCACGAGGCCGAGGATGGTCAGCCCGTAGGCCAGCGCCGGGCTGAGCGAGATGTGGCCCAGGAACGGCAGCGTCATCGACTCGACCCGGACGCCCGCGGCCACGGGTATCGCGGCCGCGAGGATCTGACCCACGAGCTTGAACTCCGCCGTGAGCTCCTTGCCGTCGTCGATCGCGCCGACGATCGCGATCACGGTGGCGCCCACCAGAATCCCGGTCATCTGACGCTCGTGGGGGAGGAAGACCAGGCTCGACGTGGCGACCGCGAGGAGGATTGCCAGACCGCCGAGCCGCGGCGTGGGCATCTGGTGGAGCCCGCGCGCCCGCGGCATGTCGATCGCGTTGATCTTCCAGGCGAGCCGGCCCGCGATCGGCGTGGCCAGCAGCGCGACCATCAGCGCCAGGCCTGGGGCGAGGATCGTGTCCTTGGTGTCAATCATCGAGGGGAGTGGTGCCGTCGAGTGTGCCTAGGAAGATGTCCACAAGGTAGTTCGGGTCGCGGCGCTCGCCGCCTTCCTCGCCGGTCTTCTTCCTGACCTCCACCGAGTCCGGGTCGTCGAGCGGGCGCAGGCGGCCCTCCGCGATCAGCGCCTCGTCGACCGCGCCGAGGGTCCCGCGGAAGATCGTGTAGACGGGAGTGCCGAGCGCCACCGCCTCGCGGTTCATCGTGCCGCCGGCCGACACCACGAGGTCGGCGAGCGCGATCAGGCTCTGGGCGTCGACCGCGCCGGCCGGCACGATCACCGACGGCAGCCCCATCTCCAGCACCTGCTCGCGCTGCTGCTCGACCCGCGGGATCACCACTGCGTGCACGCCCTCGTCGTTGCCCACGCGCTGGAGGAGCTCCGCGAAGAGCGGGTTGTCGCGGTGGTACATCGAGACCTCCGGCGGCGGGCGGAAGACCATCACCACGCGCGCGGGGTCCACGCCGAGGGCGTCGAGCACGCCGCGGTCGGGCGTGAAGTCGGCGAGGTAGTACTCCTCCTTCAGCCCCGGGTACTGAACGAGCTTGCGCGGCCCTACGCCGAATCGCCTCAGGCGCTCTGCCGGGATGCGGTCCGGGACCACCACCCGGCGCGCGAGCCGGCAGCCGATGTTGTGCTGCTGGATCGCGAACTCGTAGTCGAACATGTTGGCCGCCGGGATCCGCAGCAGCGCGGCGGCGATGGCGAGGTCGTTCGAGCCGTGCGCCAGGGCGAGGTCGAAGCGCTCCCGGCGGGCGAACCGGGTGAGCGCGCCCGTGCGCTGGGCGAGCGCCAGGCCCTTGCGCAGCCGGCTCTCGCCACCGTGGCTGCCGAAGCTACGGTGCTCGATGCCGTGCATCGCCAGCAGGCCGAGCGTCTGGCCGTAGTCGCGCGCGGTGACGGTCACCTCGTGCCCGCGGTCGCGGAGCCGGTCGATCACCGGACGGAATACGAGCACGTGCGCGGGCGCGGTCATGTCGATCCAAATGCGCACGCGTGCCGAGTGTACGGTCGGGCCCCGGCTGCGCGGCTCCGCGGCGGTTCAGAACAGGCTCGGCTGCTCCGGCGCCGGCGCACGCTCCGGCTCAACCGCCCGCGCCGTCGCCTCCCGCCACGTGCTGGCCCAGCGCTCGCCCTTCTCGATGTGCTCGCGGGTGAAGCGCGACTCGGCCTTGACCAGCCCGCGGATCCGCTCCTGTTCCGGCTTGGGCACGTAGGCGCCGCGCGCGTAGAGCTGCTCGTAGCGCTCGACCAGGTCCGGCCGGTACGCGCGCAGCCAGTCCATGAACACGTCGCGCACTTCCCCGCGGAGGTGGAGCGCGATGCCGCCGATGCTGACCGCGCCCGCCTCGGTGGCTATCTCGATGATGCGCTCGACCTGCTCGGGGCTGTCGTTGATGCCGGGCATGAGCGGCGCGATCAGGATGCCGGTGGGTATGCCGAGCCGGTTGAGCTCTGCCACGGCCTCGAGCCGCGCGCGCGGGTGGGGGGTGTGCGGC
>JAXDJC010000254.1:0-3789 GCA_034663685.1 Thermoleophilaceae bacterium
CTCGACGATGCAGATGGTTGTCGCCCTGAAGCCGATCCAGGACGCGGCGGGCATCGAGCGGCTCGTGATAACGACGATGCAGTCGGTCTCGGGCACGGGCCAGCGCGCCGTGGAGGAGCTGCACGACCAGACGGCAGCAGTGCTCGATGCGCAGGAGGTGCCGGTCGCCGCCGTGTACCCGCACCAGATCGCGTTCAACGTGCTCCCGGTGGCCGGCTCGTTCCCCGAGGGGTCCGACTACACCGACGAGGAGCTGAAGCTCGTCAACGAGACGCGCAAGATCCTGTCGCAGCCCTCGATCGGGGTGTCCGTCACCTGCACGCGCGTGCCTGTGTACACAGGGCACTCGGAGTCGGTGAACGTGCAGACGCGCGACCCGCTGTCGCCTGAGGAGTGCCGGTCGCTGCTCGCGTCGGCGCCTGGCCTGTCGGTGCTCGACGACCCCGCCGACGGCGTCTACCCGCTCGCCATCGAGGCCGCCGGGCGCGACGAGGTGCTGGTCGGCCGTATCCGGCGCGACCCGTCGCACGAGCGCTGCCTCAACCTGTGGATCGTCGGCGACAACCTGCGCAAGGGCGCCGCGACAAATGCGGTGCAGCTGGCGGAGCTGGTGGCCGAGCGCGGCCTCTACGGCAGCGCCCGCATGAGCGCCGCTCGCGCCGGGTAGGCAGCTGGCATGGCCAAGAAGAAGAATCAGCGAGGCGGCGTCCTCGGCCGGCTGGCCGGCGGCGGCCCGAATCAGCGTGGTAGCCGTCGGCACTCGAACCGGCCGCGCGGCGAGGGCCGCGGCTTCATCGACAGCCTGCGCGCCCTGTTCGGCCGCTAACCCACTTGGAGCGGGCGGGGGTGACGCGCGAAGTTCGCGAGGTCGCGGCGCGTCTTGATGCCGAGCTTGCGGTAGATGTTGCGCGCGTGCGTGCGCACGGTCTCGAGGCCGATCGACAGCTCGAGCGCGATCTGCGCGTTCGTCATCCCCTCCTGAAGGAGCTGGAGGACCTCGGCCTCGCGCGCGGTGAGGATGTCGGCCTCCGGTAGGTAGTCGAACCGCTCCGCGGGGTCGGAGGGCGCCGACGTCGAGCGCGGCAGGACGCGCATCCCACGCGAGGCGAGGTGGATCGCGTTGATGATGTCGCGGCCCTGCGTCTCCTTCGAGATGCAGGCGGTGGCGCCGAACGAGAGCATCTGGTTGCACTCGGCGGCGGTCGGCCGGTTGGCGAGCACCACGATCCGCGTGTCCTCCTGCCACTGGTGGATCTGGTAGAGCATGGCCGGGTTGGGCAGGGAGCCGAAGTTGATCAGCACGACCGACGGCCTGTGCTTCTCGAGGACCCCCTCCAGCTGCTCGAGGTCCACCCCGCTGGCCACCAGCTCGAGGTTGGGGTCCTCCGAGATGAGCGACTCGAGGCCGATCGCCACGAGGTCCTCGAAGCGCGCCGAGGCGATCGTGATCCGCGCAGCCATGCGGAAACTGTATCGCGTAGGGGGGATGGAGGGGGGAGTACCCCCTAACCATCCCCTCACCCCTCCCTCCCCCCTGGGGCGCGTTTCGCCTAACGCAAAGATCACCCCTGTTTCATCCCCATAGGGGGACGTGCAATCGGCTCCGGTTGGGAACCATCTACTTAGCCGGGTGGGAGGCCCCGGCCGGAGACTTTCATAGCTTCCCAGGGCGCGTAGGGGTACGCCGCACCGCGAGAACCCGTCACGAGAGTGGCGGGTTTTTCGCGTTATGGGGTGGGTGTAACGCCGCGATTCCGTAAGGTCGCGCCATGGTTGCCCTGCTCGGCCGGGTTCTGACGATGGATCCGACCCGGCCCGAGGCCGGCGGGGTCGGCATTCGGGACGGCCGCATCGAGATCGTGGGCCGCCCTGACGAGGTGCGTGCCGCGATGGGCGAGGGCGCCGAGGTGGTGGAGCTCGGCGACGAGCTGATCCTCCCGGCGTTCATCGACGCCCACCACCACTTCTGCATGGCTGCCTTCGACCGGCGCTCCCCGGACCTCCACCTGGAGCCGGAAACGCCGATCGCGCAGCTGCTGGAGATCGTCGAGCGCGGCCTGCCCGGCGGCGACGGCTGGGCTCGCTTCCAGGGCTACGACCCGATCAAGCTGCGCGAGCGGCGGGCCCCCACGGCCGCCGAGCTCGACGAGGTGTGCCGCGACCGGCCGCTGGTGCTGATCGCCTACAGCTTCCACGACGCCTGCCTCAACAGCCGCGGCCTTGCCGAGATGGGCTGGGACGACCACTCGCCCGATCCCCCCAACGGCTTCCTGATCCGCAGGCGCGGGCGCCTGACCGGCGAGGTGTCCGAGGGCGCGATGTTCCTCGCCGAGGCACGCTCGCGCGACTCGCTGCTCGACGGCGCCGAGGACGCCTGGATCGCCGAGTGCGAGGCGCACGGCCGCGACCTGCTGGCCCACGGCATCGTGCGCGTGGGCGACGCCGCCGTGCCGCCGGACTTCGAGCGCCTCTACGAGCGCGCGGCCGAGGCCGGAAGCCTGCCCGTGATCGTGCACCGCATGCCAGTCGCGGCCGCGAGCATCATCGAGCCGCGCGCCGACGCGCCCCCCACCGGCAGCGGCCCGGCCGCCGCCCCGATCGGCCCCGCCAAGCTGTTCATGGACGGGGCCGAGCGCTGCGCGATCTGCGTGTCGATGACCGAGATGGCCCGGGCGGCCGCCAACACCCTGCGCGCCGCGGTGGGCGGCGAGGGCCTCGCCTCGCTGCGGGCTGCAAGCTCCGTGAAGATGGAGCGCGGCCCCGACGGGCTTATGCACGCCGGCGTGCTCTTCTGGGATCAGGACCGCCTCGACGCCGCGATCCGCGCGGCGGCCGCGTCGGGCCTGCAGGTGGCCCAGCACGCGATCGGGAATGAGGCGATCGAGCTTGCCGTGACCGCCCTGGAGCACGCGGGCGGAGCGCTCGACGACCTCCCGGGCCGCCCGCGGCTCGAGCACCTCACCCTGCTCGGCCCCGACCTCGCCCGGCGCGTGGCCGGCACCGGCGCCATCGGAGTCGTCCAGCCCCACTTCATCTACGACATGGTCGGCGACTACATGGCGCTCGCGCCGCCTCCCAAGCCCACGATCGTGCTCCCGATGCGCACGCTGGTGGACGCCGGCGTGGAGCTGGCCGGCAGCTCCGACCACCCGGTCTCCGGCTACGACGTGCTCGCCGCGATCGAGGCCGCCGTGACCCGCCGCACCCGCCGCGGCCACATCATGGAGCCGGACGAGGCGATCACGGCCGAGGCGGCCCTGCGCGCCTACACGCTCGGCTCGGCCAAGGCCCTCGGCGTCGAGAACGAGGCGGGCAGCATCGAGCCGGGCAAGCGCGCGGACATCGTGGTGCTCTCGGGCGACCCGCGCCGCACGATGCCGACGAGCCTGACCGTCAGCCGCACCTACGTCGCCGGCGAGCTGGCCTACGAGGCCGGCTAGACCGCGGCCAGCTCCGCCACCTTCTCCTGCACCACGTCCGTCTTGACCACGTGACGGTGCATGCCCAGCTCCTTGGGCTCCAGGCCCAGGGCCAGGCCCACGAGCTGGGGGAGGTGGAGGACCGGGATGCCGAGATCGCGCTCCACGAACGGCGCGGCCTCCGGCTGCTGGAGGTCGAGGTTGAGGTGGCAGAGAGGGCAGGGCGTGACCACGCAGTCGGCGCCCGCGTCGAGCGCGTCGGCCATGTGGCGGCCGGCCTGGCGCAGCGACGTGACGCGGTTCATCGTGACCACCGGGAACCCGCAGCACTTGTGGCTGCCCGCGTACGGCACCGCCTCGGCGCCCACGG
>JAXDJC010000267.1:0-2623 GCA_034663685.1 Thermoleophilaceae bacterium
GCGCGTACGGCCCGACGGTCGTGACCACGACGCGGGCAGCGCCCGCCAGCCGCTCGAGAGACGCCGCGTCGGAGGAGTCGGCCACCACGAGAGGCCACTCGGCGGCCCGCGGGCCGAGTCCCGCGCGCACCGCTTGGAGCCGCTCCTCGGACCGCCCCGCGAGGCCCACCTTCACCCCGTCCGGGGCGTGCTCGGCGAGGTACCCGGCCACCAGCTTGCCGGTGAACCCGGTGGCGCCGAACACGACGATGTCGAGCGCTCGCTGGTCGGCCATGGCCGCGACCCTACGTCATCCGGAAGGACGACGGATCGCCGCGGCGCGATCATCCGAGCGGCGGACGCGATTTCGCCCGCCCGGACGACGAAAGCGGGCGGCCCGAGGCGTACCGTCGCGGAAGATGTACTGGACTGCCCCGAACCCGCACACGACCGCCCTCGACACGCGCATCCCCGGCGGCCCCGCGGCATGCGGCACGGCACGCGACATCGTCGAGCGGCTCGTGGGCGACGCGACGCCGGCGGACACCCTCCACGACGCGCTCCTGCTGACGAGCGAGCTCGTCACGAACGCCGTGCTCCACGGAGGCGTGGACGAGACGGGCGTCGTGGACCTGCACGTGGCGAGCGACCCGTCGCTCCTGCGCATCTCGGTCACCGACCCGGGCGGCGAGTCGACCCCGGCGGTCCAGGACCTCGACGTGACCGTGCCGGGCGGCATGGGGCTGTTCCTGGTCGAGCAGATCAGCAGCCGCTGGGGCGTGGACGAGCTCCGCGACGGCGGTACGCAGGTCTGGTTCGAGCTGGTTCCCTGAGCGGCGCTCAGACGGCCGCGGGAAGAGCGCCGGCCGGCCCGATCAGCTGCGCGGCCGCCGTGTGCAGGCGCCGCGGGTCGGGATCCGTCATCGCAGCCACCCCGTAGCGCGCCGACAGCTGCCCGTGCCCGATGCCGGCGACCCTGTCGGCGAGGCGCTCGGCCACCACGCGCCCGCCGAGCAGCGAGGTGCCCGGCAGCAGCACGGCGAACTCGCGCTCGCCGATCCGGAAGGCGTCGTCGCTCTCGCGGAGGCCCTGGAGGATCCGGGCGAGGGCGCACAGCCCGTCGTCGCCGTCGGCGTCGCCGTCCAGCTCGAGCAGGCAGAGCGACAGGTGCCTGCCGGCGCCGACGGCCGCCAGCACCTCGCGCGCGAGGCGCTGGTCGTAGTACGCGCCGTTGCCGAGCCCCGTGAGCTGGTCGCGGCGGGCCGCGCGCTCGAGCGTCTCGTGCTGCTCCGCCTGCTCCATGTGCGCCGCGACCACCTCGCACAGGAGGCCCAGCACCTCCGCCGGGTCGGCGGCGAGGCGCTGCCTGCGTGGCGAGAAGACCTTCAGCGCGCCCACGCGCCGGGAGCGGTGGACGAGCGGCGCAGTGACGACGTCCGGCGACGAGGCGGAGCCGCACCTGGCATCCGGGCGACCGTCCTCGGCCATCTCGAGCGAGGCGCCGGAGGCAGAGGTGAGCTCGGCCGCCCTCGCGCACACGAGCCCGACGACATCGCCGAGCGGCAGGCCGCGCGCGACGATCTCGTTCTGGGTGGCGATCACGCTCAGGAGCGTGGAGGGCGGGATGGGCAGCCTCACCAGGTAGTGGTCGGCGTTCGCGGGCCGGCGCGGCCGCCTCGGCCCGTGGAATCGATCGTTCGTCCGCGGAACGCGGGTCCAGCGCGCGCGGGCGCCTTGCTCGCACGCGGCACCGGCCTATCGCCCCCACCGATGCGGCAGCCAGGTGCGGATCAAGGGACCGAGGCGCGCGTGCTCGACCCGTCCGAGTGGTCGCGCTACTTCGACGACCTCAACCGCCGCATCGAGCACGGCGAGCAGTTCGAGGCCTCGGTCGAGGTGACCGGCGAGGACGTGGACGGCACCGAGGTCGAGCTGCTGCCGCTCGACGGCATCACGTTCGAGCGCCACGACGACCAGATCGCGATCGGCGTCGGCGGCCGCGGGCGGCGCTACCCGGCCGTGCTGTGGCACTTCGTGGACGGGCCGCGGCGAGTATGGGTCCGCGAGCAGGACGGCGCCCCGGCCTCGCTCGGCATCGAGTCCGAGGACGGCACGTACACGTTCGTCCGTCTGCGGGCCGCGGCATCGGCGACCTGACTCCCCCGGCTGTGGCCCGGGCGCCCCGGACTGCCCGTCCTCCGAATCGGGCACCATCGAGGGGTGCTGTTCGCCCAACTCCCCACCGATCCGGCGGTGCTCGCCGCCGTCCACCTGCGCCACCACCTCCACGGCCCCGCCGGGGACTACCTCGGGCTGGCGGTGGCGGCGCTCGCGAGCTGGGCGGGGCTCCCCGGGCCCGGCGAGGCGGCGCTGGTGGCGGCGGGGATCCTCGCGGCGCACCACCACATCGACATCTTCGAGGCCGTGGTGGTGGGCTGGATGGGAGCCACCACCGGCGGCGTGATCGGGTGGCTCGTCGGGCTCCGGGCCGGCCGCGCGGTGCTCACGGCGCCGGGGCCGCTCTACCGGATGCGCCAGTCCGCGCTCGAGCGGGGCGACCGCTTCTTCGAGCGGTTCGGCTCGATCGCCGTCTTCTTCACGCCGTCCTGGGTCGCCGGGATCCACGGCATGAGCGCGAAGCGGT
>JAXDJC010000278.1:0-3536 GCA_034663685.1 Thermoleophilaceae bacterium
GGCTCGATGGAGCCCTACGCGCGCGCCTACCTCCAGTTCCTCACCTGCGCGGCCCGCAGCGGGCCGAAGGCCGAGACGTTCGTCTTCGCCACCCGCCTCACGCGCCTCACACGCGCGCTGTCGTCGCGCCATCCCGAGCGCGCCATCCAGCGCGCGGCGGCGACCGCGCCGGACTGGTCCAGCGGCACCCGGATCGGCGACGCGCTGAAGGCCTTCAACGACCGGCACGGGCGCCGGGGCATGGCCCGCGGCGCGGTGGTCGTGATCCTCTCCGACGGCTGGGAGCGCGGCGATCCCGCGATCGTGGGGCGCGAGATGGAGCGCCTCGCGCGCCTCGCCCACCGGATCGTGTGGGTCAACCCGCGGGTCGGCGCGAGCGCCTTCTCAGTGCGCGCCGGCGGCATGGTGGCCGCACTGCCGCACTGCGACGCCCTCGTCAGCGGTCACAGCTTCCGCGCCCTCGGCGAGGTGGTCGACGCGATCGGCGCGCCGTCGCTCGCCCCGTCCGCGTCGGCGGCCGCGACGCCGCCGCCGCCGGACGCCGCCGAGGAGCCGGAGTCCTGGGCCAGCGCCACGCCGGTGCCGGGCAGCTCGGTCGCGATGCCGAGCGGGCACGGGCCGAGCAAGGGCAACACCACGGAGGGATGGGTGACCGATGACGGTGGGTGAGGGCCCGAAGATCTGCATCTACCCGGGATGCGGCCGCCCGGCCGCCCCCGCGCATCCCCAGGGCGGCCCTCAGCCGGCCTTCTGCGACCTCGAAGAGCACAACGCGCTGAGCGTCCACCTGGAGCGCCGGCGCCTCGCATCCCCGGCCGACCCCGACGATGAGGAGAGTCAGTAGTGGCGAACGAGGCCTATCGAGCGGTTTTTCTGCGCGTCCACCCCACCGGGAAGATGGTGCTCAGCCTCACCTCCGAGCGGGACGGCAAGGAACCCCAGTACGCACAGCTGGTCGCCGACGCGCTCGGTGTCCCGGCGCTGGACGTCAAGGTCGTGCCCGCCGACACCGACCGGTTCGGCGTCGGCCACGGCTTCAACGTGAGCCCGTCCGACGGCACCCCGGCGGCGATCGCCCGCGCGACGGACAGGATCCGCGACAAGGCCCAGCTGCTCGCGGGCATGGCCCTGGGCGCCCCGCCGGAGAGCCTCACGTGGTCGAACGGGGCGTGGGTCACGGGCGACGGGAGCGACCCCACCCAGGTCAAGACCGTCGAGGACGTGGCCCTCTACGCGCACGGAACCGGCGCGCTGCCGCCGGGGGTCGAGGGCGGCCTCGACGCGCAGGCCGTCTACAGCGACTGAGGCGCCGGCAGCGTCGCCTCGATCTCGACCTCGACCTCGTCGACGACCTTGAGCGCCCCGAAGAGACCGGTGTACGGCTTCATGCCCCAATCGCTCTGCTTGACGACGGTGGCCGCCCGGAGACCGCCGTCGCCGGCGATCGCCAGGTAGAAGGAGAGCGGCCGGGTGGCACCGAGCAGCGTCAGCTCGCCCTGCACGGCGAACCCGGCGGCGCCTTCCGCGGGCCCCACCTCGGTCGACCGGAAGCTGACCTTCTCCCCCATGAGCACCTCGTCGTCGATCGTCTGGCGGATGTTCTCCCTGTCCTCGTCCTGGAGCGCCTGCATGCCGCCCGTGCCCTCGCGAACGCGCAGCGATCCGCCGTCGGCCTCGAGGACGATGCTCGTCCGCTCGCCGAGCTCGATCGTCGCCTCCCACGAGGTGACCTCGATCAGCAGGTTGTGCCCCGCCTTGGCCGCCGCGCCGGTCCGCTTGGTGCGCAGCGACAGGGTGCCGTCGCCGGGCCCGAGCCGGTACGTGAATGCCCCGGTCGACACGCCTGCGGAGCCTAGGCGATCCATAGACTCGCTGTCCCCGGATCAGGAGCGCACATGGCAGTAGAGCTGGACCACCCCTTCACCACGGCGCGGCCGATCGACGACAGCTTCGCCACCGTCCTCGACCTCGAGCGCGTGGTGCCGTGCGTGCAGGGAGGCAGCGTGACCGAGGCTACGAGCCCCGACTCGGTCAAGGCCGAGATCAAGGTGAAGATGGGCGCGATGTCGATGACGTTCAGCGGCACCGTGGAGGTGGTCGAGAAGGACGCCGGCGCCCACCGTGCGGTGCTGGCCGTCAAGTCCAGCGAGGCGGGCGGCCAGGGGCACGCGAACGCGACGGTCACGTTCCAGCTCGAGGACGGCGGCGGGACGATCCACACCAACGCGCAGATCACCGGCAAGGCCGCTTCGATGGGCGAGGGAGTCGTGGTCGGCGTGCTCGACGCGCTGATCAAGGACTTCACCGGGAAGCTCTCCCAGCTCTGAGGCAACCATGGCGCGGATCGCGATGCGAGAGATACGCGAGGGCGAGGTGCCGTTCGACGGCGGAACTGCGATCCAGGAGGACGCCGAGCGGCCCGCGTTCCGCGGCAACGGGCCGGACGACTACGTGTGCGTCACGTGCGGCAACGTCCTCGCCGAGTCGATGCACGCGATCCAGATGACGAAGAAGGTCCGCGTTCGCTGCGGGCGCTGCTCGACGGTCAACGTGGCGGTCACGGACGACTGAGGCGCTCGAGCCGCGGCTCCGGCGCCCCATCTACGATCGCGTCCGTGACGGGGGGCAGGAGGACGCAGAATTTCCGTGCAACGCTTGCGGCGATTGTCGCGGCCGGCGTGGCTGTGCGAGTGATCCACGTCCTGGCCGTGGCGCCTCCCACCGGGATCTTCACGGATGGCTACTTCTTCCACGAGGTGGCGCGCTTCCTGGCGGGAGGACACGGCTACGTGAATCCAGCCGAGCTCGCGTTCAAGGGCAACTCAGTCGCCACCGCCGGCCACCCTCCGCTCTACACGTTCGTGCTCGCGGCCGCGACGAAGCTCGGGATCACCGGCGACGAGGCGCAGCGCTCGCTCGGCTGCCTCCTCGGCGCGGGGACGATCGCTGCAGTCGGGGTACTGGGACGCAGAGTCGCGGGCGCCGCAACGGGCCTCGTCGCCGCCTTGATCGCGGCGTTCCATCCGCTGCTGATCGGCGCCGACGGCGCGCTCATGAGCGAGACGCTCTACGGGCTGCTGATCGCGTTCGTGTTGATCGCCGCCTACCGAACGCTCGACCAGCCGACCGTCCGGCGCGCAGTCGTACTGGGACTCGGGGTCGGGCTGTGTGCGCTCACTCGCGCGGAGGCGCTGCTGCTCGTCCCGCTGCTGACACTGCCGGTCGCCTGGCGGGCGGATCGGTGGCGCCGGAGGCTCGCCCTGATCGGCGCCGGCTTCCTCGCGACCGTCGTCGTCGTGGCGCCCTGGACCGCCCGCAACTGGAGCGCGTTCGGACAACCGGTGCTGATCTCCACAAACGACGGTCTCACGGTTGCAGGGGCCAATTGCGCAGCGGCCTACCACGGGCGCGATCTGGGCTCGTTCCGCACGGACTGCATCGGGCCGATCACCTCTCCCGACAACGAGGCAAGGCAGGCGGATCGGTACCGCTCCCAGGGCCTGTCGTATGCGCGCGACCACGCCGGACGCCTGCCT
>JAXDJC010000066.1:0-26173 GCA_034663685.1 Thermoleophilaceae bacterium
GCCACGGCCGGCGGCTACTCCGCAGTCGCTACTTTCCCCGGCAATGCCGTCCTCGAGAGCAAGGCCAGCAAGAAGCTCGTCCTCACCGCGGGCTGAGCGCACAAACCCGCCCGTCGAGGAGCTCTACCGCCGCAAGTGGCCGATCTTCGCGGTGGCGATGACGGGCCTGTTCATGGCCCTGATCGACGTGACGATCGTGAACATCGCGCTGCCGACGCTCCAGCGCGAGCTCCACGCGGGCGTGAGCACGGTCTCATGGGTGCTGAACGCCTACAACCTCGTGTTCGCGGTGGTGCTCATCTCGATGGGGCGGCTGGCCGACCAGTTCGGCCGCAAGCGGTTCTTCCTCATCGGGCTCGGCCTCTTCACGCTCGGCTCGCTGCTGTGCGGGATCGCCGGGTCGATCGACCAGCTGATTGCATTCCGCCTCATCCAGGGCCTCGGAGCCGGCGTGCTCGCCCCGCTCGCGCTCGCCCTCACCACGCTGATCTTCCCGCCGGAGCAGCGCGGCCTGGGGATCGCCCTGCTGGCCGTGATCGCCAACGCCGCCGCCACGATCGGGCCGCCGCTCGGCGGCGTGCTGCTCGAGTACGCCAACTGGCACTGGATCTTCCTGGTGAACGTGCCGATCGGGATCGCCGGGATCGTGATGGCCACGCGCGTGATGCCGGAGACCTACGACCTCACCGCCGGCAGGAAGGTGGACGCGATCGGGATGGTCCTGATCGGCGCGGCGGTCTTCTGCCTCACCTACGCGCTCGTGGAGGGCAACGGCTCGGGCTGGGGCTCCGCCAAGATCGTGGGCCTGTTCGCGGCGTCGGCGGTGCTGGCGGCCGGGTTCGCGGTCTCGCAGCGCTACGGGCGCTTCCCGATGCTCACCCTCGGGCTGGTGCGCAACCGCCAGTTCATGGGCGCCAACACCGCGTTCCTTCTCTTCGGCGTGGGCGTGATGGGTCAGCTCTTCATGCTGGTGATGATGTTCCAGAACCTGTGGCACTACTCCCAGCTGAAGGCCGCGTTCGCGATTGCCCCCGTGGCCCTCCTCGGGCTGATCGTGGCGCCGATCGCCGGCCGCTTCGCGGACCGGTTGCAGCCGCGGCAGCTCGGCGTGCCGGCGCTGCTGTGCATGAGCGGAGGCCTCGTCTGGCTCAGCGCCGCGCCCGCGCACCCGCACTACCTCCAGGTGCTCGGAGCGCTGATTCTCACGGGTGCGGGAATGGGGGCGGCGTTCCCGGCCATCAACGTGGGTGCGATGGGCTCGGTGTCCGGGCAGGAGCTCGGGCTCGGGTCGGGCATCGTGAACATGTCGCGGCAGCTCGGCTTCGCGATCGGCGTCGCCCTGCTGGTGGCCGTGTTCGAGGCCCACTCGCTCGTCTCGCCGGATACCGTGCGCGACGCGTTCGGCGCCGCCTTCCGGGTGGCTGCCCTCTCCACGCTCCTGGCAATCCCGTTCGCGCTCCTGATGCGCCGCAGCCCGGCCGACGCGCACGCGGCGGCAGCGGCCGGCGGCTAGGCTCCGCCGCATGAGCTCCGCCGACACCCGCGTGCTGATCGAGCAGGCGGTCAAGAGCTTCGGCGACGAGGTGCCGGCCCTGAAGAACCTCAAGGTGGTGATCCGCCTCGAGCTGCGGGCCCGCGGCCACGACGCGCCCGTCTGGCGTGTGGAGGTGCCGGGCCCGAAGGTCTCCAAGGACCCGGCCGGAGACGCGCGCGTGGAGGTCTCGATCCCGCGTACGCACTTCAACGAGCTGGCCAGGGACGGGCGGCTGGGGCACTGGGTCGACGCCTACGACCACGGGCACGTGAACGTGGCCGGCGACTCCGCCGTGGTCAAGCTCGTGGGCGCCGTGATCCAGCGCCAGCTGCAGCGCGCTTAGCTCGCTCCGGCTAGAGCCGGTAGCCGATCAGGCCGGCCATCGCGAGGAGGTGCAGCGGCGCGCGCTCGATCGCGCGCGCCAGCAGGCTCGTGCTCTCGCGGCCCTCGGCCGCGCCGGCCGGTCCGGCGCCGGACCCGCCGCGGCCGGTGCGCTCGCCCGGCACGTAGTCGTAGCGGAACTCGGGGAGCGGCTCGGCGCCCCACTGCTGCTTGAAGTCGGCGAGGCCCGAGCCGGGCTTGGCGGGGCCGAAGTCGAGCTCCGCGTGGCCGGTCTCGGCGGCCCAGCGGAGGGCGTGCCAGTACAGGGCATGATTGGGGCGGGCGTCGAGATGGCGCTCGTCGCTCCCGTTGTAGAGCAGGTCGAGCGTGCCGCCGAACGAGTGCCACATGGAGCCGGCCACGATCCGCCCGTCGTGCTCGGCCAGGTGCATCTGGAAGACGCCGTCCGGCAGCAGCTCGTGGGCCGCGGCGATCTGACGGAAGGGGCGCGGCAGCACGCGCCGGCGGCGCATCGTGCGCGCGTAGAGCATGTAGAAGGCGCGCACGTCGGCCCTGCTCGTGGCCTCGCGCACGGTCACGCCGGCCTTCTCCGCCTTCCTCACGCTGCGGAAGATGTTGCTCGAGCTCTTCTTCCAGCCGCGCCTGATCTCGTCGGGCTCGCGGTCGAGCGGGAGCACGAAGGTGGGGTTCTTGGGCATGGCGCGCAGCTCGGGCGCCACCGCCTCCAGGCCACCCTGCCGCGCGTGGGCGGTCCACACCCGGGCACCCATCGAGTCCGTGAGCCGGCAGGCGGCCTCGAGCAGCGCGCGCATGTGCTCGTCGGAGTCGGCCAGCGGGCCCGCCGGCGGTAGCACCGGAAGGGTGCGCATGCGGCGTCCCGTGAGCGGCCCGCGCGTGCACATCAGCGGCAGCCCGCCGAGGATCGTGCGGTCCGGCGCCTCCAGCGCCAGGTAGGCCGGGCGGTAGCCGTAGGCGGAGTGGAGCACCTCGGCCCAGGCACCAAGGTGGTAGGCGCCGGCGCTTCGGTGGCGGCGCACGAACGAGTCCCAGCGCGGGTCGCGGACCGGGTCCACCTCGACCGGCGAGATGCCGGAGCCGAGTGGTGCCGTGGCGGTTCCGGCCCGGCGCAACGCTAACCTCGCCCAGCCTTGGCTGAAGCCGCCCCGCAGAGCGAGACGGTCGAGCTGATCGGCTCAGCCGACGCGATCCGCGCCGACTGGGATGCGCTCGCCGACCGCACGGGCGCGGCGCTGTTCCTGCGCCCGGGCTGGATCGAGCCCTGGCTGGAGGCGTTCTGCAGGGGCGAGCCCGCGTACCTGGTGGCGCGGCGTGAGGGACGGCTCGCCGGCGTGCTGCCGCTGGAGTCGCGCCTCGGCACTCTGATCTCCGCCGCCAACTGGCACACGCCGCTGTACGGGCCGGTGGTGGAGGACGAACGGGCGGCCGGCGCGATCGCGCGCGGGCTGATCGAGCACGCGGGGCGCCGCGCCGACCTCTGGTGCCTCGACCCGCGGGCGCCCGGGCTGGCGCAGCTGAGCGCCGCCGCCGCGGACGCGGGGTACCGCACGATCGTGCGCACGATCGCGCGTTCGCCGTACGTGGCGCTGGAGGGATCCTTCGACGAGTTCATGGCAGGGCGCGACAGGAAGTTCCGTAAGGACATCGGTAGGCGCTGGAGGCGCCTTGAGGAGGCGGGGGGAAGCGTGCGCTTCGAGGCCGGTTCCGCGGAGCTCGACGAGCTGCTCAGCGACGGCTTCAGGCTCGAGGCGTCGGGCTGGAAGGGCGAGCAGGGGAGCGCCATCAACTCGATCCCGGAGATCGAGCGCTTCTACCGCCGGGTGGCGCACTGGGCGGCTGAGCGCGGCTGGCTCAGGCTCGCCTTCCTCTGCGTGGAGGACCGCAGGGTGGCGTTCGACCTCGCTTTCGAGGACGGCGGGGCGCTGTACGTGCCCAAGGGCGGATTCGACGTGGACTACCGCAGCCTCGGCCCCGGCCAGCTCCTCACCTACGCGGGCATCAGGCGCGCCTTCGAGGCGGGCCTGCGTTCCTACGAGCTGCTCGGCCAGCAGGACGAGTACAAGCGCCAGTGGACCGACGCCACGCGCGAGCTGCTGCGCTGCCAGGCGTTCCCGCGTAGCCCCGGCGGGTCCACGACCTACCTCGCCTGGCGCTACGGCCGGCCGCTCGTGCAGAGGATCCGCGGAGCCGGACGGGAGGAGCCGGTCTAGCGTGAACGGCCTGGCCCTCAGGCTCGCCGGAAGGCGCCAGCGCGGGCTGATCGCGCGACTCGACGTGGCCCGCTCGACCGGGATCGGCTACGCGCGGCGGCGCCGGCGCGAGGCCGCGGAGCTGAAGGCTCAGGGGCGCGAGCCGCGCGACGCCGTGTACCGCGCGATCTGGGAGGACGCCTGCCGCGAGCTGGGGGCCGAGTACGAGCAGCTCTCGGAGGAGTTCGCCGAGATGAGGCGAGACGGCGCGCGCACGCGCGTGAGGCGCCAGGGCACGGAGCTCGACGCCGAGGTCACGCTCGAGCTCGCCTCGCACAAGGGCATCGTGCACCGCTTCCTGACCGAGGCCGGCATCCCCGTGCCAGAGCACCGCGCGTTCGGCTACCGCGACCTGCGCGCCGGGCTCGAGTTCCTGGAGCGGGCCGGCGGCGCATGTGTGGTCAAGCCGGGCAGCGGCTCGGGGGGCGGCTGGGGGCTGGCCGGCAACGTGCGCACGCCGGACCAGCTCACGCGGGCGGTCCTGAACGCTTCCCGCTACAGCCCCGAGATCCTGATCGAGCGCCAGGTGGAGGGCGACCTGCACCGGATCCTCGTGCTCGAGGGCGAGGTGATCGACGTGGTGCGGCGGCGCTCGCCCACGGTCGAGGGGGACGGCCGCTCCACGATCGCGCAGCTGATCGCCGCGGAGAACCGGCGCCGGCTCGACGCGCGCGGGCACGCCGGCCTGTGGCCGCTGCGGGTGGACCACGACTGCCTGTTCGCCCTGGAGGCGCGCGGCGACGGGCTGGGCACGGTCCCGCCGTCCGGCGCAACCGTCACCGTCAAGCATGTGACCAACGAGAACCGGCTCGAGGACAACGAGACGGTGCGCTCGCCGATCGGCGACGGGCTGCGCGACGAGGCGCGCCGTGCGGCCGGGCTCGTGGGCCTGCGCCTGGCCGGCCTCGATGTGATCGCGCGGGATCTCGGGCGGCCGCTGGCGGATTCGGGCGGCGTGGTGCTCGAGGTCAACGGCGCCCCGGGCCTGAGCCATCATTACCACGTGGCCGACACGGCTCAAGCCACACGTGTGGCCGTGCCGATATTGAACAGGCTCCTCACCAGACCCAAGGACTAGACCCTCCATGAAGATCTTCAACTTCGATCCCGCCGATCACGCCGCCCGCTATGCCCGGACGGGCTGGGTCCACATCCCCGGCGGCATCGACCCCGAGTTCCTCGCCCACCTCAAGGACTTCACGCAGCGCCGCTTCCGCGAGCAGCACGTGGAGGGCAAGGCGATCGGCGGGGCCAAGGAGCAGGCCCTGTTCGAGTTCCCGGAGGACACGGATTTCCCGGGCGAGCTGTTCGACTCGGTGGCCGCCGTGGCCGGCCTCGACCGGCCGGGCATGACGCTCTCGGAGCGCCACATCAAGGCCTACGACTCGGACGCGCCCGACTTCCCCGTGGCCCACAAGGACCGCTTCGCCTCGCAGGTGTCGGTCGGCCTCTCGATCGACATCCCGGACGACTCCTACCTCGTGCTCTACCCGCACACCGACGTGTCGGTCAACCCGTACAACGTGAGCCCGCAGCTGCTGGCCAGCCTCGAGCCGCACCAGCGCCCCGAGGTCGTGCTGGCGGACGCGCCTGAGATCCGGATCGACGACAAGCCCGGCGACGTGGTCATGTTCGCCGGCTCGGCCACGTGGCACCTGCGCCGGTTCGCGGCCAACGCCACCAACCTGTACCTGAAGATGAACGACTTCAACTCCGACCCGCTGGGCGAGGACCCGTCGACCGAGCCGCGGCAGCGCCGCACGCTCGAGCTGCTGGCCTCCTCGAACGGGCACACGCCGCGGCTCGTACCGGTGCTGGCACGCCGCCTCGACGTGGTGGCCCGCCAGCGCAGCCGTGACGGCCAGGAGGTCCTCCACGCCCACGTGTGGGAGGAGACCCCGGTCGTGCTGAGCCAGGTGGAGTGGGACCTGGTGCACGCGATCGACGGCAGCCGCAGCCTCGAGCAGCTCGCCGAGGTGGCGGGCGGCGCCGAGGCCGCCGACGCGGCCATCCGCCGCCTGGCGCAGCGCGGCGTGATCGAGCTCGTCGGCTGAGCCCGGCGCACCGGATAACGCTCATACCCGGCGACGGCGTCGGGCCCGAGGTGATCGCGGCCGCGCGCTCGGTGCTGGACGCCACGGGGGTGGAGATCGAGTGGGACGAGCGCGACGCGGCCGGCGCCGCAGACTCGATCCGAGCGAACGGCGTGGCCCTCAAGGGGCCCACCTCGACGCCGGTCGCGGGGGCGCGGTCGCTCAACATCGCGCTGCGGCGCGAGCTGGGGCTGCACGCGAGCATCCGGCCGGTGCGCTTCGGGGGCGTCGACGTGGTCGTGGCGCGGATGAACTCCGAGGACCTGTACGCGGGGATCGAGTGGGAGCCGGGCTCGGAGGGGGCGCGGGAGGTCATGCGGCTGGCCGGGGCCGACCTGCCGGAGGACACGGGGCTCTCTCTCAAGCCAATCTCGGCCTCGGAGGCACGGCGGGCGATGAGGACCGCGTGCGCCTGGGCCGTCGCGGCGGGGCGCGAGCGCGCCACCATCGCCCACAAGGCCACCGTCATGCGCGCCACCGACGGCGTGTTCCTCCGCGTTGCTCGTGAGGAGGCCGAGGCCGCCGGGCTCGAATGCGACGACATGCTCGTGGACACCGTTTGCGGCGAGCTGGCGCGCGATCCGCGGCGTTTCGACGTGCTGCTCGCGCCGGTGATGTACGGCGACCTGCTCTCCGACCTGGCCGCCGGGCTGGCGGGCGGGCCGGGCATAGCGCCGAACGCGAACCTGGGGGAGGGGTGCGCGGTGTTCGAGACCGTGCACGGCTCCGCTCCAAGGAGGGCCGGCCGCGGGGTGGCCAACCCGTTCGCCGCGATCCTCGCCGGCGCGATGATGCTTCGCCACCTCGGCGAGGACGCTGCCGCGCTCGGCGTGGAGGGCGCGGTGGCCGCGTGCGCGGAGCGGGGGGTTGTGACCTACGACCTGACCGCGGGGCGCGACGAGTCGTCGGCGCCATCCACCGCGGAGGTGGCCGAGGCGGTTGTGGAGCTGGCGGGGTCCGACCCGGACTGAGCGCCGAGCCGCCCGGTGCGGCGGCGGAGCTTGACCGAGAAGCTGTGCACGGTGGGCATCGGGTCGTCGAGCCTGAACATCGCGAAGCGCTGGCGCCGGCGCAGGCTGCGCAGCCACGAGCCGAGCGTCCACTCGCCGCGGCGGCGGTAGAGGAGCATCGCCTTCACGTCCTCGATCGGGTGCCAGAGCGGCACGCCGAGCTTGTAGGAGCGCAGCGGCGGTCCGGGCGTGCCGGTGAGGCGGCTGTAGGCCAGCAGCGCGATGTCGAGCCCGGCCAGGCGCACCTGCTCGTTGGCGGCGGTCAGGCGCACGTTGCTCTCGATCAGCCGCAGGGTGCCGTCGCGCGAGTCGCGCTTGAACTCCACGTTGGCGATCCCGCGCATCTTCGCGCCCTGGAAGAAGCGCAGCCCCATCGCCGCCACCTCCGGGTCCCAGGTGGTCAGCTGGTAGCAGCCGAGCCCGAACTCGGGCGGGTACTGGCGCACCTTCTTCTTCGTGAGGTGGTAGAGGGGCTCGCCGTGCTCGTCGAGGTACGAGTAGTACGAGCAGAGCTGGTCGTCGCCGCCGGGCACGATCTCGGTGACCAGCATCGACACGCCCAGCGCGGCGGTGCGCTCGAACTCGGCCACCAGCTCCTCCGGCGACTCGACAACCACGGCCTTGGCCAGGATCCCGAAGTGAGCCGCGAACACGTGCGACTCGCGCGGCTTGAGCGCGCAGGGGTAGTCGAATTGCGCAGCGGCCCGCTCGGCCTCCTCGCGCGTGGAGACGGTGGCGGTGCGCGGGCACGGCACGCCGATCTCGGCGCAGAGCGCGTAGGTGCGCTCCTTGTCGAGCATCGCGAGCAGCGCGTCGTCGTTGGCCTCGACCGGCAGGTACCCGAGCTCTTGCAGCCGCTCGCGCCCGCGCGCGACGAGCTCCACGCCGTCGTCGTCGCACGGGATGATCACGGCGCCGCGCGGGCCCTCGTTCTCGAGCCAGGCCATGTAGCGCTCCTGGAGGCCCTTCTTGGCGCCGACCTCCACGAACCGGTGGCAGTGGCGCGAGCGCTGGACGGGGTCGGTCGCATCGCCCAGCGCCCACACCTCCACGCCGGCCGCGGACAGGCTGCGAGCGGCGGACACGGCGATGGTCTCGCCGCCCAGGAGGACGGCGGGCGGGCGCTCGGGCAACCCGCTAGACGCGGTCGGCCGGCTTGGGCTCGGGCGGCTTGGCCGCGGAGTGGCCGTTGTTGCCGTTCACCTTCGGCACGCCCGCGTCCGAGAGCGTCTGGTCCACCCACGAGTTCGAGAACTCCCCGCGCGCGACGGCGGCCGTGTAGTCGGACTCGGCGGCCTTCTGGGCGGTGAGCCGGTTGACCATCTCCTCGGCGATGTCGCGCGGCACCACGACCACGCCGTTCGAGTCGCCCACGATCACGTCGCCGGGCTGAACCACGATGCCGCCGGCCGAGACCGGGAAGTTGATCTCACCGGGGCCGCGGTGCAGCGGGCCGATCGGCGTGACCGCCCGGGCGTAGACGGGGAAGTCGCCCAGCGAGCGGATGCCGGCGATGTCGCGCACGAGGCCGTCCACGAGGAAGCCGGCCACGCCGCGGTGGCGGGCCTTGGTCGATACGAGGTCGCCGAGCACGGCGGTGTTCTGCTGGCCGCTCGTGTCCACCACGATCACGTCGCCGGGGTCGGCGATGTCGAGCGCCTTGTGGACCATCAGGTTGTCACCCGGGTAGCACTTGACCGTGGTGGCCGGGCCGAGCAGCCTGAGGTGCTCGTCGGTCAGGTTCCTGATCGCCGGAGTCATGGCGTAGAGCCGGTTCATGAGGTCGGAGATCGCGGGCGTGTCGAACGCGCCGAGCGCGGCGATCGTCTCCGGACGCGGGCGATCGATCTTCTCCCGGATGCGGAACCCGGGTCCCGGGTGCATCTCAGCTGACTTCGGCTTGCCGGCCATGCGGGTCTCTCCTCGCTATTGAACCGTTCTTCGAGGGTATTCGACGCTGCGGCGGCAGCCCTTTAGCTGGCGCGCCGTCGACTGAACTTCAACGGCGGCCGGGGAGCAAGCGGGCCCGGAGGGGGGCGAATCTCTCCACCGTCCTGACTTAGTGGGCTAATGGCCCATCAACCCAGGACAGTGGAAGAAAGAGTCGCGCGGCTCGCCGCCGAGGATTGGGGCGTCGTCGAGGACCAGGGCTACATGCGGGCCGAGCTGGGCGAGCTGCTGGCCTGACCCACGGCTTCCGCCAGCGCCTCCAGCACCAGGTCCTGCTGGGACTCGGTCATGTGGGCGAACATCGGCAGCGTGACGGCGCGCGAGCCGTAGGCATCCGTGAGCGGCAGCCCCGCCGCGCTGTCCGCGTAGATCGAGAAGCGGTGGACCGGGGGATAGTGCACGCTCGTCTGGACCCCGCGCTCGGCCATGGCGGCACGCAGCGCCTCGCGGTCGACGCCCTCGTCGAGCACGACGCAGAACAGGTGGTGCGCCAGCTCGGCTCCGGCCACCGGTGCGAGCGCGGCCTCCATCGCCGGCAGCTCGGCGATCGCCCGGCGGTAGCGCCCGTCCAGAACCCCGCGCGCCCGGTTCTCCTCGTCGAGGCGCTGCAGCCGCGCGGCGACGAGAGCGGCACGCGGCTCGTCGATCCGATAGTTGAACCCGAGCGCCACCACGTCGTAGCCCGACGCGTGCCCGCGGTGGCGGTCCCAGGTCAAGGTGGTCATCCCGTGCGAGCGCAGCAGCCGCATCCGCTCGGCCAGCTCCGCATCCGCGGCCACCACCATCCCGCCCTCGCCCACCCCGATGTTCTTGTTCGAGAAGAAGCTGAACGCGCCGGCGACGCCGATCGTGCCCAGGTGGCGGCCGTCGAGCCGCGAGCCGGCCCCGTGCGCGGCGTCCTCCAGCAGCGCGATGCCGCGGTCCTCGGCCAGCGCGCGCAGCGCCTCGACCTCGCCCGGGTGCCCGCCATAGGTCATGCTCATGATCGCCCTGGTGCGCGGCGTGATCGCGGCCTCGGCGGCGGCGGCCGACAGCCACGGCTCGGTGAGCCCCGCGATCTCCGCGAACACCGGCCGCGCGCCCGTGTAGGCGATCGAGTTGACCGTGGCCACGAAGGTCAGCGACGGCACGATCACCTCGTCGCCGGGGCCCAGCCCGAGCCCGGCGGTGATCAGGTGGAGCGCGGCCGTGCCGTTGGCGGCGGCCAGCGCGTGCGGCGCCCCCGTGTAGGCCTCGAACGCGCGCTCCAGCTCCTCGGTCCGCGGCCCCATGCTGAGCCAGCCGGAGCGGTAGGCGGCGGTGGCGGCCTCGATCTCCTCGGCCCGCAGCCGGACGTCGGCGAGGGGAACTTTCCAGTCCGGCACCCTCCGTAGACTAGACGCGGATGGAGGGAACCCCCGGCGTCGAGAGCCTCTCGGGCTCCTCCGTTCTGGTCACCGGTGCCGGTGGCTTCATCGGCGGCCATCTCGTCGAGCGGCTGGTCCGCGACGGAGCGAAGGTCAAGGCGCTCGTCCGCTACAACTCGCGCAACGAGCGCGGCACCTTGGACTGGTTCGACCCCGCCGCGGTCAAGGACGTGGAGGTGGTGCTCGGCGACCTGCGCGACTTCGAGTCCGTGGAGAACGCCGTGGCGGGCACCGAGGTGGTCCTGCACCTCGGCGCACAGATCGCGATCCCGTACTCCTACGTCAACCCGCGCGACTTCTTCGAGACCAACGTGCTCGGCACGTTCAACGTGGCCCAGGCCGCCATGCGGGCCGGGGTGCGCCGGCTGGTCCACACATCCACCAGCGAGGTCTACGGCACCGCGCGCCAGGTGCCGATCACCGAGGAGCACCCGATCGAGCCGCAATCGCCCTACGCGGCCAGCAAGGTCGGCGCCGACAAGCTGATCGACTCCTACCACCGCGCGTTCGAGGTGCCCGCCACCGTCCTGCGCCCGTTCAACACGTACGGCGCCCACCAGTCGGCCCGCGCGGTCATCCCCACGATCATCAGCCAGGCCCTCGAGGGCGACACTCTCAAGCTCGGATCGCTCGACCCGCGCCGCGACCTCACGTACGTGACGGACACCGTCGACGGCTTCGTGCGGGCCGCCGGCGCCGCCGCCACGATCGGCCGCACGATCCAGCTCGGCACCAACCACGACGTGTCGGTCCGGGAGATCGTGGACACGGTCGCCGAGCTGCTGGGCAAGGAGCTGAACGTGGAGACCGACCCCGCGCGCGTGCGCCCCGAGGCCAGCGAGGTCATGCGCCTGATCAGCTCGCCGGCGCTGGCGGGCGAGCTGATGGGATGGAAGCCCCAGGTGAGCCTGCGCGAGGGCCTGGAGCGCACGATCGAGTGGGTGGAGCGCAGCCGCACCCGCTACCGCACCGAGCACTACGTCATCTAGTGGCGGCCACGGGGGGCGACACCGCGGTGATCCTCGCCGGCGGCCGGGGCACGCGGCTCGCGCCGTTCACCACGGTCCTGCCCAAGCCGCTGATGCCGCTCGGCAACCACTCGATCCTCGAGGTCGTGGTCCGGCAGCTGGCCAAGCGCGGCTTCACGCAGCTCAAGTTCTCCGTCGGCTATCTCGCCCATCTGATCGAGGCTGTGTTCGGCGACGGCTCGCGGTTCGGCGTGGAGATCGAGTACCTGCGCGAGGAGGAGCCACGCGGCACCGCCGGGGTGCTGGCCGACCTGCGCGACGAGCAGGCGCCCTTCCTCGTGATGAACGGCGACATCCTCACCACGCTCGACTACCGGCAGCTCTACGACGTGCACCGCGAAGCCGGCAACGCCATGACGATCGCCACGCACCACCGCTCGGTGCGCTCCGACTACGGCGTGCTCCACCTCGGCGGCCAGCTGGGCGCCACCAACCAGGTGACCGGCTGGGAGGAGAAGCCCGAGCAGCGCCACGTGGTGAGCATGGGGATCTACATCGTGGACCCGGCCGCCTGCGCGTATGTGGCCGGCAGCGGGCGGACGGACATCCCCGACGTGGTGCTCTCCCTGCTGGGTGACGAGAAGCCCGTGGGCGCCTACCCGTACGACGGCCTCTGGCTCGACATCGGCCGCCACGACGACTACGAGCTGGCCGTGGCCGAGTACGAGAAGCTGGCGGACGAGCCGCTGGGCGAAGCGCCGCCGACCGACCCCGCGCCGTAGCCGGCCGACGTCAACGGCGGCTGGGTAAGGGGGTGAATCTCGCCACTGTCCTGTCTAATCGGGCCAGGAGCCGCATTAGGCAGGACGGTGCTGCCAATCCGGCCGATGGATCGTCGCCTTAACCCGCGCCGTTGCCGTTTTCGGGCGCCGCGCCGCGCGCGAACACCACGCTGGGCAGAGCCCGCAGCTCCGCGATGCTCACCTCGCGGCTCAGCAGGATCACCGCCGCGAACGCCGCGAACCCGCCGAGCCCGCCGGCGATCCACTCCCACACGGCCAGGTGGTGCGTGCCGAACGCGAACAGCACGGCGGCCATCGCAGCGCCGGCGAGCAGCGCCCGGACAGCGGTGAGAAGCAGCGGCCGCAGCGGCAGCGACACCATCCTGCGCAGCAGCCATATGTGCACCGCCACGTACGCGGCGCTCACCACGTCGGCGGTCCACGCCGCCCCGTTCAACCCGATCGTGGCCAGGCCCGCCGCCGTGAGAGTGGCGCTGAGCACCAGGTCGGCGATCCCGATCGGCACCCGTCGCCGCGCCTCGCCGAGGTAGTTCAGGGCGCCCGCGAGCGGTCCCGCCAGCCCCGAGGTGAAGATGTAGGGTCCAAGGATCCGGAGGATGTCGGCAGAGCGGTCGTACCCCGGCCCGAGCACCAGGTGCACGATCGGCTCGGCCCACACCACGATCGGGATCACCGTGAGGGCCTGGATGATCAGCAGATAGCGCATCGCGGTGGTGAACAGGCCGACCTCCGGCTCGTGGTCCTCGGAGCGCGCCATGCGCGGCGAGATCCCGTTGGCCAGTGCCACGCCGGGGTACTGGAGCAGCACGATCAGGCGCGTGGGCGCCTGGAACAGGCCGACCTCGCGCACGCCGAGGAAGCCGCCGATCATCAGCGGCGCCGTCTGCACGCTGGCCGAGAACGCGAGGTCGATCGCGAACAGCGCCCCGGCGTAGCGCGCCAGCCGCCGCCGGGCGTCGCTCAGCCGGCTCGAGCGCGCGAACGCCGCCGCCCCGAGCCGCCGCAGCGTGAGGCCGATCGCCAGGAACGCGCCGAACGCGTAGCCCACGGTACGGCCAGCGGCCGCGCCGGCCGCGCCGCCCGCGATCACGACCAGCAGGATGCTCGCGCCCGTCTCCATCGCCGCCTCGCCCACCACGATCCGCAGGCCCACCGACGCGTCGCGCATCGCCAGGAACGCGTACCGGTAGAAGGCCACGAGCGACTGGAACAGCACGGCGATCGCCATCCAGCGGATCGGCCAGGTGAGGCTCGGCTCGCCGTAGGCGTGGGCCACCGGGCTCGCGGCCACGAGCAGCGCGAGGCTCACCACGCCGCTCACGATCAGCTTGAGCCGCAGCGCGTCGGACATGAGCGCGGCCACCGCGCGCGGGTCTCCGAAGCGCTCGGCGATGAAGCGCGCCGTGGAGCCGGTGATCCCGAAGTCCGACGGGAGCATCAGGAGCGCGCCGATGGAGGCGGCGAGCGAGAAGAGGCCGAACTCGCGCGGCCCCAGCGCGCGCAGGAGGTAGACCGTGAGGATCGCGGTGAACCCCGCGGTGGCCATCTGCGTCAGGAACGCGAGCAGCGTGCTCCGAGCCGCGCCCTCGACGCGGACCGGCGGGCGTGAGCCTGGCTCAGCCACGCCAGGATGGTCGAGGCGGCCGCGGACGGCAGCCCGGCGTCCGCCGGGCCGGTCGCCATGATTGCCGCCCGTGCGCCTGCTCCACGTCTCCAACTACCACTCGGAGTTCGGCGGCTCGTTCGTGCCGCTCCTGCGGGCGGCGCTGGGGGAGGGGCTTGCGCGCGGGATGCGGTCGGAGGCTGTGTTCCTCGACGTGGCCGAGGGCCGCGGCTGGGTGCGCGAGCTGGAGGACGCCGGGATCGCGTGCCGGTTCGTGCCCTTCGGCGGGATCGAGCCGCTGCTGGCCGAGTACGACGGCCCCACGATCCTGCACGTTCACTTCAGCCTGCTGGCGATCGAGGCCGCCCGCGCAGCCCGCCGCCACCCGAACGTGAAGCACTACTGGCACGTGCACACCAAGGTCACCCGCGGGCCCTACCCGTGGCTGCGCAACGCCGTGCGCTTCGGCCTGCTCAGCCGCGGGGTGGAGAAGATCTTCTGCGTGGCGCCGGACCTCGCGCGCGACGTGCGCCGCCGCCTGGCGCCCGCCTCCAAGGTGGAGTTCTTCCCGAACGCGATCGACCTCGACGGCTTCCGGCCGCCCGGCCCCGGCGAGCGCGACGCCGCGCGCGACCGGCTCGGCCTCCCGCGCCACGCGCGGGTGCTGGTCCACATGGGCCGCGACTGGCACCTCAAGGGCGGCGATCTCTACGAGGAGGCCGTCCGGCTCCTCGAGGAGCGCGGCCACACCGACATCGTGGCCGGCTCGGTGCGCGCGGAGGACGGCCCCGGGCCGATCCGGCGCCTGGTGCCCGGCGAGCGGATCCAGGACATGTACGGGGCAGCGGACCTGTTCATCAGCCCGAGCCGCGCCGAGGGCATGCCGCTGGCGCTGATGGAGGCGCTGGCCTGCGGCACCGCGGCCGTGGCCTCCGACATCCCCGGGCAGCGCTACGTGGGCGAGGACCTCGACGCCGTCCGGCTCGTGCCGCTCGACCCCGCCGCGCTGGCCGACGGGATCGAGGCGATGCTGGCCCGCGACCCGGCCGAGGCCGCCGCGGCCGCCGCGCAGGCGCGCGACTGGCTCGAGCGCAACATGGACCTGCACGCCTGGGCCAGGCGGCTGTTCGGCTACTACGAGGAGACCGGCGCGCTGCCGCGCGCTACTTGACCGCAAGAAAGGCGATCGCGCCGTCGAGGAAGGCGGCCGCCGCCTGCGCTGCGCGGTAGCGCTGCAGCAGCTTCATCCCGACCCTCGCCTTGGTCGTCTTGACCTCGTCCGGCTCGGCCAGCTCCCAGCGCTCGTAGATCTTGGAGAAGCCGGCGTCGCGCAGCATCCGTCGGGTGCCCCAGGGCGTGAACCAGTGCATCGCCGGGCGCGTGGTGTGGCCCACGAGGTGGGGGCGGTTCTCGGCTGCCCACCACATGATCTTGCGCTGGAGCCGCGTGGGATACCACGGGAAGAGCGGGAAGCGCTTGATCTCCACCTGCCGCGGATACAGGCGGCTGCCCGTGTAGAAGTAGAAGCCGCCGCCCGGCTTGAGCACCCGCGCCACCTCGGTGCAGACCTGGAGCGGGTCGTCCACGTGCTCCATCACCGAGATCGCGAGCGCGAACTGGAAGGTGTCGTCCTCGAACGGCAGCGACTCGCCGCTGCCCAGGTGGATGTCGGTGTCCACGCCGGTGTGCTTGGCCAGCTCCTTGGCCGTCTCGAGCGCCGGCTCCCACGGCTCCACGCCGGAGGGCTTGAAGCCCTGGCGGGCGAGAGCCACGAGGTAGGTGCCCTGCGCCGCCCCGATCTCCAGCACCCGCGAGCCCTCGGGCAGGTCCATCCCGCGGCGCACCCGGTCGAGCAGCACGGGCAGGTGCCGCGCCTCGGTGCGCTCGAGGTGCTCGAGCGCCTCGCGCACGTTGCGCTTCTCGGAGGCGCCCAGCCCGCCCTCGTCGGCGCTCAGCCCGT
Organism: Thermoleophilaceae bacterium; assembly: GCA_034663685.1. Lineage (GTDB taxonomy): Bacteria > Actinomycetota > Thermoleophilia > Solirubrobacterales > Thermoleophilaceae > AC-37. Next base: position 15,937 of record JAXDJC010000066.1, read on the forward strand.
CCTCGGCGCCGGTCGGTCCCGGAGCCGTCACGCGGCTAGCGCTCCAGCGCCGTGCCGTCGTAGAGCTTGCGCACGCGCAGGGTTCCGGGGGGCGCGGTCTTCACGCAGAGCTCGCAGAGGATGCACTCGTCGAGGTTCGCCTCGACCACCTCGACTCCCCCCTCGCCGGCGGCGAAGATGTCGACCGGGCACGCCTCCTCGAGCTTCCTGGCCAGCTCCTCGTCGCCGCGGATCGAGTCGTCGATCTCCACGTCGATGAACACGCCGGCCATCAGGCGGCCACCTTCCCGAGCTTCTCCTTCATCAGGTCCGGGATCTGCGCGATCTCCTCGGCCACGGTGATCCCGGCGGCCTCGAGGCGCGCGATCTTCTCCGTGGCCGTGTCGGCCTTGCCCTCCACGATCGTGCCGGCGTGCCCGAAGCTCATGCCCGGCATCTCGTCCATGAAGCGGCCCGCCATGAACGCCACGATCGGCAGCCGCGACTCGTTCTCGGTCACCCACGCGGCCAGCTCGGCCTCCATCCGGCCGCCGGGCTCGGTGTAGATCACGATGCCCTCGGTCTGGTCGTCGGCCTCGAACAGCGGCATCAGCTCGGCGTAGGTGGAGCCGATGATCGCGTCGCCGCCGATCGACACGGCGGTGGACACGCCCAGGCCGGCGGCCGTGAGCGTGGAGGAGATCTCGGTCGTCATGCCGCCGCTGCGCGACATCACCCCGATCGATCCCGGCTGGTAGGCCTTCTGGGCGTCCTTGGCCGGGCCGCCGATGCCGCCCATCTTGGCCACGCCGGGGCGGATGATCCCGAGGCAGTTGGGGCCGATGATGCGCGCGCCGCGCAGGTTGGCCAACTCGACCATCTGGGCCACGTCGTAGCGCGGGATGCGCTCGGTGACGATGACAATCAACTTCACACCCGATTCGATGGCCTCGAAGACGGCGTCGCGGGTGAAGGCGGGCGGGACGGTCACGACGGAGCCGTCCGGCACGCTGCCGATCGACTCGGTGAGCTGGGCCACGGAGTCGAACACCGGCACGCCGTGCACCTCGCGGCCCTTGCGGCCCGGCGTGACGCCGCCCACGATCTTCGAGCCGTAGTCGAGGCACTCGCGGGTTAGGTTGACCGCCTCGCGGCCGGTGATGCCCTGCACGATGAAGGTGGTGTCCTGGTCGATCAGGTGGTTCATGCCGCGGCCCCCGAGATCTTCTCCACGGCGCGCTTGGCGGCGTCGTGCAGGGAGACCGTGCGGTCGAAGTACTCCACCCCGTAGTGCTCGAGGATCTTGAAGCCCTCCTCCTCCCAAGCGCCCGGGATGCGGAAGACGGCGATCTTCTCGGCCGGGTCGTGGCCCAGCTCGAGGCAGGCGGCGATCACGCCGCGCGCAACGATGTCCACGCGTGTGTTCGAGACGATCGACATCATCACCGCGATCTTCTCCACGCCCGGCTTCTCGAGCACGAGCTTGGCGAGGTTCTTGGCCTTCGAGACGCTGGGGTTGCCGCCGATCTCGCAGTAGTTGGCGGGCTTGCCGCCGTGGCTGCGGACGGCGTCGAAGAGCGTGAGCGAGCCGCCCCCCGCCCCGATCACCAGGCCGATGTTGCCGTCGAACTCGGTCACGTTGCCGGCCACGCCGCGGTGGTCCACGGAGTCGATCTGCTCGCCCTTGATCTCGAACTCGGTGGGCTCGCGCGCCTCGCGCGTCTCCTCGTCGCCGATGCCCAGCTCCTTGAGCACCGCCTTCTGCCGCGGGCGGCCCTCGTTCTCCATGTCCATGTGCGCGTCCACCGCCACGAACGAGCCGTCCTCGAGCTTGGCCAGGGGGTTGATCTCGGCCAGCGTCATGTCGTACTTCACGAACAGCTTCGCGAGCTTGGACAGGATCGGCGTGAGCTTGTTGAGGTCCGAGCCGGTGATCCCCACCTGCGCGATCACGTCCTTGGCGATGAAGTCCATGCTCGGCAGGATCGTGGAGAAGTGGCCGCGCCCGATGTGGTCTGGGTGGGTCTCGGCCACCTCCTCGATGTCGATCCCGCCCATGTCGCTGAACACGAACGTGGGCAGCTTGCGCACGCCGTCGTAGATCACGCCGGCGTAGTACTCCTGGGCGATCGGAGCCTTCTCGGCGATCAGGACTCCCTTGGGCATGTGGCCGTTGATCTCCAGCGCGAGGATGTCGCGGGCGTGCGCCTCGGCCTCCTCGGGGGTGTCGGCGAACTTCACGCCACCCGCCTTCATGCGCCCGCCGGTGAGCACCTGGGACTTGATCACCACCGGCTTTCCGATCTCCGCCGCGATCGACTTGGCCTGCTCCGCCTCGGTGGCGAAGCCGTGGCCCGCGAGGGGTATTCCCTCCCTGGCCAGGATCTGTCGGGACTCGAATTCGAACAAGCGCATGCGGCGGCGCGGAACCCTATCGACCGTTCCGCGGCGCGCCCACCGCGGCGCCGGCGGCTACTCGAGCTCCTCGTGCTCTCCCTCGAGCGGGGCGAGGCGGAACATCTCCACGGTGAACATCGGGTCGAGGTGCACGTGGCTCACGAAGGCCTCGACCCGCCTCCCGACGGCGCGTTCCACCACGGCGATGAACGTCGGGCCGATCGCCTCCTGGAAGGCCATCCTGGTCGCCTTCACGGCCTCCCCCTGGCCGGAGTCGAGCAGCGTCCGCTCGGCAACCGTCACGTGGTTGTCCACCACGCAGAGCACGAAGCGGTCGCCCACGATGTGGGTGTGGATCCGGTGCGCGCCGGTCCCGTAGGAATCCTGGTGGATCCGCTCGAGCTCGGTGCTGATCAGCTCCGTCGGCTCGTGTTGCTGCTCGCTCACGGCTCACTCCCCGTTCGGCGGCTCCGCGTCCCCGTTGGGCTCGAAGATGAACAGCTCCACGGCCATCTCGGGATCCTGGTTCGTCTGGCTCATGAACGCGCGCACGCGGCGGCCGGAGATCTCCTCGACCGCCTTCACGAATTCCCCGCGCAGGACCTCCTGGAACGCTGCCCGCATGTTCAGCACCTGCGCGAACTGGCCCGCCCCGATGAGGGTCCGCTCGGCAGGCGTGAACACCTCCTCCAGCACCACGAGGGCAAAGTCCGGACTCAGGTGCGTGCGCGCCCGGGTCGGACCGCGACCGTAGTACTGGGCGTGGATCCGCACGATCGCGTTGGAGATCGCCGAGCGCGACGAGTTCCGTTCGGGCTGCAGGCCCGCGTCGGGCACCTGTGACGACATCCGGCTCCTTCAGTCGGACCAGCGGTTGGAGCCGTCTGCCTTGGCTTCGGGTGCGCCGCCGCCAAACCATCCAGGCCTGACGATCATAAGGGCGCCGCGGCCTCCTGGCGACCTAAGTCAGCTCGTACGCCTCCGCAAGCTCCGGGTCCTTCTTCGCCAGGAGCTCGGCCAGCTCGACCATCACCTTGCACTGCTTCCAGGTGGCGTCGTCCTGCATCTTGCCGTCGATCATGTGCACCCCGCGGCCGTCCGGGATCGCCTCCAGCACCTTCTTGGCGAACAGGACCTCGTCCGCGGGCGGGCTGAACACCTTCTTGGCGATCTCGATCTGCACCGGGTGGAGCGACCAGGCGCCCACGCAGCCGAGCAGGAAAGCGGCGCGGAACTGGGTCTCACAGCCCTGGACGTCCTTGATGTCGCCGTACGGCCCGTAGAACGGGAGGATGCCGGCGCTGGTGCAGGCGTCCACCATGCGGGCGATCGAGTAGTGCCACGGGTCCTGCTGGGCGGTTGCGCGCGGGGCGTCCGGGTTGGCGGGATCGGGGTCCTCGATCACGCGGTAGCCGGGGTGGCCGCCGCCCACGCGGGTGGTCTTCATCCGGCGCGAAGCCGCCAGGTCGGCGGGGCCGAAGCTCATGCCCTGCATGCGCGGGCTGGCGGTGGCGATCTCCTCGAGGTTGACCACTCCCTGCGAGGTCTCGAGGATCGCGTGCACGAGCAGCGGCTTCTCCAGGCCGGCCTTGGCCTCGAGCTGGGCGAGGAGGCGGTCCACGTAGTGGATGTCCCACGCGCCCTCCACCTTCGGGACCATGATCACGTCGAGCTTGTGGCCGATCTCGGTCACGAGCGTGGTGAGGTCGTCGAGCACCCAGGGGCTCTCGAGGCTGTTCACCCGCGTCCAGAGCTGGGTGTCCCCGAAGTCGACCTCCTTGGCGATCCGGACGAGCCCGTCGCGAGCCGCGATCTTGCGGTCGACCGGCACGGCGTCCTCGAGGTTGCCGAGCAGGATGTCGGCCTGCTTGGCCATGTCCGGCACCTTCGCGGCCATCTTCTCGTTCGAGCCGTCGAAGAAGTGGATCATCCGGGAGGGCTTGAAGGGGATCTCGCGCACCGGCTCGGGCGCGTCGATCGCGAGGGGCTTGAAGAAGTCGCGCGGGTTTCTCATGGGGCCAGAAACTAGCGGCCGGTAGGATCGCGGCTCGATGACCGAGAACAGCTCCAATCACCAGCTAGTGACCGATCAGCGCGCCCGCGAGGCCTCCGGCGCCCGCCAGTATGGCCGCTACCTCGAGGAGTTCGAGGTCGGCGACGTCTACCTGCATTGGCCTGCCAAGACCGTCACCGAGTCCGACGACCACCTCTTCTGCCTGATCACGATGAACCACCACCCGCTGCACATAAACGACGTGTATGCAGGTAATTCCCAGCAGGGACAGAACGTCGTGGTGGGCCCCCTCGTGTACTCCCTCATGCTCGGCATGTCAGTCGGAGACGTATCAGGCAAGGCGATCGCCAACCTGGCGACCGAGGAGCTCTCGCACCCCGCGCCCGTCTTCCACGGCGACACGCTGTTCGTGGAGAGCGAGGTGCTCGAGGTGCGGCCCTCGAAGTCCAAGTCCGACCGGGGCATCGTGAAGGTCAAGACCGACTGCTACAAGCAGGACGGGACGCTGGTCGCCACGTTCAAGCGCGCGGTGCTCGTGCCCCGCCTGCCCGAAGCAATTCAGGAGGAGACGGCGGGGGCCGCTTCTGGGTCCTCCTCGGATCCCACGCACAACCCCGACGGGTGACGGAGCGGCGGCGCCGTTACGCCGCGCTCCGGGGCAAGATCACGCCCAGTACCCGCGACCGGTTCGGATCGGCCGATTTCGGTGGTACGGTTGGCCGGATGGCGCAAGGACGCGCCGAGGAGGCTAGGGACTTGGACGAGCAGAACCCGGTATCTCACTCCGCCGGCGGGCATGAGCTCGCCTCGGAGGTCTCAGAGCGGATAAGGGCCATCATCAGCTCGGCGGAGGCCGCGGCCAACGCCGTTCGCCACGAGGCCGAGCAGCGCGCGCAGGTCAAGCGCCGCGTGGCCGAGGAGGAGGCGCGCCGAATCGTGGACGGCGCCCGCGAGGACGCCGAGGCCTTCCTCGCCGAGCGGATCCGCCGGATCGCCGAGCTGAGCGACGCCGTGGTCGAGCGCGGCGAGGGCATCGTGCTGAAGCTCGACCGGGCCGAGGAGGTCCGCCGCCAGCTCCAGGAGCTGGCCGACGCGCTCGGCGAGAGCGCCGAGGAGCTGGCCCGCGACCTGGGGGCCGACACACCGACTGCGGCGACCGGCACACCGGCCGCAGCCACCGCGCCGGGCGCCACGACCCCGACCTCGAAGCCGGCCGCGGCCCGGCCGGAGCCCGCCACCGTCAAGCCGCCGCCCCTGCGTCCGCCCACCGAGCCGGCGCCGCCGGAGGAGGCCGAGGCCGTCGACGACTCCACGGCCGAGGTCGTCGACGCGGAGATCGCCGACGACCCCACGGTCGGGGAGCTCGCCGGCGAGGCCCCGGAGGCCGACGAGGAGGTTCAGGTCGTGGCCGTCGAGCTCGTGCCCGACGAGCCGCAGGCCGACCCGGAGCCGGCTGCCGCTCGCGAGCCCGACGAGCAGCTGAGCGCGCGCCTGGTGGCCCTTCAGATGGCGGTCGCGGGCGGCAAGCGCGGCGAGGTGGAGTCGCACCTCCAGCGCACCTTCCAGCTCGGCGACGTCACCCAGATCCTCGACGACGTCTTCGGCTCCGGCGACGGGGACGACCCCGCCGGCTGGCCCGGCACGCGCGACGGCGCGGCCTGAGCGGCTCGCGCTGAACTCCGCCTTTCGCGCAGTTTCTCCCGGCAACCGCTTCTCGGGAGCGAGCCGCGGTGGTACGGTCTCCTCTTCGGGTCTTTAGCAAGGAGCGCAATGGACCGGGGGGAAGGGCAGGAGCACAACTTGTCGAGCGCAGAGGGTGTAGCGGCAGCCGCAAGTTCGCGCGTAGGCGCGATCCTCGCGGAGGCGGAGCGCGATGGGCGCGCCGTCAACGATGCGGCGGAACGGACCGCGGCCGAGACGCTCCGGTCCGCGCAGCAGGAGGTAGAGCGCAGCGTCGCGGAGGTTCGCGAGTCGGCGCGCGAGGCCGCGCGGGAGCGCGTGGAACGGCTCGCCGCGCTCCAGGCGGCGCTGACCTCCCGCGGCCCGGCGGTGGTCGACGGGCTGGAGGGCGCCGGCATCACGCGGGCACGCCTCGAGTCGTTGATCGGGGCCCTGGAGGCGGCGGCCGCGCGGGTGATGGCCGAGGCGGAGGCCGGCGAGCCGGCTTCCGGGACGATCGCTTCGGCCGGCGAGGGCGGGACCGCCCCGGCGGCGGCGGAGGAGCACGAGGCTTCGCCCGACGACTCCGGCGAGGGCGACGAGCCCGGCGAGCCCGACGTCGCGGACGCCGGCGCTTCGTCCGGCGAGCCCGACGCCGAAGCAGCGCACGTGGATCCCGTCGCCGCGGCCGAGGGTCTCGCCCAGCCCGTCGCGGACGCTGTCACGACCGACGAGCCCGAGTCCGGCTCCGGCGATGAGACCCCAACCGAGCCCGGGAACGCCGGCGGCGACGGGTCCGACGACGTGCCGGAGCGCTACGAAGGCCCGCTCCCGGAGGGCGCGCCGCTCGCGCGCCGGCCGGTCCGCTCGCGCGAGCGCGACGCGCGCTTCGCCGCCCTGCTGCTCGCCGTGCAGGGCCGCGATCGTGTCGACGTGAAGGCCCACCTGCGCGCCGAGTACGGGTTCCAGGACTGCGACCCGATCCTCGACGAGGTCTTCGGCCGCACTCCCGCCTAGCCGCGCCGGTCCGCCGCGGCGGGCCTATCGGTCGGCCGTCAGGAACTCCGCCACCCGCCGGCACTCCGCCTCCGTGGTGTGCTCGCGTACGCGAGTGGCGCCGGCCTCCACCAGCCGGCGGCGCACCTCGGGCTGGGCAGCGATCAGCGCAAGCGCGCCGGCAGGCGCTTCCGCCTCGCCCGGGGGCACGAGCAGCGCGGCGTCGCCGGCGGCGCCGGCAACGCCGCCCACCGCCGTGGCCACCACCGGCAGCCCGGCCGCGAACGCCTCGAACAGGACCTGAGGCACCCCCTCGGTCCACGACACGTGCAGGAGCGCGTGGCTCGAGCGGTACAGCGCGGGCAGCTCGCCGTCGATCGGCACGTAGCCACGCAGCTCGGCGTGCTCGGCCACGCCGAGCTCCGCCAGCCGCTCGCGCAGCTCGCCCTCCATCGGCCCCTCCCCGCACACCACCAGCCGCCAGCGCGGGTCGACCCTCCGCAGCCGCGCCAGCACGTCGGCGAGCAGCAACGGGTTCTTCTCGCGCTCGAGCCGTCCCACGCTGAGCGCCACGAGCGAGTCGCCGCCGTAGTCGCGCCGCAGCGCCTCCGATGGCTCGACGAGGTCCGCCTCGCCCACGAGCGACACGGCGATCGGGAGCACGCGCGGCGCCCGGGCATAGTTGCGCGCGATGTCGGGCCCGACCACCACGATCGGCCAGCGGCGCGCCATCAGCCGGTTGGCACCCTCGATCAGGTCGGCGGCCACGTGGAACCAGCGCCGGCCGGGGTGACGGGTGCGCACGTAGGTCCGCGTGTCCTGCCGCACCCCGAGGGCCACCCGGCGCCCGCGCAGCGCCGCCAGCAGCGCGAAGGTCATCGACAGCAGGTTGGGCCCCAGCAGCCACGCGCCGTCCACCCGCCCGAGCACGCCCCAGAAACGCCCGGCCGAGCGCAGCATCGCGGGGAGCGAGCTCGTGAGGTCCAGCACGCTCGAGTAGTGGGGGAGGGCCACGAACTCGACGCTGTCCGGGAGCCGGTAGTGGGACCGCCCGGGACGCGGGTCGAGCCGCCCGACGATCGTGACCTGCCCAAGCTGCTCGCCCAGCGCGGCCACGAACAGCGCGAACGCCCGCTCGGCATACACCGCGCCGCCCTCGCGGCGGTACACGTAGTCGGTGTAGACGGCGAGCCGCACGGCGCCTAGCCGCCGCGGGCCATGCGCGCGAAGGCCTCGACCGGCGGCCCGAAGCGGACCGACCCGTTGACGAACCCGAAGCCCCAGGCGAGGTGCATGATCGCCAGCACGACCGAGACGCCCGCGGCGTCGCGCGCGCCCGCCTCCGGCGCCACACGCGCGCTGTTGGCCGCCAGCGCCGCCGCGTACGCCAGCACGCCCGCGCGGGCCAGGCCGCGCACGGGCCTGGGCGCGACCAGCGATCCCGCCACCGCGCCGGCCAGCGCCAGCGGGAACAGCTGCCGCGCCTCGAGGCTGTTGGGGTGCCGGGACGCGGTCTTGGCCCGGTACGTGCCGTAGCGCCAGTACTGGCGCGCGAGCGAGCGCAGGTCGTCGCGCGGCACGTAGCGCGAGGCGAGCGCCGGGATCGACACGATCCGCCCGCCGCCGGCCAGGATGCGCGCGGCCAGCTCCGAGTCCTGGTTGACCATCCACTCGTCGTCCCAGCCGCCGTGTGCCTCCACCACCTCGCGCCGGCACATGCCGGCGAACACGCCGGTGTCCAGCTCGCGCTCGCGCTCGGGGCCGGAGCTCTCGAGCCGGGCCGACCCGCCGGTGCCGAGCCAGGACCCGAGCGCCAGCGCCACCCGTCGCGACCACCTCCCGCGGCCCTCCGGGATCACCGGGCCGGCCACCCAGACCACGTCGCCCCGCCGGAGCCGCTCGATGCCGCGCGCGATGTAGTCCGGCGGGTAGAAGGTGTGCGCGTCCATCCGGACGATGTACTCACCGCGCGCGTGGCGCAGTCCCACGTTCAACCCGGCCGTGGAAGTCCGCCCGGGGTTGTCGAACAGCCGGATCCGCGGGTCCCCGGCGGCCAGCTCCTCGACCAGCTCGCGGGTGCGATCGTCCGATCCGCCGTCCATGAAGAGGAACTCCACCTCGCCGTCGAAGCGCTGTTCCTGCATGGCCGCCACCGTGTCGCGGATGAACGCCTCCTCGTTGAGGACGGGGACGAGAACGCTGGCGTCGACGGTGCTCACGGCATCGGCACGATAGGCGCGGCGCGGGACCGACCCGCGGTCATACCGGCTGCGAGCAGTGCCGATACAGAGGAATCGCGACTTCGGGATGGCATAGTAGGGGGATGGCGGACCTCGATAGAGCCGACCGCTCCGCGGACTGGCTACGGCCGCGCGTCGAGCAGCAGGGGCTCCAGCGCTACGTCAACACGATTCGCGAGCGGATCAGGCTGATCGCTGCCGTGACGGTGCTCACCACGCTCGCCGCCGTCGCCTACCTGGCGGTGGCGCCCAAGGTCTACGAGGCGCGCTCCGAGCTGCTGGTCACCCCCGTCCCGGCCGACGATCCCGCCCTGTCCGGGCTTCCGATCATCCGACAGTCGAGCGACCCCACGCGCGACGTGGAGACGGCCGCCCGCCTGATCGCCAACCGGGCCGTGGCCGACCAGGTGCGCAAGGCCGTCGGCCCCGACGCCCCCGACCCGCTGCTCGACAACGTCACCGCGGAGCCCGTGGCCCAGAGCAACCTCGTGGCTGTCACGGCCCGCGCCAGCAGCGGTCGCGTCGCGCAGCAGGTGGCCAACGGCTTCGCCGACAAGGCGATCGCGCTCCAGACCCAGCGGCTCCACGCCGCGCTCGACAAGTCGATCGCCAACCTCGAGGCCCGCGTGGGCGCCCTCGGCAACCAGCAGAACACCCAGGGAAGCGGCCTCTCGCTGCGCGAGCAGCTCACCCGGCTCCAGACCCTCCGCGGGCAGGACGACCCGACGCTGTCCATCCAGACACGTGCGGCCGCGCCCTCCTCGCCCAGCTCGCCCAAGAAGAAGCTGACCCTGATCGCCGGCGTGCTGGCCGGCCTGATCCTCGGCGTGGGCGGCGCCTTCGCCCTCCAGGTTCTCGACCCGCGCCTGCGCCGCGAGGAGCAGCTGCGCTCTCTCTACGGGCTGCCGATCCTCGGCCGGATCCCGAAGGAGGGCAAGGGCGGCCACAACGC
>JAXDJC010000068.1:0-20668 GCA_034663685.1 Thermoleophilaceae bacterium
CGCGATCGCGTTCGGCCCCGGCATGGAGGAGGCGGTGGCGGCCGCCGCGGCGGCGGGCTGCGTGACGCTCGCGTTCGAGCCGTGCGGCGCCGAGTGGGAGCTGCTGCCGCCCACGGGCGACCCGATGACGAGCCAGGAGCTGGCCGAGACGGCCTACCACGTGCTCTGGGAGCTGGTGCACGTGTTCTTCGACCACCGCGGCCTGCTCGAGGGCCGCGAGGCCCGCAGGGTGCACGACACCGGGGCGTCGAGCTTCCTCTATCCGTTCCTGGCCGAGAGCGAGACCGACCTGGAGTCGGTGGTCCACGACGTGCGCCGCTCGGTGCTGCTCAAGGCGGAGGAGGTGGGCGAGCTGAGGCGCCAGACGGTGGGCGAGAACGCCGAGGTGCTGGCGGCCGCGGCCGCCGCGCTGCGCGAGCGGCTCGACGCCGGCGGCAAGCTGCTGGCGCTCGGCAACGGCGGCTCGGCCACCGACGCCATGGACGCGGTGGCGGACTTCCGCGACCCGCCGGCCGGCATGCCGGCGCGCCCGGCGATCGACCTGGCCGAGGACCCCGCGATCATCACCGCGATCGCCAACGACGTGGGGGTCGAGGAGATCTTCCAGCGGCAGGTGATCGCATACGGCCGCGAGGGGGACGTGCTGCTCGCGATCTCCACCAGCGGCAACTCCGGCAACGTGATCGCAGCACTCGCCGAGGCGCGGGCGCGCGGCCTGCTGAGCATCGCGATGGTGGGCTACGACGGCGGGCGCGTGGCTGCCGAGGAGCTGGCCGACCACGTGGTGGTCACCCGCTCGGAGAACATCCCGCGGATCCAGGAGGCGCAGGCCACGGCGTACCACCTGCTGCGCGAGCTGGTCGAGGCGGCGCCGTGAAGGAGCTCGCTCACGCTGCGCTGCGCGGAGTGGTCGCCTCGATGGCGATGACGGGGATGCGGCAGGTGACGGAGGACCTCGGGCTGGTGCGCGAGACGCCGCCGGAGTCGCTCCTGCGCCGCAGCACCCGCGGGGTCTTCGGCCGCGTTCCGCGCAAGCGGCGCAAGACGGCGGTCGTGCTGCTGCACTGGACGGTGGGCGCGGCGGGCGGCCTGGGCTTCGGGCTGCTGCCCGACAGCGTGCGCCGCACGCCCTGGTCCGGCCCCGCGTGGGGCCTCGTGATCCTGGCGAGCTACCAGCGCGGCGTGGCGCCGGCGCTCGGGCTTCCCCAGTCCGAGCACCCCAAGCTCTCCGAGCGCCTCGCGCTCGCCGGCGACCACCTCCTCTACGGGTTCGTGCTGAACGAGATGCGGGAGCAGCCCCAGGACACGGAAGCGTGAGCCGGGTCCGCGCGCGTATCGAGGGCACGGTCCAGGGCGTGGGCTTCCGGCCCTACGTGTACCGGCTGGCCGGCGAGCTGGGCGTGGCGGGCCACGTGCTCAACGACTCGCGCGGCGTGGTGGTGGAGGCCGAGGCGCCTTCTGAGACCGTGGAGCGCTTCCTCGCCCGGCTGCCCGCCGAGGCGCCGCCGCTGGCCACCGTGGAGCGGGTGGTGGCGGAGCAGGTCGAGGAGCTCGGCGAGAGCGGCTTCTCGATCCGGGAGAGCCCGGCGGGCGGCGAGCCGCGTGCGGCGGTGGCCCCCGACAGCGCCACATGCGCGGAGTGCCTGGCGGAGGTCCTCGACCCGGCGGACCGGCGCCATCGCTACCCGTTCACAAACTGCACGAACTGCGGCCCGCGCTTCACGATCGTGCGCGACGTGCCGTACGACCGCCCCAACACCACCATGGCCGGGTTCGAGATGTGCGCGGCCTGCCGCGCCGAGTACCTCGACCCCGCCGACCGCCGCTTCCACGCCCAGCCCAACGCCTGTCCGGAGTGCGGGCCGGTGGCGCGCCTGGAGTTCGCGGGCGGCGCGGCGGCCGTCTACCCGGGAGCGCGCGACGCGGTCGACGCCGCGGCGCGGGCGCTGCGCGAGGGCGCGATCGTGGCCGTCAAGGGCCTCGGCGGCTTCCACCTCGCCTGCCGCGCCGACGACGAGGCCGCGGTGGCAGAGCTGCGCGCGCGCAAGCACCGGGAGGACAGGCCGTTCGCGATCATGGCGCGTGACGTCGATGCCGCCCGCGAGCTGGTGGTGCTCACACCGGCGGAGGAGGAGCTGCTGCTCGGCGGCGCGCGCCCGATCGTGCTCGCGCGCCGGCGCCCGGACGCCCGCGTGGCGCAGCCGGTCGCGCCGGGGGCGCCGGAGCTCGGCGTGATGCTGCCGTACTCGCCGCTCCACCACCTGCTGCTGGCCGACACGCCAGGCGCGCTCGTGATGACGAGCGGCAACGTCTCCGACGAGCCGATCGCGTACCGCGACGACGACGCACGCGAGCGGCTGGCGGAGATCGCCGACCTGTTCCTCACCCACGACCGGCCGATCGAGACGCGCACCGACGACTCGGTGGTGCGCGCGCTCGGCCGGCGCCCGCAGATGCTGCGCCGCTCGCGCGGCCACGTGCCCGCGGCGCTGCGCCTGCCGGTCGACCCGGGACGCCACCTGCTCGCCTGCGGCGCCGAGCAGAAGAACACGTTCGCGCTGGCCAGGTCCGGCAGCGCGTGGGTGGGCCACCACGTCGGCGACCTCGGCAACTACGAGACGCTGCGCTCGTTCGAGACCGGCATCGACCACTTCCGGCGGCTGTTCGCGGTGGACCCCGAGGCGGTGGCCCACGACCTCCACCCCGAGTACCTGTCCACCAAGTACGCGATGGAGCTCGACGGCGTGCGGCTGATCGGGGTCCAGCACCACCACGCGCACATGGCCGCGTGCCTGGCCGAGCACGGGCACACCGGCCCGGCCGTCGGCGCGATTTTCGACGGGACGGGGTACGGCGCCGACGGCACGGTGTGGGGCGGCGAGCTGCTGCTGGGCGGGCTCGAGGGCTCCGAGCGCGTGGGCCTGCTGTTCCCGGTGCGGATGCCCGGCGGCGAGGCGGCTGTGCGCCAGCCGTGGCGGATGGCCTGCGCGTGGCTGAGCGCGGCGTACGAGGAGGAGCCGCGGCTGCCCCGGGAGCTGCGCAGGCGGGTCTCGCGCGAGTCGTGGAGGCAGGTGGCCCGGCTGGCCCGCACGGGCGTGGCGTCACCCGTGACCACCAGCGCCGGCCGGCTGTTCGACGCGGTGGCGGCGCTGTGCGGGATCCGCGCCGAGGTGAACTACGAGGGCCAGGCCGCGGTGGAGCTCGAGGCGGCTCTGGACCGCGACGAGCACGGGGCCTATCCGCTGCCGCTGCGCGACGAGGGCACCGGGCCGCTGGTGATGGACGCGCGCGAGACGATCCGCGCGGTGGCGACCGACGTGAGTGACGGCGTGGCGGTGCCCGCGATCTCAGCGCGCTTCCACAACGCGGTGATCGCCACCACGGCGGAGGCGTGCGAGGTGGCGGCGCGGCGCGGGGGCGCGGAGACGGCGGTGCTCTCCGGCGGCGTCTTCCAGAACCGCCGGCTGCTTATGGGCACAACCGAGCTGCTGCGCGCCCGCGGGCTCCGCGTGCTCACGCCGGAGGCGCTCCCGCCGAACGACGGGGGCATCGCGTACGGGCAGCTCGCCTGCGCGGCGGCGCGGCTGGCGGCGGAGGACGGAGGGCGCGATGCTCGGGCTTGACGGCCAGCTCGCCCAGCTCGCCCACGGCGAGGCGCTGCTGCTGGTGCTCGCGGTGGCGCTGCTGCTGGGCCTGCGCCACGCGTCCGACCCCGACCACCTGGCCGCCGTGTCCACCCTGATCGCCTCCGAGCCCGAGGACGGCGCGCGCCGCGCGGGCCGGCTCGGCCTGGCGTGGGGGATGGGCCACGCGGCCACGCTCGGGGCGTTCGGCCTGCCGGTGGTGCTGTTCGGGGCCTACCTCCCCGACGGCGTGCAGCGGGCCGCGGAGGTCCTGGTCGGGCTGGTGATCATGCTGCTCGCGGCGCGGCTGCTCGTGCGCTGGCGCCAGGGGCGCTTCCACGCGCACCCGCACCGGCACGGCGGCACCGAGCACCGTCACCTCCATCCGCACGGGGCGCACGCGACGCTTCACGAGCACTCGCACGAGCCGGAGGCGCGGCTCGGCCGCTCGCCGCTTCAGGCGTTCGGGATCGGGCTCGTGCACGGCATGGGCGGCTCGGCCGGCGTGGGCGTGCTGCTGCTGGCCACGATCCCGGCGCGCGGCGAGGCGGTCGCGGCGCTGGCCGTCTTCGCTCTCGGCACCGCGGTCTCGATGGCGCTCGTGTCGTCCGCGTTCGGCTACCTGATCACGCGCGGGCCGGTGCTGCGGCGGATGCTCGCGTTCGCCCCGGCCATGGCCGTGCTCACCCTCGCGTTCGGCGCCTGGTACGCGCTGGGCGCGCTCGGCGCGGTGCCGTACGTGCTGTGAGCGAGCGGGCGACACCCGACGCCGGCCGGGTGCTTGCCGAGCGCGTGTTCGCGGGCGGGTCCTCCAAGCCGTTCGCCGAGGTCACGGTGGACGAGGTGAAGGCGCGCGCGGAGGAGCTGCGGGCTGCCACCGGCTGGGGGCCGACGGTGAAGGTCGGCTCGGTGGCGCGGGCATGGGGAGAGCTGGGGCGGCTGATGGACGAGGCGCAGGCGGCCACCGTGGCGGACCTCGACCCCGAGGCCGTGGCGGAGCGAGCCGAGCGGCTCTGGGTCGTGCCCCCCGGGGGCTCGCTGCTCTAGCCGGTCCGGACAGCGCGTCCTACCGTTGGACCCGTGCCCACCGTCACCGCCATCCACTTCACCGACCCCGGCTGCCCCTGGGCCTACTCCGCGCGGCCCGCTCACGCCCGCCTGGCCTGGCGCTTCGGCGGCCAGCTCGACTGGCGGCTGGTGCTGATCGGGCTGAGCGAGACCTCCGAGGCCTACGTGAAGCGCGGATACACGCCCGCGCGCATGACGGCCGGGATGCGCGTATTCCAGCGGCGCTTCGGGATGCCGTTCGCGTTCCCGGTCAAGGAGCGCGTGGCGGCCACCTCGCGTGCGTGCCGCGCGATCGTGGCGGCGCGCGAGATCGACCCGGCCCTGGGCGAGGCGGCCCTGCGCGCGCTCCAGCTCATGCACTTCACGAGCTCCTCGCTGCTCGACGAGGACGACGACCTGCGCCGCGCGCTGGCGCGCATCCCGGGCCTCGACGCCGACGCCGTGGTGGCGAGCATCGACGCTCCCGAGACGCTCGCCGCCTACGAGGCCGACCGCGCGCTCGCCCGATCCGCGGAGGGCTCGCCCACCCACGTGCAGGGGCGCTTCTCGGCGAGCGACGGCCCGATCCGCTACACCGCGCCGTCGGTGATCTTCGAGCACGAGGACGGCGGGCGGATCGAGGTGGGCGGCTTCCAGCCGTTCGAGGCCTACGACACCGCGCTGGCCAACCTCGACAGCTCGCTCGAGCGCCGCCCCGCGCCCGCCGGCGCGGGCGAGGCCCTGCGCGAGTTCCCGGACGGCCTCACCACCGCCGAGGTGGCGGCCGTACTGCGGCCGTCCGACCTCGTGGACGCCGACCTCGAGGCCGCGGCGGGGCAGCTGGCCGGGCTCGCCGGCGAGGGCGCTGTCGCGTCGGAGCCCGTGGGCGGCGACGCTCTGTGGCGCCTCAGCCCCGCGCGGGTCGCCTGATCGCGTAAGACTGCCGGCCATGGAGGTGGTCCTGGCCCGCCATGGCGAGACGGAGTGGAGCCGCTCCGGCAGGCACACCGGGCGCACCGACGTGCCGCTCACCGAGGCCGGCATGCGCCACGCCAGGCTGCTCGGCCCGCGGCTCGCCGGACGGCGGTTCGCCGCGGTGTTCACCAGCCCGCTCGCGCGCGCGATCGAGACCTGCCGTCTCGCGGGCCTCGGCGACCGGGCTCAGGTGCGCGACGAGCTGCTCGAGTGGGACTACGGCGAGTACGAGGGGATCACCACGCCCGAGATCCGCGAGCGGCGGCCGGCCTGGTCCCTCTGGCGCGACGGCTGCCCCGGCGGCGAGGATCCCGAGCAGGTGGGCGAGCGGGTCGACCGGCTGATCGCCGAGCTGCGCGGGCTCGACGGCGACGCCGCGCTGTTCGCGCACGGCCACGTGCTGCGCGTGCTGGGGGCGCGCTGGGCCGGGCTCGGGCCGGAGGCAGGCGCGCTGCTGGCGCTGTCCACCGCCACGCTCAGCGTGCTCGGCCACGAGCGCGAGGTATCCGTGATCCGGCTCTGGAACGACGGCTCGCACCTGAGCGAGCGCGTGTAGCCGACCGGCGGCTCCGGAATACTCGCCCCGTGCCGAAGCCTCTCCGACGCTGGGCGCGCGAGCTGCTCAAGGTCGCGCGCGCGGACACGCCCACGCACGGCCACCTGCGAGCGCGCCTCGTCTCCGTGTTCCTGGCCACGCTGGTCCTGGACCTGATCGCCAGCGTCCTCATCCTCGAGTTCGAGCGCCATGCCGCGCGCACCGAGATCACCAACATCGGCGACGCGCTGTTCTGGACGAGCACGCAGCTGTTGACCGTCTCCTCGCAGCTGCCCAACCCGATCAGCACGCCCGCGCGCGTGCTCGACGTGTTCCTCCAGTTCTGGGCCATCTCCGTGGTGGCCACGCTCGCCGGCTCGTTCGGCGCGTTCTTCCACCGCCGCGGCCTCGAGCGCGATCCGATGCACGCCACGGGCGCGGACGCCGCGGGCGCGAACCCGGCGCCGGCCACGGACCCCGCCGGGTAGGCGGGGCCGCGCCGCTCAGCAGGCGCGGAAGGTCCGCGCGCTGCGCAGCGTCTTGCCGCCCTTGGTCTTCACCGTCACGACCACGCGGAACACGCCGCGCTTGGGCATGTTCTCGAGCCTGATCTTCGAGAGCAGCCCCTTGCCGGTGACCGTGCGCACGCGCCTGCCGTTCACGGTCATGACCGCGGAGACGGCCTGGTTCGTGCCGCTGTGGTGCACGATCCGCAGCGCCACCGCGCGGCGCTTCACGCAGCGCGCGTTGGTCGACAGCGACGCCGCCGTGAGCGCGCGCTTCTTGGATCCCTTGCCGGGCTGCTGCGGGGCCGGCGAGCCGGCCGGGCTCTGGAACAGCGTCCTGCCGTCGCTCGCGGCGCCGGTCGCGCCGACCTGCGAGCCGAGCTTGGGCAGCGTGAGAGTGCTCGGCGCGGCCGGGTCGACCACGATCGAGACCGGCCCGGAGGCGTTGTTGCCGCGGTTGGTGGGGTTGCTGGTGGTCACCACCAGGCGGATCGAGTGGCCCTTGAGGAACCGGTGCGCGATGCCCGGCAGCTCGATGTCCACCGGCTTGGTCACGTCCGCCACGCGCACCGCGGAGAGCAGGTTGCGCGGCAGCGTGTTGTTGCCGCTCTCGTCCACGTCGTAGAGCTTCGCGTACAGCACGAGATGGGTGGCCGGGTCGGCCCCCTGCGACTGCGCGAACGTGGGCGCGTCGATCTTCACCTTCAGCTGCGGGATCCCGACGATGTCGGTGTCCGCGGTGAGCGGCGCCGTGCTGTAGGCCGCGAAGGTGCCCGGTGCGTCGGGCGCCGCCGGCGTGCCGGTGAACGAGCCGCCGGATCCGCTGGGGCTCGGCGTGGCCGCGAAGTTGGCGGTCCCGGCCGTCACGCCCGACTTGGCCGGCACGAGCTGATCGGTGCCGGAGAGGAAGACGGTCTGATCGGTGGCCGCCGGGTAGCTCGGCGTGACGCCCACCGACGGCGCCGCGTCGCCCTGGTAGGTGACCCAGTCGCGCACGAACGAGAAGTCGAGCGCGGGCGGGTCGCCGATGCCGCGCAGGTAGTAGTCGAGGAACTCGAGCTCCATGCGGCTCTCGTACGCGGCCTCGGGGTTGCCGGCGTTGCTCTCGCCGGAGATGCTCCCGCCCGAGTGGCCCGCCGAGCGCCACAGCATCTTCACCGGGGTGCCCTGTGCGCGCAGCGCCTTGTACGTGGCCACCGCCTCCTGCTCGTCGAAGAGCGTGTCGCTCTGGCCCTGCGCGAGCATCACGGGGATCCTGATCTTCGACATGTAGTTGGTCACCGACGCGTGGCGCAGGAACTCCAGCGTGGCCGGGTCGGGATAGCCGGTGGAGCCGGACGTGACGAGGCCCTTGCACGCCTGGTCGCTGAAGTTGGGGCACGCGCCCACGTGGCTCGGGTCGTTGTTCTGCACGGCCTGCTGGAAGCCGTCGGCGAAGCCGATCGCGGTGAACAGCACCGGCCAGTCCGACTTGGTCACGCCGGGCGTCCGGTAGGTCACGCCGCGCTCGAAGTCCGTGTTGTTCGGGCCGAGCGAGTAGGCGAGGTCGTTCCAGGTGATCTGCGGGACGATCACGTCGAGCCGCTTGTCGATCCCCGCGATCGCAAACTGGATCTGGCCCCCGTAGGAGCCGCCGATCATGCCCACGCGCGGGTCGCCGGGGCCGTCGCTCGCGATGTTGTCGATCTTGACCTGCTTGCCGTTCGCGTCCGTGCCCGCCTTGGTGCCGCCGAGGAACGAGAGCAGCTGGCTGCCCGCCTTGCCGTCGTAGTCGGGGTCGTCCAGCGTGATCTTGCAGCCGCTGTTGCCGAAGCCGAGGCCCGAGTAGGCGAGGAAGGCGATGCCGCGCTTGGCGTACGACGGGCCGAGCGTGTCGAAATCGGCCTTGCTGCCGCCGAAGCCGTTCGTGCCCATCACGGCGGGCACGGGGTCGTTCTTGGACGCGCCGGGGGGCGTGAAGAGGTTCGCCGTGATCTTGCAGTCGATGTCGTTGTTGGGGCCGACCTTCACGTCGAAGGTGAGGGCCTGCGGCGCCGGGTCGGCGCCCATCGCGGGCCCGGCGAATGCGGCGAGCGCGCACAGCGCCAGCGCCAGCGAACCCAGCGTCCTACCCGTCATGGTGCCCTTGCCCATTCGCGCTCTCTCCTCGATCGAACTCCCGCGCAGCGAGCCTGGTGGCATGCGCGTTCGGCGGCGCCGGCAGCGGCCGCGCCCTTCGGTCTACCCGTGAAGCGAGTGGACGAACCGCTTTAAGTTCGCGTGGCGCTTTCGAAGAGGCCCGAAACGGGCTCACCCCTCCATCGATCACGATCCGCCCGTGGCGATACCGGGAGGCCGGGTGTAGGGTCGAGATGACCCTCGCAGGGGACCCTGGCTCTGCTCCGTTCTCTCTCAATCGGCCGTGCCCTCGCCGCGCTGGCCGCAGCGGCGCTCCTCGCGATGCCGGCATCCGCGTCCGCCGCGCAGAAGGTGCCCGCGAGCTTCTTCGGCGTGGTGGCCGAGCCCGACCTGCTCGCGGACTCCGCCCTCGGCCCGGCCGGGGCGAGCGCCGAGGGCGAGGTGCGCGAGATGGCGCGCGCCGGCATCGGCAGCATCCGGATGAGCTTCTTCTGGGCCCGCATCGAGCCCTACCGCACCTGGGACCAGATCCCGGAGTCCGCGCGCTCGCAGTTCACCGACGTGGACGGGCGGCCCTACCACTTCGCCGAGATCGACCGGCTGATGGCGGCCGCCGCCGCGCGCCGGATCCGGGTGATGCCGGTGCTGCTCTGGGCGCCCGTGTGGGCGCAGCGCACACCGGGCGAGTTCGCCTCGCCCCCCAAGGACCCGAAGCAGTACGCGGAGTTCGCCTCCGTGCTCGCCAGGCGCTACGGCCCGGGCGGCGCGTTCTGGGCCGCCCGCCCGGACCTCCCGCAGCTCCCGATCCGCGACTGGCAGCTCTGGAACGAGCCGACGATGCCCGGCTTCTGGCTCGAGCAGCCGTTCGCCAAGCCGTACGTGGCCATGCTCAAGGCCACGCGGCCCGCTCTGCGCAAGGTGGACCCGCACGCGCGCGTGGTGCTCGCCGGCCTCGTCTACGACCCGCCCGGCGCGCTGCGCAAGATCTACGCGGCCGGCGGCCGCGCCTGGTTCGACGTGGTGGCCGCGCACCCGTTCACGCTCCAGGTGGACGGCGTGGGCACGATCCTCGAGCGCACGCGGGCCGCCATGGCGGCGGGCGGCGACTCGCACAAGCCGCTGCTCGTGACCGAGCTGAGCTGGCCGTCGGCAAAGGGCAAGGTGCCGTTCCTGTACGGCTACGAGATGACGGAGAAGGGGCAGGCGGCGCGGATCCGGGCCGCGCTTCCGTACCTGGCGGCCCGCCGCCGCGAGCTGCGCATCGAGCGCGTCTACTGGTACACGTGGCTCACGCGCGAGACCGACAAGGCGTACCCGTTCGACTACGCGGGCCTGCGCCGGCTCGAGCCCGGCCGCGTGGTGGCCAAGCCCGCGCTGTCCGCGTTCCGCACGACGGCGCTCGCACTTCAGGCGCGCTGACCCCTTGCGTTGCGCCTCGCGCGGGGTTAGGGTCGCGTCGATGGCGCGGACTCGCTCTCTCGCCGCCGGACTTCTGCTTGCGCTTTCCCTGACCGGAGTCGCGGTGGCCCAGCAGACCGGCCCGCCCGGCCAGACCGGGCCCCCCGGGCAGACCGGGCCCCCCGTATGCATCCCGAGCGGCAATCCGGGTCAGACGGGTCCTCCGGGCCAGACCGGCGGCCAGACCGGCCAGACGGGCGGCGGCGGCGGTGGTGGTGGAGGAGGCTGCAACGTCAGCGGCGGCACCGGGAACGACAAGGTGACCGGCACGGACCTGGGCGACCAGATCTCCGGCGGCGCGGGCAACGACACCCTCTCGGGCGGGCTCGGCGACGACACGCTCGACGGCGGCGCCGGGAACGACAAGCTCGACGGCGGGAAGGGCGACGACAACCTGAGCGGCGGCAGCGGCAACGACCTGCTCGACGGCGGCAAGGGCATCGACCTGCTCGACGGCGGCAAGGGCAACGACACCCTCATGGGCGGCGACGGCGTGGACACGCTCCTCGGCGGCGACGGCAAGGACAAGCTCGACGGCGGCAAGGGCAACGACACCCTGAAGGGCGGCAAGGGCGACGACACCATCAAGGGCGCCGACGGCAACGACAAGATCGACGGCGGCCCCGGCAAGGACAACATCAACGGGGGCAAGGGCAACGACACGATCGCCGCCCGCGACGGCACCAAGGACACCGTCGACTGCGGCCCCGGCAAGGACAAGGTGACGGCCGACAAGAAGGACGTCCTGAAGAACTGCGAGACCGTCAGCTTGAAGTAGGCGCGGGCGGGCGACCGCTGCCCGCGCGCTCCAGCCGCCGGCCCGGCAGCGCTAGCCGCTGCCGCCGACGATGGTCCGGCTGTAGGCCTTGTCCGCGCGAATCGCCCTGTCGCTGAAGAGCATCGGCAGCCACCTGCGCTGCGAGAACAGCCTGGTCTGGTCGGCGAAGTACTTGGACTTCGGGTTCTCCGACTGCGAGTAGGTGAGGATCGACTGGCCCTGCGGCCCGTTGCGACCCATCTCCACCACCATCACGAAGCTCGACCCGGTGCGGATGTCCCGGTAGTCCGCCTCGCCGAGCTTGAAGGGCTCGATCACGTCGAAGCAGCCCTCGACGCTCCGGCAGCCGTGGATCGGCACGAGCTCCTTGCCCTTCGGCTCCGCCTGGCGCTCGGCGACCGAGGCGTTCAGCGGCACGCCGGCCACGCGCATGTCGTCGACCGCGTCGGCCAGCGACTGGAGCAGCGCGGGGTTGCCGGTGTTGAACGTGTTCGGCGTGCCGACCGGGTCGGCCGGGTCGAACGCCACGGTGAAGCGGTCGGCCGCCGGCACGGCGGTCGTGAAGCGATCGAAGAACTCGCGCCAGAGGATCTCGCCGCGCGATGTGAGGAACGCATGGGTGTCCCAGGCGGCGAGCACGTCGCACGCCTCCGCGATGTTCACGCTGCGCCCGTCGGGCAGCGACTGCTGCGGGTGCGCGCGGCATTCGTTCACCACCGCGTCGCGCCCCATCTCCGCCGAGAGGTTGCGGTCGTTGTAGAGGAGCGCGCGAACGTCGCCTGCCGAGACCTTCTTGCCCGCCGCGATGCGCTCCTCGAGCATCTTCATTCCGAGTCGCATGCGCAGGCTGCGGGTGGTGCGCTCCGGGCCCCAGATCTGCGGGAAGCCCTCGAGCCGCTGGCGCGGGTTGGTCACCCAGTGCGAGTCGTTCGAGTTCTCCACGTAGTCCTTGCGGAACACGAACGGCGTCTTCTTCGGGCCGAACGTGCCCGGCTGGATGGCGTCCTTGTCGGTCCCCCAGGCGCACGAGCTGCGCGAGCCGTCGAGCACGGGCAGGTTGCCCGCGGCGAGCACGGCCTTGCCGAAGTCCGACGTCACGCACTGGTCCACCTTGGCCTTGTCCACGTTCGGCACCACCGAGTTGTCCGCGAAGTAGGCCTCGCCCTTGGAGTCCGCGGCCACCGTGAAGACCCACGGGATTCCCTGCGTCTGGTCCTGGGCCTTCTTCAGCTCGCGCACCGTCTGCGCCTGGTCCATCAGGAACCAGGTGTTGCCGATGCGCGCGTTGTCGGCGTTCACGTCGGCCATCGCGTAGGCGTTCTTGTCGGTCCAGAAGAACCCGTTGCTGGAGCTGACGAAGACCGGCCCCCAGCGTGACTCGAAGAAGACGTGGCTCGACGTCTGCCCGTCCGGCAGCGGAACCGTGACGGTGCGCGTGGCCATCTTCACCGGCTTGCCGTCGAGCATGTAGCTCATCGGGTCGCCCTGCACGAGCGTGAGCTCGTAGGGCGTGAAGCGGCGCGCGGTGGAGACCGTGTGCGACCAGGCCACTCCGTGCGTGAAGCCGATGTTGATGAACGGCACGCCCTGGAGCGAGGCGCCGATCACGTCGACCTTGCCGGGGATGGTCAGGTGCGACTCGTAGAAGCGCTCGTGCCCCGCCCACGGGAAATGCGGGTTGCCGAGCACGATCCCGTCGCCGTTCGCGCTCAGCTTGGAGCCGATGCCGTACGCGTTGCTGCCCATCGCCGTGCTGTCCACTCCGAGCACCGGGTCGGTGGCCAGGCGGCGCTGCAGCTCGCCGGGCGCCAGGGTCTTCTGCGGGAGCGCGGTGGCCGGCGGCGCGGCGTCCACGAAGCCGGCGAGGAAGTTGGCCGAGCTGGCCCGCACGGTCAGCTGGAAGAAGCGCCGGTACATGTCGCGCACCGTGATCGGGCGCACCCACTTGGCCCCCCGGCAGCGCGGGTCCGGCAGCTTGCTCACGCCGGTCTGGCCGAGGTACGCGTTGTATCCGGCCACGAACCCGACGATGGTCCGCTTCACGTCCGGCAGCGGGCCGTTGGGCGGCTTGCGCGCGAACAGCTTGTCCGGGATCTTCAGGTCGTTCACGCGCTGGAAGAAGTAGTCGCTCTTGAGGTTGTTGAACTGGCCGCTGTCGCCCCAGACGCTGTCCGGCCCGAAGTACTTGGAACGCTCGGCGCTCACCGTCACGATCGTGTCGGCGAGGGTGCAGAGGTTGTCCTGCGCGTACGCGAAGCCGTAGCCGTAGCCGATGTCGGCCCAGCTGCTCGCCTTGATGTGCGGGATCCCGCCGGAGGTTCGTGCGATCTCGGCGCTGTAGCTCCGCGCATCGGCGCTTCCCACGCCGATCGTCGCGAGAAGGAGCAGGGCCAGCAGAGCCGTGCGCTTCACACCGGGGAGCTAATCACACGCGCGCGAGCGCGTCACGCTCGATGTCGCCGACCGAGCCGTAGCCGGACAGCGCCATCGTGAGGTCGAAGTCGGCGATGAAGTTCTGGAGCACCGCGCGCACGCCATCCTCGCCGTCGATCGCGAGCCCGTAGACGTACGGGCGGCCGAACGACACCGCGGTGGCGCCGAGCGCGAGCGCCTTGAACGCGTCGGCCCCGCTGCGGATCCCGCTGTCGATCACGATCGGCACCCGGCCGGCCACCGCGTCGGCCACCGCCGGCAGCGCGTCGAGCGTGGCGATGGACCCGTCCACCTGGCGGCCGCCGTGGTTCGACACCACGATGCCGTCCATCCCGGCGTCGACCGCACGGGCGGCGTCGTCGGGGTGCAGGATGCCCTTGAGCAGGATCGGGAGCTTGGTGCGCTCACGCAGCTGCGGCAGGTCGTCCCAATTGAGCGACGGGCGCGAGTAGACCTGCGTGAACTGCTGCACGGCGGTGCGCGGCCGGCCGCTGCGCAGGCCCTCGAGGAACCCGCCCGGATACGCGCGTGTGAGCTCGATCAGCGTGCGCAGGAGCGCGAGCGTGGGGCGCGGAACGGGCGTGTCGCTCCCGCCGGCCCGGTCGAGCAGCCTCTGGAAGACCGAATCGCTCGTGTACTGCGCGATGCCCTTGCCGCGCAGGAACGGCAGGTAGGCCACGTCCAGGTCACGGGCCCGCCAGCCCGGCATCGTGGTGTCCACCGTCAGCACGATCGCCTCGCACCCGCAGCGCTCCGCGCGCGAGACGAGGCTGCCCATCAGGTCGTTGTCCGCGCTCCAGTAGAGCTGGAACCAGCGCGGACTGTCGCCCAGCTCGCCGGCGATCCTCTCCATCGGCGTCGAGGCCTGGTTCGAGAACACCATCGGCACGCCCTCGGTCCGCGCCGCGCGCGCGACCGCGAGGTCGGCGTCGCGGTGGGCCAGCTCGAGCACGCCGACCGGCGCGAGCACGAACGGCGTCGGCAGCCGGCGCCCGAACAGCTCGATCGAGAGGTCGCGCTTCGACACGTCGCGCAGCATCCGCGGCACGATCCGCCAGCGCTCGAACGCGGCGCGGTTCTCGCGCAGGGTGTCCTCCGTGCCGGCGCCGGCCGCCACGTACGCCCACGCCCTGTGCGGCATGCTGCGGCGCGCGCGCTCCTCGAGCTTGGTGGCGTCGGGGGGCACGGTGGGCGTGCGCCCGGCGATGCCGCCGAGATAGATCGCGGTCTGGCGCTCGAGGCCCTTCACGGGATGGGGGTCACGCCGAGCCGCACCTTCGCGTCGCTCATGCGGCGCTTGCCCTCGGCCAGCGCCGCCCTCGCCTCGGCCACGTAGCGCGGGTTCTGCTCGGAGCGCTCGAGTGCCGTGTTCGCCCGGTCGTACTGCTCGACCGCGGCGTCGTAGTCGGCGAGGCCCAGCTTGTTGGCCCCGGGCATCTCCGAGTCCACGTCGAGCGCCGCGATGTCGTCGCCGAGCGCCACCAGCTCGTTGCGCAGCCCCTCCTGCTCGAAGTCGAGGTCGCCCGCGGCGTTGCGGCGGTTGCGGCGGATGCGCAGCATGATGAACAGCGCGATCGCCAGGATGGGCAGCAGGAACGAGAGCACGATGATGATCGTGGTCACCTGGATCGCGTTGTTCACGCTGTCGAAGATCCCCTTCGTGCCGTCCGTCACGTCGGGCGCGCCGGGCGGCGAGCCGCCCGAGGTCTGGAGGTCCGCCGACGGCCCGGGGTCCACGGCGGCGATCCCGTCCACAGCGGCAAGGAGCTGCTTGGCGGTGTCGCCGTTGTGGCGGTCGAACGCCTGCTTCACGGCCGTCGCCGTCTCGGCGGAGGCCGGGTGTGACGTGATCGCCTGCGCGTGCAGGCCGGCCACCACCAGCAGCGTGCCTCGGAAGTCGAGGTCGGCGTCCACGGCGTTGGCCAGTGCGGCCACGCTGCCCTCCTGCTGGGCCCGGGAATCCGGCACCAGCGCGATCTTGATCCGGCCGATGTCCTTCTTCACGATCTCGAGCCGGATCCGGCCGGCCTCGGCATCCGAGACCCGCGGCGTGGCCTTCGGGTCCACGTAGACGACCTGGCGCTCGATGTTGTGGGCCAGGCCCCTCGAGTACTCCGATGCGTGCGCGGAGCCGGCGGCCAGAGCGCTCAGCGCGAGCGCCGCAGCCGCGGCGAGAGCAGCTCTGCTGGCCCGGGCCCGGCGCACGGCGCGATGCTACCTCTAGATCGACTGCGTGAGGCCGCCGTCGACCAGCATGGCCGTGCCGGTCACGTACGACGCGCGCGCGGAGCAGAGGAATGCGGCCGCCGCGGCCATCTCCTCGGGAGTGCCGAGGCGCGCGGCGGGAACCGTGTCGCGCGCGGCCTGCTCGGCGGCCTCGAGCGAGCCGGCGGAGTCGGCCAGCCGGTCGGTGCCGATCCGGCCCGGCAGGACGGAGTTCACCGTCACGCCGTCGCCCGCCACCGTGCGCGCGATCGTCTTGAGCGCGGCGAGCAGCCCGCTCCGGTGGGTGTTGGAGAGCATCAGGTACGGGATCGGCTCGCGCACGGACGTGGAGGCCACGCTCACGATCCGGCCGAAGCCGCGCTCGCGCATACCGGGGAGCACGCGCTCGATCAGCTCGACGGGCGCCAGCACCAGCTCGCGGTACGCCGCCTCCCACTGCTCGCGCGTGAAGCCGAGCGGATCGGCGCCGAAAGGCGGCCCGCCGCTGTTGGCCACGAGGATGTCGATCGGGCCGAGCTCCGCCTCGACGGACTCGACGAGTGCCGGGGCGGCGTCGAGCTCGTGGGTGTCGTGCACGAAGGGCGCGGCTCCGATCGCGGCGGCGGTGGCCTCGATCCGCTCACGCGAGCGCGAGCTGATCGCCACCCGCGCGCCCTCCGCCGCCAGCTCGGCCGCGATCGCGCGGCCGATTCCCTTCGACGCGCCGGTCACGAGCGCCACGCGATCCCTGATCCCGAGGTCCACGGCCCGGAGGCTACGCGCAGCGGCCCGCCTTCGCCGGCCGAACCCGTGCACGGCCTGTGCGCCGTGTTTCAAGCGGCCACCCACGCGGGTAGCCCGGATACACGATGGGAGGAATGCTTCGGTGCGATGGGTGCGGTGCGATTCGCTGGGACGTGCTCGGCCTGACGCCCGCGGCCGGTGCCGCCTGCGAGACCTGCGGCGAGCCGCTCAAGCAGGAGCGCCGCCGCCCCGGCCGCCGGCCGACCAAGCGCAAGTTCTCCCCCGGCGGGCTCGCGGAGCGCCGCGACGTGACGGCCCCGCCGGCGCCGTAGCGGCCACCTACCCGCGCCTGTCGCTCTCCCGCTTGGCCGCCCGCTGCTCGCGCTTGCGCTCCTCGCGCACCCGCCGCGTGGTGTCGCTGCGCCTGGCGTCCGCCCCGCGCAGCCCGATTCGAGGGGTGGGGGAGACCCGTGAGAGCAGCCGCCTCGGCTCGGGCGCCCCGCAGCTCGGACACCGCGGCTGCTCATGGCCCCGGACCAGCTCCTCGAACGTGGCGCCGCACGCCTCGCAGGTGAAGTCGTAGATCGGCACGCCCCAATGATGACCTCATACATCCGTCCAGGAAGCCGTGCAATGACTCACGCACCGGTTGCGTGCGGAGAGCGGCTCGCCTACCGTTGCTCTCGTATGCGTCGCCCGATCGCCTGCAGAATTCGCCTCGACGGGATGCCCGTGCGCAGCGAGACGATCCTCACCGAGGCAGGCCCGAACGCGCTGGTCCTCTCCACCACGATCCGCGACCGCGGCATCTGGCTCGACAGCACCTATCTGGGTCACGGCAGCGCGGACACGCAGATCACGCACCTTCTGGTGGCGCCCGGCCGCAGCGGCGAGACCGAGTCGCGCACCGTGCCCCACGACGACGTGCCGGTCATCCACGTGCGCCGACTCTGCCTATACGACCACTTCCAGCGCCTCCAGGACTTCCTGGAGACGGTCGGCCACACCGGCCAGATCCACGGGCTCGATCACGCGATCGAGGCCGTGGAGCAGTTGTCCTGACGTAGCATCCGCGGCCGATGAAGGTCGGCGTGATCACCGGGACCGGGACCTACGAGCTGCCGGGCCTCGAGGCCGACGGCATCGAGCTCGTGCACGTCTCGCGGCACGAGCCCGGCCACCGGCGGCTCTCCAACCACGTGGACCACCGCGGCAACATCCGGTGGCTGCGCGACGAGGGGGTCGACGCGATCGTGGCCGTGACCGTCTGTGGCGCCGTGGACCCCACGGTGCCGCTCGGCTCGCTGGTGGTCTTCGACGACCTCCACTTCCTGGCCAACCGCCTCCCGGACGGCTCGATCTGCACGCTCCACGACACCCCGGGCGCGATCGAGCGCGGCCACTGGATCTACACGACCCCGTTCGCCGAGGGCGTGCGCGGCGCGCTGCTCGAGGGCTCGCGGCAGGCCGGCGTTCCGGCTCGCGACGGCGGCTGCTACGGCCATGTGGACGGGCCGCGCTTCAACACCCGGGCGGAGATCCGCTCTCTCGCGCTGGCCGGCGTGACCGCGGTGAGCCAGACGGCCGGCCCGGAGACCGTGCTGGCGGGCGAGGCCGAGATCCCGTACGCCCTGCTCGGCTATGCCACCGACTACGCGAACGGGGTGACCGAGGAGCCCACGCCGGTGGACGAGCTCGTGCGGCTGATCGGCGCGAGCGGCGCCGCCTTCTCCTCGGTCCTCGCCGAGGCGCTGCCGCTGCTCGCCGGCGCGGACCTCACGCCGCCCGGCACGATCTACCGGTTCGAATAGCGCTCGCGCGCTAGGCCCGCTCCCCAGCGCGCCCACGCGACCACGATGTCGGCCGTGGTGGACCACAGATGGCCGGCGGGGCCGGTGTAGATCCATGCCGCGAGGCGCCGGTGCGGGGGCATGGGGCCACGCTATCGTGGCGGCCCAGTGCCCGCCCAGCTCACCACGCAGACGAGCGAGCTCGACGACTCGCGCGTGCGGGTCGACGTCGAGGTCGCGCCGGAGACCCTCGAACGCGAGGTCCAGTCGGCCGCGAAGGCGCTCGGCGGCGACCTCAAGATCCCCGGCTTCCGCAAGGGCAAGGTGCCGCCGCAGGTGGTGCTCCAGCGGGTCGGCCGCGAGGCGGTGCTCGACGAGGCGGTCCGCCGCGCGATGCCGGCCTGGTACGAGCGTGCGATCGGCGCCGCGGGGGTGGCCGCCGTCGGCGACCCGAGCGTGGACCTCGAGAGCCTGCCGGAGAAGGGCGAGCCGCTCCAGTTCTCGATCGAGATCGGCGTACGCCCGAAGGCGAAGCTCGGCGACTACAAGGGCCTCGAGGTGGGCCGCCGCGAGCCCGAGGTGGCCGGCGAGGCGATCGACGCCGAGCTCGAGCGCCTGCGCGAGTCGAGCGCGTCGCTCGAGACGGTGGAGCGCGAGGCGGCCGAGGGCGACTTCGCGGTGCTCGACTTCCAGGGCTCGATCGACGGCGAGCCGTTCGAGGGCGGCGAGGCGCGCGGCTACCCGCTCGAGCTCGGCTCCGGCCGGCTGGTCGAGGGCTTCGAGGAGCAGCTCGTGGGCGCGTCGGCGGGCGACGAGCGCGACGTGAACGTGACCTTCCCAGAGGATTACCGCGCCGAGGAGCTGGCCGGCAAGGACGCGCTCTTCAAGGTGACGGTCAAGGAGGTCAAGGAGAAGCGGCTGCCGGAGCTCGACGACGACCTCGCCGCCGAGGCCGGCGGGTTCGACACGCTCGACGAGCTGCGCGAGGACCTGGCCGCGCGGCTGCGCGAGGCGCAGGAGCGCGAGATCGAGGCCGAGTTCCGCGAGGCCACCGTCGACGCCGCCGCCGTCACCGCCGAGATCGACCTGCCGCACTCGATCATCCACGCGAAGGCCCACGAGATGTGGAACAACACCCGCCGGCAGCTCCAGCAGCAGGGCCTCGACCCGGCGCAGTACCTCCAGATCACCGGCAAGAGCGAGCACGACCTGATCGACGAGTCCGAGCCCGACGCGGAGCGCGCGCTCCGGCGCGAGAGCGTGCTGGCCGCGGTCGTCGAGGCCGAGGGGATCGAGGTGACCGAGGACGAGCTGGTCGAGTCGCTCACGCAGGCGGTCGCCGCCGGCGGGCGCCAGCCCGACGCGGACACCGTGCAGAAGACGCTCGAGCGGATCAAGGCGGACGGGCGCGACGACGTGCTGCGCGAGGACATCGCGATGCGCAAGGCCGTGGACCTGCTCGTGGAGCACGCCAAGCCGATCCCGGCCGAGCAGGCCGAGGCGCGCGACAAGCTCTGGACGCCGGAGAAGGACGAGAAGGAAAAGCCGGCCCAGATCTGGACGCCAGGCTCCTAACGGGGCGCAGAATCCCCAAAATAGGCACTAGCGCGCGGCGCTCCCCGGTGTTAGGGTCGATTTGCCCTTCGGAGAGACCGTCGCTGCCAGGGCCGGCACTCGCTCAAGACGGCTTCGAAGCAGTCAAGGAGCCCCCATGCCCACCCAGGCCTTCTCAGTTTCGCAGCACCGCCTCGGCGACATTCGAGTCGTGGTTCCGCGGCGTGAGATCGACTGCGTCACGGCGCCCGCGCTCGCCAGCGCTCTCGACCAGGCGATCGGCGAGGGCTCGAGCAAGGTGGTCGTCGACCTGTGCGACGTCACGTTCATGGACTCGAGCGGCGCCCACGTGCTGCTCGAGGCGGCCGACCGGCTGGCCTCGATGGACCGCCCGTTCTCGGTGCTCTGCGTGCGCGGTGCGATCTCCCGGCTGCTCGAGATCCTGAACCTCACGGAGCGCTTCGCCCTCCACACAGAGTAGGCCCCGGTTCGGGTCGGACTGAAGGAATCGGCCGGGCCTGGCGAATAGAGGCTCAGGATGTTCTACGTCGCGCTACCTTTTGAGTCCCGCCGGTAACCCGGCCGTGGGGAGACAACGTGGCGCGGCCAACTGACTCGAACGAACAGCTCCTCTGCAGTTTCTGCGGCAAGTCCCAGCGGCAGGTGAAGAAGCTGATCGCGGGGCCCGGCGTCTACATCTGCGACGAGTGCATCGATCTCTGCAACGAGATCATCGACGAGGAGCTGACCGGCCCGGCCACGTTCGACCTCGAGAACCTGCCGAAGCCGAAGGAGATCAACTCCGTCCTGCAGGAGTACGTGGTGGGCCAGGAGCCCGCCAAGCGCACGCTCTCGGTGGCCGTCTACAACCACTACAAGCGCGTGCAGATGATGCAGTCCGA
>JAXDJC010000104.1:0-7541 GCA_034663685.1 Thermoleophilaceae bacterium
GCCCGGCACCACCCGCAGCTCCTCCGCCACGCCGGCCTCGCGCAGATCGTCGGAGACCTGGGCGATCAGCGCCGCGTGCGGCTCCGAGGCGGCCACCTCCACGCTGCGGGCCGACGTGCGGAGCGGCAGGTTGGCCTCGGACTTGGCCTTGCGCACCTCGCGGAGCACGGCCGCGGCCAGCTGGAGCATGTCGGCGTCCCCGGGCCGCGGCCCCGCCGCCTCGCGGATCTCCTCCGGAGTGGGCCATGCGGCGCGGTGCACCGAGCCCTCCTGCCACCACGACCAGACCTCCTCGGCCACGAACGGGAGGAACGGCGCGAACATCCGCTGGCAGGCCGAGAGCCCCACGCGCAGAGTCGCATCCGCCGACACCGCCGGCCCATCGCCGCGCGAGCCGTAGCGGCGGTCCTTCACGAGCTCGAGGTAGTTGTCGCAGAAGAACCAGAAGAAGGTCTCCACCCGCTCCAGCGCGGCGGTGTACTCGTAATTCTCCAATTGCGCAGTTGCGGCGGCCACCACCGTCTCGAGGCGCGCGAGCAGCGATAGGTCCACGGGCTCGGTGACCGCGCCGCCGGCGGTGGCCGGCATCCCGAGCACGAACCTGGACGCGTTCAGGAGCTTGACCGCGAGCTTGCGCCCGATCCGCATCTGGCCCTCGTCGAACGCGGTGTCGGCGCCCGGCCGGCCGTTGGCGGCCCAGTAGCGCACGGCGTCCGAGCCGTACTGCTCGAGCAGCCCCATCGGCGTGACCACGTTGCCCTTGGACTTGGACATCTTCTTGCGGTCGGGGTCCAGGATCCAGCCGGAGATCGCGGCGTTGCGCCACGGCGCGGTGTCGTGGTCGAAGTGGCTGCGCACCACCGTGGAGAAGAGCCAGGTCCTGATGATGTCGTGCGCCTGCGGGCGCAGGTCCATCGGGAACACGCGCGCGAAGAGGTCCGGGTCGTCGGGGTGCCCGCCGGCGATCTGGGGCGAGAGCGACGACGTGGCCCACGTGTCCATCACGTCCATGTCCGCGGTGAACCCGCCCGGCTGGTCGCGCTGCCCGGCCTCGTAGCCGGGCGGCACGTCGGTCGAGGGGTCCACGGGCAGCGACTCGCGCCCGGCCAGGATCGGGCTCTCGAAGTCGGTCTCGCCGTCGGCGCCGAGCGGGTACCAGACGGGGAACGGCACGCCGAAGAAGCGCTGGCGGCTGATGCACCAGTTGCCGGTGAGCCCGCGCACCCAGTCATCGAAGCGGGCGCGCATGTACGGCGGGTGCCAGTCGATCTCGCGCCCGCGCGCGATGAACTCGTCGCGGTAGTCCATGGTGCGAACGAACCATTGGCGGCTGGTGACGATCTCGATCGGCCGGTCGCCCTTCTCGAAGAACTTGACCGCGTGCTTGATCGGGCTCGGCTCGCCCACCAGCGTGCCGTCCTCGCGCAGGAGCTCCACCATCTTCTTGCGTGCGCCCTCGATCCGCTGCCCGGCGATCTGGTCGTACGCGCGCTGCGCGCGCTCGGGGTCGTCGGCCGTGAACGGCTCGCTGCCCCACTCGGCCGGCGCGATCGTGCCGTCCGGCGCCACGATCGGGCGCACCGGCAGCCCCAGCTCGCGCCACCAGGTCACGTCGTTGATGTCGCCGAACGTGCAGACCATCGCGATCCCGGTTCCCTTCTCCGGGTCGGCCAGCGGATGGCCGTGCACGGGCACCGGCGCGCCGAACACGGGCGAGCGCACGGTCTGCCCGAACAGCGGGCGGTAGCGGTCGTCGTCGGGGTGGGCGACCATCGCCACGCACGCGGCGAGCAGCTCCGGGCGCGTGGTCTCGATCTCCACGTCGTCGCCACCGGGGTTGGGGAAGCGCAGCCGGTGGAACGCGCCGCCGATCTCGCGATCCTCCAGCTCGGCCTGCGCCACCGCGGTCCGGAAGCCCACGTCCCACAGCGTGGGCGCGGCCTGGTGCACGATCAGCCCCTTGCCCAGCTCGTCGAGGAACGAGAGCTGCGCGACCCGCTGCGCGGGCTCGCCGATCGTGGTGTAGGTCATCGACCAGTCGACGGACAGGCCGGCGCGGCGCCAGAGGTCCTCGAAGGCCTGCTCGTCCTCGCCGGTGAGCTTGAGGCAGAGCTCCACGAAGTTGGGCCGCGAGACCATCCGCGGCGGGCCGTCGCCGCCCGGCTCGACCTCGAGGTCCGGCTCGTACTGAGCGTGCGGGTCGCAGCGGACGTTGAAGTAGTTCTGCACGCGGCGCTCGGTCGGCAGCCCGTTGTCGTCCCAGCCCATCGGGTAGAAGACCTCGCGGCCGCGCATGCGCTGGAAGCGCGCGATCAGGTCCGTGTGCGTGTACGAGAAGACGTGCCCCACGTGGAGCGAGCCGCTGACCGTGGGCGGCGGAGTGTCGATCGAGTAGATCTCCTCGCGCGAGGATGCGCGGTCGAAGCGGTAGGTCCCGTCCGCCTCCCAGCGCTCGGCCCATTTCTGCTCGAGGCCCTCGAGCTTGGGCTTCCGTGGGAGCGCTTCGGACACCGTGCGCAGGTTATCCGCGCCAAGGGGCGGTAACTCAGTCCGGTGGCCTTGCGTTCCCCCGCTTGGGTGTGTTCTACTCCGGACCCATGAGAACTGAACGCACGAAGCGACTCCTCGGCCTGCTCGCCACGCTGGCGGCCGCCGCGATCCTCGCCACCGGCTGCGGTAGCGACAGCAAGAAGAGCAACAGCTCGACCCCGAACGTGGGGGCCACGACGACCACGAACGCTCCCCAGACCAAGGCCGACGCCGTCCAGCGCTGCAAGGACGAGGCGAACAAGCTGACCGGCCAGGCGAAGCAGACGGCGCTCGCGAGCTGCAACGCAATCGAGACGGGCAACAACAACGGCGTCAAGGCGCAGGCGAAGAAGCAGTGCCTCGACGCGACCAAGCAGATCACGGACGCAAACGCCCGCAAGAAGGCCGAAGCGGCCTGCAACAAGTTCAACTAGCACTGCCGCGGGACTCGTTCTGAGAAACCGATGGGATTGATCGACCGGCTGAGGGCCGGCCGCCGCGGGGGCGGCGGCCGCCCTCGGCATTCCCTTGCGCGGGACGCCGCGACCATGCGGGCCACGCTCACGGCGCTGCACAGCGAGCGCGGCGGCCGCGAGCTCGACCTGCGCGCGCTCGTGCGCGACCTGCTCGAGGGCGAGATCGAGGCGCCCACGAGCGACGTGCGCCACATGATCCGAATGGGCACGTCGCCGGACGACTTCTACGCGCAGGAGCTGGCGCCCAGCTGGGACGGCCTGGACGAGAACGGGCGCGCCGACAAGCTCGATCAGTTCGTGGAGCTGGCGGACATGGTGGAGGAGTCGCCCGACGCGCTCCCGCTCGACATGGCCGCCTCGCTGCGGACCAAGCTGCTCGTGCTCGGCTGGGCGTTCGACGAGGAGCACGGCTACCTCGGTCGCCTGGCCGGCGGCCGGCCCTGATTCGAACCGGCGCGCAAGCCCATCCGTAGGCCCCTGTATGCGACTAGCATCGGGTCCGTGAGGCGCGCCGGACTCGCAATCCTCGTCGCCGCCGCTCTGATGGCGAGCGCCGTTCCGGCTTGGTCGGGGGATGACGGCAGGGCGCCGCCGGTGGCCTCGCTCCGCGTGTCGCCGGAGCGAGTGGTCGCGGGTGAGCCCGCCGCGCTCGACGCCTCGGCCTCGCGCGATCCCGGCGGGTCGGTCACGAGCTACGCCTGGGACCTCGACGGCGACGGCTCCTTCGAGCAGCAGTCGGGCACGCAGGCCACGCTCGCGCACGTGTTCGACCAGGCCGGCTCGCACGCCGTGGCGGTGCGCGTGACCGGCGACTCGGGTGCGAGCGCCGACGCGCAGGCGCAGATCGATGTGCAGGCGGCCGAGCCGAAGGCCGCGCCCGAGCCGAAGGCCGTGTCCGCCCGGCAGCAGGACGCCGCCGCGCAGCCCGACCCCGCGACCCGGCACGCCGCGCACCCCACCAAGCCGCACGCGGTCGCGGCCGCCACCGGCGCGCAGCCCAAGGGAGCCGCGCAGCCCAAGGCCGCCGACCGGGCCAAGGCGACCCGGGTGAGTGCAGCCTCGTCCCAGACGGTGTCGATCAAGGACTTCTCGTTCGGCCCCAGGTCGGTGACCGTGAACGTGGGCGACACCGTCACCTGGCACAACACCGGCAAGCAGGGGCACTCGGCCACGGCCAAGGACGGCAGCTTCGACACCGGTGTGCTCGCCACCGGGGCCACCGGGTCGGCGACCTTCCGCAAGGCCGGCACGTTCTCCTACTTCTGCAAGCCCCACCCCTTCATGACCGCCACCGTGAGCGTGGTCGCCGCGAGCGGAGGCGGGGGAGGCGGCGGCACCACGCAGGGCGTGACCGGCAGCACCGGCAACGGCACCACGGGCTCCGGCTCGGGTGCCGGCAGCGGCAGCTCCGGCAGCACCGCGAGCCCCGGCGGCGGCTCGCTCCCGCGCACCGGGCTGGCGATCGGGTCGTTCCTGATGGTGGGCGTGGCGATGATCGCCGCGGGCGTGGCGCTGCGACGCCAATGTGCCACCAAAGTGCGCTGAGCCGTAGTATTCGCGCCGGGCAGGGGGGTGATCGAGATCCCTCCCGTGAGCGCGCACAAGACCTTCAGCTTCAGGCGAGAGCCCAATGCCGTGCGCGAGGCCCGCGGAGCGCTCGACGATCTGAACGGCGACTTCCCGAAGGCGCGACTCTACGACGCGTCGCTCTGCGTGAGCGAGCTGGTGTCGAACGCGATCCAGCATCCGGGGACCGGGGAGAAGCTCGAGCTGGTCGTCGCGCTCGACGACGACCGCCTGCGGGTGGAGGTCACGGACCCGGGGAAGGGATTCGAGCCCGGCCCGCCCCGTGAGGGAAACCAGCGCGGCTGGGGCCTGTTCATCGTCGACAGCCTGGCCGACCACTGGGGAGTGGAGGCCGGCGACCGCACCGTGGTGTGGTTCGAGATAATGCGCGCCCCCCGGGATCAACTAGGACAGGAGACGACTTGGACAGCTGGGACATCCGCTCCCTCGAGCTAGAGGCCCACAAGCCGAAGGTGCTGAAGACCGACGGCGAGGCGCGCGTGATCGCGATCAACCTCCCGGCCGGCGAGAAGCTCGACGACCACCAGGTGCACGAGCGCGCGTACGTCTTCGTGGCCGACGGCACGGTGGAGATCGACGGGGGCGGAGGCACCCAGACGGCCGGGCCGGGCTCCCTGGCGCACTTCGACCCGAACGAGCGGCACGAGGTGCGGGCCAGCGACGACGCCCGGCTCGTGCTGATGCTGGCGCCCTGGACGGGCGAGGGCCACTCGCGCGACCGGGCCGGCGGCGGCGACCCCGGGGGGCGCTAGGCGCGGTGTCGCTCCGCGTCGTGAGCCACCGATCCACCCTGCGATAATCCGCCGCGCATGAACCCGCAGCGCAAGCGGACGATCCGTCTCGTCGTGGCCCTCACCGCCGCCGTCCTCCTGGGCGGCGCGCTCGTCTACACCAGCTTCAGCGGCGCCTCCGAGGCGCGCAAGCCATCGCAGATCGTGAACGCCAAGGCCGGGCAGTCCTACAAGGTGACCGGCAAGGTGGTGAACGGGTCGATCCGGCGGGTTGGCGGGGCCGAGGGGGAGACCGTCTACTTCCGCGTGCGCGACCGCGACGGGCAGGTCTCGGTCCCGGTGGTCTACCGGGGGATCGTGCCGGACCCGTTCCGCGACAACCGCGAGATCCTCCTGACGGGTCAGATGCGCGACGGCACCTTCGTGGGCCAGCGCGACACGCTGGTGACCAAGTGCCCGTCGAAGTTCAAGAACAAGCCCAACGGCAGCACGCTCTAGGCGAATGAGCGGCGGGCGGGGGGCGGCGTGACCGCGGAAATCGGCTCCGCCTGCCTCACGGTGGCGCTGCTCACGGCCCTGTACGCGGCCGGCGCGGCGATCTACGGCGCGCGCACCGGGCGGCGCGAGCTGATCACCTCGGCGCGGCGGGCGTTCTACTGCCTCGCCGGGCTGGTGCTCCTGTCGGTGGTCCTGCTCCAGGCGGCGTACATCCGCACGGACCTGAGCTTCGAGCTGGTGGCGCGCAACTCGTCCACCGACACGCCGCTCTTCTACAAGCTCACCGCGATGTGGTCGAGCCAGGAGGGCTCGCTGCTTCTCTGGGCGCTGCTGCTGTCGATCTACTCGAGCCTGGTCCTGTTCGCCACGCGCAGGAAGCTGCGCGACATCGTGCCGTGGGCCACGGGCGTGCTCGCGGGCGTGACCGCGTTCTTCCTGTCGCTGATGGTGGTCTTCGGCCAGAGCCCGTTCAAGCAGCTGGCCACCGCGCCCGCGCAGGGCCACGGCCTCGAGCCGCTGCTGCGCCACCCGGCGATGGCGATCCACCCGCCGATGCTCTACTCGGGCTACGTGGGCTTCGCGATCCCGTTCGCGTTCGCCATCGGCGCGCTGATCGTGCGGCGCACCGACGCCGAGTGGATCCGGGCCACCCGCCGCTTCGCGCTGATCGCGTGGACGTTCCTCACCTGCGGGATCCTGCTGGGCGCGCTGTGGTCCTACTCCGAGCTGGGCTGGGGCGGCTACTGGGCCTGGGATCCAGTGGAGAACGCGTCGCTGCTGCCCTGGCTGACGGGCACCGCGTTTTTGCACTCCATCATGATCCAGGAGAAGCGTGGGATGCTGCGCAAGTGGAACGTCGTGCTCGTCGTGACGACGTTCCTGCTCGCGATCTTCGGCACCTTCATCACGCGCAGCGGTGTGATCGAGAGCGTGCACTCATTCGCGCAGTCTCCCGTGGGCACATGGTTCGCCACCTTCTTCTTTGCGTCGACGGGTGTGACGATCTATTTCGTCGCCACGCGTCTGAAGGATCTCGAGGCGAAGGCGGAGCTGGAGAGCATGGTCAGCCGTGAGGCGGCGTTCCTGTACAACAACCTCGTGCTCGTCGGGATCGCGTTCTCAGTGCTGTGGGGCACGCTCTTTCCGATTCTCAGCGAGTGGGTGCGCGGGTCGAAGATCACGGTGGGTCCTCCGTTCTTCAACACGGTGAACGTGCCTCTCGGGTTGTTGCTGCTCGGTCTCACCGGCGTAGGTCCGCTGATCGCCTGGCGGAAAGCATCGACGTCGAACCTGAAGCGGCAGTTCGCGATTCCGACTGCGTCCGGCTTGGCTGTCGGTATCATGCTCGCCGTGCTCGGCATGCGCGACGGTCATGCGTTGATCGCGTACACGCTCGCCGGATTCGTTGCGGCAACGATTGGCCAGGAGTTCTGGAAGGGGATCAGCGCGCGGCGGAGCATTCACGAGGAGTCGTTACCGGTTGCAACAGTTCGACTCGTTGCCCGCAACCGGCGCCGCTACGGCGGCTACATCGTGCACGCGGGAATCGTCGTCCTCTTCTCGGCGTTCGCTGGCCTCGCGTTCAAGAAGGATCACGACGTCCAGATGCGCGCTGGCGAGACGAAGGAGCTCGTCGATCCGCTCGGGCATCACTGGAAGTTCACCAGCCAGGGTGTGTCGACGTCGGAGACGTTGAACCGGTTTGTCACCGCTGTCGCGC
>JAXDJC010000127.1:0-3248 GCA_034663685.1 Thermoleophilaceae bacterium
CTCGACCTGCTCGGGGCTGTCGTTGATGCCGGGCATGAGCGGCGCGATCAGGATGCCGGTGGGTATGCCGAGCCGGTTGAGCTCTGCCACGGCCTCGAGCCGCGCGCGCGGGTGGGGGGTGTGCGGCTCGCTGGCGCGCCAGGCCTTCTCGTCGAGCGTGGGCACGCTGAAGCTGGCAGTCACCGGCGCGCGCTCGTTGATCTGCACGAGCAGGTCCTTGTCGCGGAGCACGAGCGGCGACTTGGTCAGGATCGAGCACGGGTTGGCGTGGTCGCGCATCGCCTCCCAGATGCCGGGCATGAGCCTGTAGCGGCCCTCGACCCACTGGTATGGGTCGGTGTTGGTGCCGAGCGCCACGTGCTCGCCCTTCCACGACGGCCGCCCGAGCTCCCGGCGCACGAGCTCCGGTGCGTTGACCTTGACGACGATCTCCTTCTCGAAGTCCCGCCCGGCGCCGAAGCCGAGATAGGTGTGTGTGGGCCGCGCGAAGCAGTTGTGCGACACGACCCCGTTGGCGATGAAGTCGCCGGTGCCGGTGGTGATGTCGTAGAGCGGCATCTCGAGTCCCAGCGGCTCGATCGACTCCACCCCGAGCCGCGCGCCGGACTTGATCGCCATTCCCTCGATCGATCGCTTGCGCGTGATCGCCGGTTCCGTCGTGTGGAAGAAGCGCATCACCTCCGGCAGGCCACCGCGGATGCGGACCGTACGCAGCCGGTTGGGCAGGCCGCGGTCCTCGATCTCCAGCGCGAACCCGAACCGCGCGAGGCACCGAGCTGTCCAATCGATCAGCTCGTCATTGGTGTTGGCGATGCGCACGCAGTGGCCGAAGCTGCCCTCGGCGTCGAAGATCCCAGCGAGGAACCCCTTGGCCCAGTCGCCGGTGGGCGCGTTCGGCCACAGGATCAGCTCCTGTACGGCGGCGACGCTGTCGCGCGCCTGCGTCCGGATCGCGCGAACCGCGCGCTGCGCGCCGGCGGCGGCGTGGAACTCGAATTCGCCGGTGCGTATCTCGCGCTCGGCCAGGAACATCTGCGTCCTGCGCAGCGCCTCGAAGTCCGCGAGGGCGAGGCGGAACCGGTGGACGTCGCCGTGTGCGCGGCCTGCCCGCTCGTACTGGTACGAGCCGACGTGCCCGTCCCCCCGGACGATCCCGCACAGGTAGCCGCGGCGATAGTCGTCCGTCTGAGCCGGTGCCCGGGCGAAGCGCCCGGTTCCCATCAGCTTGTTGTTCATGGTCAGGTGGGGGCGCTGAAGCGGGCCGTACTCCGCGCCGATCACGTGCTTCCAGCCGCGATCGCTGAGGAAGCGGTGATCGCCGCTCGTGATGAGCTCGGTGCCGTCCTCGAGGGTGACCCGATAGGCGGGCTTCCTGGTGGACCACTGGTCGTCGACCTCGGTGATGACGTAGCGCCGGTAGGTGCCGCGGCGGACCGTGCCGTAGATCCGATCGCCGGGCCGGAGATCGGCGATCGGCATGGTCCGGCCGTCCGCCATGAGCACCGGTGTTTCACCGGATATGCAGTAGGAGCACGCATGACTGCATCCGCGGTAGGGGTTGATCGTCCACCGGAACGGCATGCGCGATCGCTCCGGCACACGGTTGATCGCGGACTTCGAACGGATCTCGTAGAAGCGAGTTTCGAGGGCCTCGGGTGCGTCGAATGTGCGCACCACGGCGTCGTCCTTGAAGCCGGGCAGCGCCCGCCGCTCCTGCTCGTCGACCCTCAGCTCATCCCAGCGCATCGAACGTATGTTCGCACACTTCGTCGGATGGAATCACCCGGCTGTCGGGGTGGAGGGCGAGTCTTGGCGCGCGTAACCTTTAGGGAGTGCAATGGCTACAGCCGAATGGACTGATGAGCGTTTGAACGACGCGTTCGAGGGGCTCCGGTCGGACATCCGCGACTTCCGTGCGGACATGGCCGAGATGCGCGCGGAGATGCGCTCGGAGATTCGCGAGCTCCGGTCGGACATGAACGAGCTCCGGTCGGACATGAACGCCGGATTTCGCGAGGTCGGCGTCGAGTTCCGGGAAGTTCGCATCGAGCGGCGGGTGCTCTGGCCCGCGATCGTGGGCGCCTACGGGGCCGTGGTTGCGGCGGCCATCGCCACGCACATCTAGCCCGCCTCGCCCCACGCCGTCACCAGCACCGAGCGGGAGCCGCCGGAGTCGCGGTGCTCGCAGAGGTAGATGCCCTGCCACGTGCCGAGCGCAAGGCGGCCGCGGGCTACCGGCAGCGACAGCGAGCTGCCGGTGAGCGACGACTTGATGTGGGCCGGCATGTCGTCCGGTCCCTCCAGCGTGTGAGCCCAGTAGGGCGCGCCGTCCGGCACGGCGCGGTCGAACCACTCGCGGAAGTCGCGGCGCACGTCGGGGCTCGCGTTCTCGTTCAGCGTGAGCGAGGCGGAGGTGTGGCGGATAAAGATGTGCGCGATGCCCACCTGGATCCGCTCGAGCTCGGGCACGCCGTCGACGATCTCGTCGGTGACGAGGTGGAAGCCGCGCGGCCGCGCCGTCAGGCGCAGCTCCCGCTGGATGAAGGTCAGGTCGACTCCTTGCGCACGATTGCGGCCACCGACGCTACGACGATCGCGGCGCCGGCGACGATCGACACGGTGATCTGCTCCGACAGGATCGCCCAGCCGAGGAAGATCGCGATCACGGGGTTCACGTAGGCGTAGGTGGCGACCTTGGAGATCGGCGCGTGCTGGAGCAGCCACACGTACGCCGAGAACGCGACGAGTGACCCGATCACCACGAGGTACGCGAACGCGAGCAGCGAGTCGCTCGAGAACGCGCCGAAGTGCACGTCGTTCGGCTCGCCGTGGATGAGGCCGCCGAGGATCGAGGTCACGCCCCCGAGGAACATCTGGAGCGCGGTGGACAGCCACGGGTTGGGCGGCAGCTCGCGCCGCTTCGAGAGGAACGACCCGAGCGCCCAGCACGGCGCCGCCAGGAACAGCAGCAGCAGGCCGACCCAGCTCGTGACCTCGCTGCTCCCCCCGCTGGGCAGCAGAAGCAGGGCGAGGCCCACGAAGCCGACGGCCACGCCGGCGAGCGTGCCGGTGGCCACCCGCTCGCCCGCCACCCGCCGGTAGATCACGACCCACATCGGCACCGACGCGATGATCAGCGCGGCGATGCCCGACGGAACGTCCACCTCGCCCACCATCACGAGTCCGTTGCCGCCCGTAACGAGCAGCGACCCGACGATCAGGCACGACAGCGCCTGCGCGCGCGTGAA
>JAXDJC010000149.1:0-55135 GCA_034663685.1 Thermoleophilaceae bacterium
ACGGCCGACCCCGAGCGCGGCGTGGTGGCCGGCGACGTGACCGCCCCCGGGCCGTGGCAGGACCAGGCGGCGGGCTGCGAGGTGGTGATCCACCTGGCGGCGCGGATCGGGTTCGGCGGCACTCACGACGAGTTCTGGCCGATCAACGTGGCCGCCACGCGGCACGCGCTCGACGCCGCCGTGAGCGGTGGGGCGCGGCGCTTCGTGCACACCTCCTCGATCGTCACGTTCGGCAACGACTTCCCCGACGGGGTGGACGAGACCCACCCCGTCCGCCCAACCGGGGCGCCGTACACGGACACCAAGATCGCGGCCGAGCAGGTGGTGCTCGCGGCGCACGCGGCGGGCGAGATCCCCTGCACGATCGTGCGGCCGGGCGATGTCTACGGCCCACGCTCGCGGCCCTGGGTGATCCTGATCCTCGAGGCGATCAAGTCGCGGCAGTTCCTGCTCCCGGCCCACGGGCGCGGGATCATCAGCCCGGTGTACGTGGACAACCTCGTGGACGGCTACGTGCTGGCGGCATCGGCGCCGGGCGACGAGGGCCAGATCTTCACGATCACGGACGGCGTGGGCGTTGAGTGCAACGAGTTCTTCGCCCACCACCACCGCTGGCTCGGAGCGAAGGGCCCGCGCACGGTCTCCACGCGCACGGCGGTGCTGCTCGCGGGCGCCTCCGAGCGCGCGCTTCGCCTGGCCGGGCGCGAGACCGAGGTGAACGCCAACGCGGCGCGCTACCTCGCGCGTTCCGGCACCTACTCGATCGAGAAGGCGCGCTCGGTGCTCGGCTACGAGCCGGCCGTGGGCCTCGAGGAGGGCCTCGAGCGCAGCCGCGCGTGGGCGGAGCAAGCCGGCCTGCTGTGAACGTCGAGCAACTGTTCAGCGAGTCGATGGCCGGGCTCTGCTCGGGCGTGGCGGTGGTCACGGCACGGCGCGAGGACGGCGACCCCTGCGGCCTCGTGGCCACCTCGATCTCGTCGTTCAGCGCCGCGCCGCCGTCCGTCCTCGTGTCGATCGGGCACAGCTCGCGCTGCCACAACGCCCTGATCGAATGCGAGCACTTCGGCGTGCACCTGCTGCGCGACGACCAGGCCGGCGTGGCCCGGCTGTTCGCGAGCCTGGCCGACGACAAGTTCGCCGGCCTCGACTGGCGCTGGGACGGCGACGTGCCGGTGCCGGGCGGCACGATCGCGTACCTGCGCTGCCGGCGGAGCGCTCTGTTCGAGCTCTACGACCATTCGATCCTGATCGGCGACGTGGCGGGCGGCGAGCGCACCGACGGGCCCCCGCTCGTCTACATGGACCGGCGCATGGACTGGCGGCTGGCGGGCCCGTAGGCGACCAGCAGGGCGCGTAGGATGCGCGCAGTGGAGGGGACCAAGGATCCGATCACGCGGGCCACCGCCACCGCCGCCGGCGAGCCCGAGGTGCGGATCAGGCCGACGATCGACACCCGCTCGGCCCTGCGCGCCGTGTCGGTCGTGATGGCGGCGGTCGGGGCGGTCTGGATCCTCTACATGCTGCGCAAGCCGCTGAGCTGGATGTTCATCGCCGGCTTCATCGCGATCGCGGTCTCCGGCCCGGTCAACTACCTGAGCCGCCGGATGAGGCGCGGCGCGGCGATCTTCATCGTCTACATCACCATCCTGCTGGTGCCGGTCGCGATGCTGGCCCTGCTGGTGCCGCCGATCGTGGACCAGGTCAACACGCTCGTGAACGACGCGCCGCAGTACGTGGACGACCTGACCAAGTTCGTGAACGACAACCCACGCCTGCGCAAGCTCAACAACGACTACAGCATCACGACCAAGCTGCAGCAGGAGGCGGGCAAGCTCCCGGGGAAGGTCGGCGACGCCGCCGGGGTGCTGGCCAACATCGGGATCGGCCTCGTGAACGGCATCTTCGCCAGCGTGACGATCCTGATCCTCTCGATCTTCATGGTCGGGGCGGGGCCCCGATGGCGAAGAGCGTTCATGCGAATCCAGGCGCGCAATCCCGACCACGCGCGCGCGTGGGACCGGATGTTCGACCGGATCGGGGCGGCGGTCGGCAACTACGTGCTGGGGGCGCTGGTGCAGGCCACGATCGCGGGCATCAGCTCGTACGTGGTCCTGCTCGCGATCGGCACGCCGTCGCCCGCGGCGCTGGCCGTGGTGATCTTCCTGCTCGACCTGATCCCGCTCGTCGGCGCCACGATCGGCGCAGTGGTGGTTGGGGTCGTCACGTTGTTCGGCGACATCCCGATCGACCCGATCATCTGGACGGTCTACTCGGTCGTCTACCAGCAGATCGAGAACAACGTGATCCAGCCGCGCATCCAGGCACGCGCGGTGCAGCTCGAGCCGTTCCTGGTGATCCTCTCGGTGCTGTTCGGCAGCACGCTCTTCGGGCTCGGGGGGGCGGTGCTGGCGATCCCGGTCGCGGCCTCGATCCAGATCGCGGTGCGCGAGTACCTGCTCTTCCGGCGCGACCCGCTCGCGGCCCTGATCGCCGAGCCGAAGGCCACGGACCCGGGGGGCGAGCCGCCCGAGCGCGACCAGCCGAGCGCCGGCCGCGCCGAGGCTCCGCCGGAGCCTGCCTAGGTCCCGCGCGCGGGGGCTGTCCCCCACACGGGCAGGCGGGTCCCCGCTAAGGACTGGCGCTTTGCCGCCGACTGATGTATGAATGGTCTGAGCAGGGGGACGAATGGCCCGTCCCGGATTCGCACCCATCGGAATCGTCGCTTCCCGACCGGGCTTCCACCGGTCGCCGTCGCGGCGTGCCCGCCGACCCCGAGAGCTGTGCCGC
Organism: Thermoleophilaceae bacterium; assembly: GCA_034663685.1. Taxonomy (GTDB): domain Bacteria; phylum Actinomycetota; class Thermoleophilia; order Solirubrobacterales; family Thermoleophilaceae; genus AC-37. The sequence continues at coordinate 2,788 of JAXDJC010000149.1, forward strand.
GTATGGAGACACGACAGCAATATCGCCGCCATCTGCAGCCGGCAGCCGAGCGCGCTCGCGCGGATCAGACGCTGCTGATGCGCTACCGGGGCAGCGGCGCGGACGCAGCGCGCGAGGAGCTCGTAGAGCGCTTCCTGCCGCTGGCCCGCCAGCTCGCACGCCGCTACGCGCGGCCCAACGAGCCGATCGACGACCTCTTCCAGGTGGCGAGCATGGGGCTGCTCAAGGCGATCGACCGCTTCGATCCCGCGCGCGGCAACGCGTTCTCGACCTTCGCGGTGCCCACGATCGTGGGCGAGCTCAAGCGCTACTTCCGCGACACCGGCTGGGCGGTGCACGTGCCGCGGCCGATCCAGGAGCGGATCGGCCAGGTGAACCGGGCCGTCAACGACCTGTCCCGCGACCTCGGGCGCTCGCCCAGCCCGCACGAGCTGGCTGACCGGATCGGCTCCTCGGTCGAGGAGGTGCTGGAGGCGCTCGAGGCCGCCAAGGCCTTCGACGCGGTCTCGCTGGACATGCCGCGCGGCGGCTCCGGCGGCGACGAGGGGTCGGCCTACGCCGAGACCGTGGGCGCGCCCGACGAGCGCTTCGAGATGGTCGAGTACAACGCGGTGATCGGGCCGACGATGGCCGCGCTCCCCGAGCGCGACCGGCTGATCCTCCGCCTGCGCTTCGAGCGCGACCTGACCCAGTCGGAGATCGCCGACCGGCTCGGCATCTCGCAGATGCACGTCTCGCGGATCATCCGCCGCTCGCTCGACCGCCTGCGCACGGTCGCCGAGGCGGCCTAGCTCCCACGCGGTGGTCCTCCGCCGCGAGAGCGACGGCGCGATCGCCATCGGGCAGCCTTCGCACGCGTGGCTGTCGGGCCAGCTCGCGCGCGCCTGGGGCAACGACGCCGTCGCGGCGCCGGATCCGTTCGAGGAGGTCTGCCTCGCCGCCGAGCAGCACGACGTGGGCATGGCGGAGTGGGACCTCCGGCCCACGCTCAACCGCGCGACCGGGCTTCCGCACTCGTTCATGGAGATGCCGCTCGACACCCACCTCGCGCTGTGGTCGGCGGCGGCCGGCCGGCTCGTGCGCCAGAGCGCGTACGCCGCACTGCTCGTGTCGATGCACGGCACCGCGCTGTACGAGATGCGCGACCTCGACCGGATGGAGCCGGCGGACGCGGACAGGGTGCGGCGGTTCTTCGCGGAGCGGCGGGAGGAGCAGGACTCGCTGCTGCGAGCGCTCGGGCTCGAGCGCGAGGACGTGCGACGCAACCAGAGGCTGATCTGGGGCTGGGACCACATGTCGCTGGCGCTCTGCCTCGACTGGGCGCCCACTCGGGCTCCCGGCGACCTGCAGATGGAGCCCGCGGGCGAGGGTCGCGTGGCCGTCGACCCCTGGCCGTTCGGCCCCGATGCGCTGACGGTGCGCTGCGAGGGCCGGCGGCTGGCGGGCGGGTACGCGGACGAGGGCGAGATGCGCGCCGCCCTCGACGCCGCCGAGGTGGTCGAGCTCGAGTGGGAGCTGGTGCCGGCGGGCGAGCGCCCCGGCCGCCAGCCCTAGCCGCTTCGCCCGCGCAGCCTTCCGATCACGCCGAGGATCGCGCCGGCCAGCGGCCGGCCCGTGCGCGCCCAGCCGAAGCGGATGCCCTTCGTGACCGTGTTCCAGGCGCGCACCACGGGCTGGGTCGGCGGCGGCTTGCCGAGCAGCACGCATTTCGCCGCCGAGGGCCGGCCCGCCGGCGTGACGAGCCGGACGCGGACGTCGTAGACGCGGTCGGGGTCGAGCCACGCCTCGATGTCCAGCGTGCCCGCCCGCGTGTGCTCGATCGCGAACGTGTAGGTGCGCGGCGGCGTGCGCGGGAACTCGCCCGCCGCCTGCTGCTTGTTCACGGTCACGTTGAGGCGCTCGGGCTCGTGCTCGGTACCGAGCAGGGCGTGGATGTCGTAGTGCACGATCACGCTGCCCCCCTGCCGGGTCACCTCGACCGGCGGCTCCCCGGAGGGGTCCACAAGCCGCGACGGCGGCTCCTGCCTGCGGTAGTCGATCTTGGCCGGGTCGTCCCAGTGGGGCCTGTGCTGTGGCTCCGGGCCGCGCGGCCCGGGCGGGCTCGGCTGCTCGATCCCCTCGATGCGGGCGTGCGTCCCGCCCCACACGCCGGGCCACTCGGCCCAGCGCGGCAGCGCGTCGTGCTCGAGCTCCACCAGCCGGGTGTCGGCGGGCGAGCCGCGCTCGCCGTCGGTCACGTCCCACCAGACCGGGCCCACCCTGTGCAGTCCCTGCTCGAAGTACGAGGCGTGCGAGCCGCACGCGGAGTACACGACCGGGCGCACGCCCGCGCGGTCGACGGTCTCCACGTCGTGCCAGTCGCGGTACTCGGCCTGCTTGTGCTGGGCGTACACGGCGGCGTCGGGCCCCTGCTCGGGGTCCTCCTTCATCCGCAGCTGCACCATCTCCCAGTCGCCCTCGTGCAGCCCGAACCCGCCGGCCATGCTGTAGTCGTTGTAGAAGTAGTAGAACCAGTACTGGAGCCACAGACGGCCGTCGCTCCCCTCCCGCGCGTGGCCGTGGATCACGTTGCGCAGCTCCGCTTGGGCGTGCATGTGCTGGGCCAGCTCGCGGTGGTCGGAGCTCGGGCAGATGAGGAAGTCGTCGTTACCGGCGGGTCCGAGCCCGTTGCCGTACTCGGAGCCCAGCAGCTCGAGCGTCAGGTCCTTCCCGCTCGCCAGCACCGTGTCGCCCCCCTCGCCCCGGCGCCTCAGCTCGGCGTTTCCGTCGGCGAGCGCCTCCTCCGCCGCGTCGGCGAAGAACTGCTCGTTCGAGTCGTACATGAGCTGTGGCAGGTGCTTCTGCAGCAGGCCCGCGTGCTCCCCCATGGCGGGGGACTCTAAGCCCCGAACGGGCGAGCTGTGTTTACGCGCCACCTGGTGCGGGAACTAGGGCTAAAGCTCTACGGAGCACGTGCCGAAGATCGGTGCGAAGACTTCCTGAGGACGGGACAGGCTCGTTCGAGGCATGGAGCCGTTGGAGGTCGGGCTAGTTCCTATGCAGATCTAGTCGTCAGGTACTCGAGGTGGGGCCCGCGGAGCGGGCCCCTCTCTCTTTCGGGACCTATTCGGGCGGCGACCACTTCGTGGCCGGCCGCTCCTGAAGCTCGCCGTCGACGTAGACGTCCACGCGCTCGTCGAAGAAGCACAGGCGGTCGCGGATGCGCTCCGCGTCGCGCAGCGGCTCCTCGTAGCGCCAGACCACGTCCTGCTCCTCGACCCCGCCGACGTGCACGGAGTGGTAGGAGGCCCAGCCCTTGTAGGCGCAGCCGGTGCGGGTGTCGCTCGCCACCAGCACGTCCGTGCGCACGTCCTCGGGCGGGATGTACCAGCGCGGCGGCAGCCCGGTCTCGAACAGCACGCGGGGCCGCGTGGTCTCGGCCACGGTGTGGCCGCCGATCTCGATCCTCACGTGCCGCGAGCTGTCGAGCACGTCGGTTCGCGCGTACGGATCGCGCACGTGGACCATCAGCGGCTCGTCCTCCTCGAGCCACTCGTCGAGGCGGTCCCAGTAGAACGCCACGTGGCCGGCGATCGGCGGCGCCTCATCGAGCGGCTCGGGGTAGCTCCACGCCGCGTTCTCGGCCACCGTGTCGCCCACCCGCACCGTGTGGTGGCGCGCCTCGCCCTTCCACGGGCAGAAGGTGGCATGGTCGCTCGGCTCGAGCAGCTCCATCCGCACCTCGTTCTCCGGGAAGTAGAGGACCGGGAGCAGGCCGCTCTCGTGGAGGAGCTTGGCGTGGGTGCTGTCCACCACGGTCTGGCCGCCCAGGCGCCCGCGGATCCGGCGCGGGAAGCCCTCCGTGTAGATGAGCCCCTTGCGGGGCGGCATGTCGCGGTTGAACGTACCGCCCGGGTGGCGCCCGAGGGGGCCGCTGCCGCTGGTCAGACCCATGCGGGTGAGATTAGGGAACGGCCGCGAGCGGGCTCGAGCGGCGCCCGCGCCAGGCGGGCGCCGCTCGGCCGGCGAACTACTTCTTGCTCGCGCGGGAGCCGCTGCGCGACGAACCGCTGCGCGACGAACCGCTGCTGCGCGAGCCGCTGCTGCGCGAGGCGCTCTTGCGGGCGCCGCTCGAGCGTGACGAGCCGCTGCTCGCACGCGTCGGGCTCTTGCGCGTCGAGCTCTTGCGTGTGGAGCTCTTGCGCGTGGAGGACCCGGAGCGCGACCGGCTCGCCGAGCCGCTCGAGCGCGAGGACGACCCGCTCGAACGGGACGAGCCCGAACGCGAGGACGAGCCACCGCCCGAGGACGAGCTGCTCGAAGAGCGCGAGCTGCGCGAGCTCGACCGCCGGCGCGACCCGCTGCGCCGCTCGGCCGCCGGGATCTCCTCCTGCGCCACGGCCTTCGTGAGCTGGGGGATCAGCTTGCCGAGGTAGTCGCGCATGCGCTCCTCCTCGCGCCGGATCCGCTTGGCGAGCTGCGCCGTCTCCTTGTCGCCCACGGTCGTGGCCAGGGTCTCGATCGACGTGTACGTGGCGATCTCCTCCGCCTCGTCCTGGTACTCGGTCTTGGCGTTCTTGAGGAGCTTCTCCTGCTCGCCCGTGCCGCGCAGGAGGTGCGCCTGGCCCTGAAGCGCGGCGGCACCCTTGCGCGCGGCGTCGATCACTCCGGTGGCCACCTCGGTCACACGATCGGGACCGGGAAGGTCGACGATCTCGGCCTTGCCGCCGAGCGCCTTGATGCGCCGCTTGACGTCGCGCGTGTGCGCCTTGGTCTCCTTGAGGTGCTGCTGGAGGCGCTTCTTGTACGGGGCGCGAGTCGTCATCGCGATGTGCGCCTGGAGAGCCGTCTCGAGCTGTGTCTCCTTGGCGTACGCCTCGTTGAGGTACTGGATCAGCTTTACGTCGCGGGCTTGCAAATCAGCCACGTGCACACACTCCTCTTCCTTGGTCAAGTCGAAGTCAGGCCCTGCCTGCGCCGGACCTTACCCGCATCAGTGCGAACGCACTCACGCGGCGCGCGCCCGCTACGGCGCGACCGCGGGGCGCCGCAACTCGTATCCGTACGGGCCGTCGCCGGCGAGGCACGCGGCCCCGCAAGCGGCGGCGAGCTGCAGCGCGCGGTCCGGGTCGAGCCCCTCGCCGAGCGCGTAGGTGAGGCCCGCCGCGAAGCTGTCTCCACAGCCGTAGGCGTCGCGCACGGGACCGGGCACGGTGGCGGCCGCCCACTTCCCGGTGTGGCCCTCGCGCGCGTTCCAGGCGCCGCCGCCGGCGCCGGCCGTCTCGGCGATCAGCGCGGGCTCCGGCTCCATCGGCCGGTAGCGCTCGCTCGGGTCGGCGGAGCTTGCCACCACCGCGTCGAGCGGCACGGCCGCAAGCTCGAGCACGTCCATCACGCGTGCGGTGGCCACCAGCACGCGGGCCGCCCGCGCCGCACGGAGGGCGTCGGGGTCGCCGGCGGTGAAGTAGACGGCGTCGGTCGAGGCGAGCTCGTGCCACGGAAGCGGATCGGCGCGCCGAGCCTCGAGCCGCTCGCCGATCACGGTGATCGTGCGCTCGCCCATGCTGTCCAAGAACGTGAACGCGCGCCGGGTGGGCTCGCCGGTGCGCACGGCGGCCTCCACGCGCACGCCGAGCTGCTCCAGCCGCTCGCGCGCGCGGGTGCCGGTCTCGTCATCGCCGAGCGCGGTGTAGAGCGTGCACTCGCCGGCCAGCCGCGCGAGCTGCACCGCGGCCACCCCTCCCCCGCCCGCCGCCTCGGCGAAGTCGCTCTGCGCCGTCACGATCTCGCCCTGCGCCGGCACGCGCTCCACGCGCGCGAACTCCACCCACTCCACGTGTCCGACCACCGCGGGGCGCACGGTCAGGGAGAGCTCGTGGGCGGGGTGGCCATGACCTCCACGCGATGCCCGGCGGGATCGAGCACGAAGCAACGCGGCGAGCCCCAGTGCTCCCGGCGCGCCTCCGGAGCGTGCCCGCCCTCCTCGAGGGCGGCAAAGGTGCGCTCGTAGTCGTCCACGACCACGGCCACGTGGGCGTTGGGGGGCACCACCGGCTCGTCCGCGTACATCAGGTGCACCTGGGTGTGCTCGCGCTCCACCCAGACCGCGCGCTCGCGCAGGGTGGGCGGCGGCTCCACGCGCTCGAACGCGAGCAGGGCCCAGAAGGCCACGCATGCGTCGACCTGCTCGCGCCTCACCTCCACCGCCACGTGCTGGATCACGGGGCGGCATTATCGTCGGACCCGTGCTGCAACGAGCCAAGCGCACCGCGCGGCGGGCCCTGCTCGCCCGCGGCGTGGAGGTGAGCCGGCGCGGCGGCGCGCGCCGCACGATGGCCGCCGTGCTCGACAACCTCAAGCGGCTCGGGCTCGATCCCGCCACCGTGATCGACGTGGGCGTGGGCTACGGGACGCACGAGCTCTGGGAGGCGTTCCCCCGCGCGCGGCTGCTCCTGATCGAGCCGATCCCCGACCGCTTCGGCGGCGCCGCCCAGGAGCTGGCCCGCCGCCGCGAGGGCGCGGAGCTGGTGGCCGCCGCCGCGGGCGCGGAGGCCGGCAGCGCGACGATCACCGTGCACCGCGCCCCCGAGATGTCGTCGGTGCTCGGCGCGTGGACGGGCGACCGCGACGGCGAGGCGCGCGAGGTGCCGGTGGTGCGCGTGGATGACGCGGTGCGCGAGCGCTCGCTCCCCGGCCCGTACCTGCTGAAGGTGGACGTGGAGGGGGCCGAGCTGGCGGTGCTCGACGGGGCGGAGGCGGTGCTCGCCGAGACCGAGGTCGTGCTGCTCGAGGTGCGCCTGTTCGAGCTGGTGCCCGGCGCGGCGCAGCTCCACGACGTGGTGCCCTACATGCGCGAGCGCGGCTTCGTGGCCTACGACCTGTTCGGCGGGGCGCTGCGGCTGAGCGACGGCGCGCTGGCGGTGACCAACCTCGCGTTCGTGCGCGAGGACGGCCGCTTCCGCCGCGACCACGCGTTCGGCACCCCGGAGGAGGTCGACCGGATGGCGCGCGAGCTGGGGAACTAGGGGCCGCGGCCGCCGGCGGGCGGCGTGGAGCCGGGCGGTGCCGCACCGCCGCTGCCGCTGTCGCGCCCGGGCGGGGTGGTGTTGCCACCTCCGCCGCGACCGCCGCCGGTGCCGCCGCCACCGCCGCCGCCGCCGGTACCGCCACCGCTCGAGGCGGGCGGGCTCGCGCCGGCGCCGGACGACCCGCCGCCGGACGACGAGGAGCCGCCGCCGGACGGGGAGCTCTGGTCCGTGGTCGTGGTGTCGGTGCTCGTGGTGTCGGAGGGGAGCGGGGTGTCCTGGAGCGGCTGCGTGGTCTGGGTGGGCAGCGTCTGGGTGCTGCCGCTGCCGCCGCCGCTCGACGCGATCGCCACCACCACGATCAGGAGCAGCAGGAGCCCGCCGATGGCGATCCCGCGCCTGCGCCAGTAGACGGCCTCGGTCTCGCGCCTGCCGTTCACGCGCCCGAACGTACCACGGTCCGTGGAGCGCTCAGCCGGGGGGCCGCGGCTATGGCCGCGGCCGGGCCGGCGCTCGCCCGCCGGCCGGAGGAAGCGGCGGCAGGCCGGCAGCGCGCCGCTGCTGCGCGTTGGGCGGCTGGGGGGCCACGTCCGGGGGCGTGGGCGGGCGGCTCGGCGGGTGCGCCCTGCGCGCGAGCAGGCGCTTGGTGGCCGGGCCCGCCTGGCCGACGACCGGCAGCTTGTGCTGCTGCTGGAACTGCTTGACCGCCGCCGCGGTGAGAGCGTCGAACCTGCCGGTCTGGGGCAGCCCCAGCAGGCGCTGGAGCTCGCGCACGCCCTTGCCCTTGTCCCCGAGCTTCAGGTCGCGCTTGCCGAGTCTGTGGAGCTGGCGCTGGTAGCGCTTGCGCGGGTCCACGTGGAGGGCCATCTTGTTCTTGGCCCGGTCGTCGATGGCCCCGGCGCCGAGCGGTCGCCGGCTCTCGAGCCGCGCGAACACGAGGATGCGCTGGGCGGCGCTGTAGAGCGGATGGCAGGCGCTCAGCACCAGCCGCTGGTAGCCCACGCGCTGGAACAGGTCGGTCTGGGACGGCGAGACGATCCTCTTGCGCTCGACGCGGTAGGTGAAGCGCCCGTACGGCATCGTGAGCACGAGCTTGTCCCCGGTCTTGAGCTGGTCCACATGCCGGAACGGCGCGCCGTACGAGGTCCGGTGCCCGGCGATGCCGACGCTGCCGTTCTGGCCGGGCATGACCGTGCCGGTGTAGTGGCCGGGCGCCTTGCGGAGGCTCGGCGCCGAGGTGCCCTGGACCACCACCGCGCTCAGGCCGATCCGGCTGACCTCGAGGCGGCCGACCGCGCCGCCCTCGTGCACGTCACGGGCGAGCCGGGCGCCGAGCAGGTCGAGGCGGCGGTCGAGCCGGCGCTTGTTGCTGCGGATCTTGCTCAGCTCGAGGCGCCCGGTGTCGCCGATGTCGAGTGGCTTGGCGTCGAGCTGGTCGAGCTGGCCCTTGAGCTTCTCCTGGGCGCGGTGCTGGAGGTATGCCGAGACCGGCTCCTGCCAGATCACGGTGATCGCGAACTCGGCCACCATCAGCGCGCCGAGGACGAAGAGGAAGGTGGAGACGCGGCGCCGGATCGCCTCGCCGCGGGTGCGAGCGGGCGCCGAGCGGCGGGCGGCGGGCGCGGGGCGGCGGGCGGCGGGCGCGGGGCGGGGAGGCTTCGGCTCTCCAGGCGCGGCATCCGCGGCCGCCGGCACCGCGGCCACCGGCTCCGCAGGCGCGGCATCCACGGCCGCCGGCTCCTCCACCCGCTCCGGCGCCGCCGGCGGGGGCAGCTCGGCGAGCGGCTTGCGCTCGTAAAGCGTGACCGAGCTCGGCAGCCCGTTGGCGCCGAGCGACGGATCCACGCCGAGGCCGGCCTGGGCGAGCCACATCTCGACGTTGCGGCGCGCCGCCTGCGTGGGCTGGCGGATGCCGAAGTCCCTCAGGAGCTCGTCGGCGGACATGGAGACGCGCCCGCCGCCGGCGGTGACGCGGTCGCGCAGGTTCTCCTCAGGCCAGATGGACATGGGCAATCAGGAGGCGCGTGAAGGCGCCGTCGATCACGAGGGTACGGCGGCGGCTGTGGGCCGCCGCCGTACTACCTCGCTGACCGTTATCTAGCCGAGCTGCGGCGAGACGGTGCGCCGGCGCATGCGGAGCACTCCCGCGCCACCGATGCAGACGACTCCACCGAGGAGCAGGTACCACGCCTCGAACCCGGTCGAGGCCAGGTTCACGCGCTGACCGATGAGGGCCTTGCACGCTGAGGGGCTGAGAGTTGCGCCCTGCTTGTTCTTGATGCGGCCGGCGTTGCAGTCGGCCTGCGTGACCGTCGAGGTCGCGCCCATGGCCGGTACGGCCGTAACGACGATCGCGATCGCGGTGATGAGCGCCACAAGCGCTGCGGTGCCGCGGAAACGGCGACGTAGAAGCGTCATTCGGTCTCCCTTCCTTTAGATTCGATTGAACCGAACGTGTCCGACCCTACACCCGGGTGGGGTCGTCACGCAGTCCGATGGGTCGCGCTTGGCGCGTCGGCATCAGCGCAGACCGCGCAAAACCTGGCGCGTGACACCCCGGATCGTCGCCTCCCCATAGCCCTGCGACGGCTCGTCGACGGTCAGCACGGAGATCGACACGCGCCGCTTGCCGTGCTCGAACAGCCCCGACTGGGTGACCAGCTGCCGGCCCCCGAGCGGCCGCCAGCCGGCCTTGAAGAACACGTGCCAGCCGGACGGCACCGCCTGCGCGACGCCCCAGCGCTGCGCCGGGATGATCGACGCGAGCAGCGAGCGGGCGTACGAGCGGTGGCGCTTGGGCACGAGCCGGTCGATCTTCGAGAAGTAGCGCGCCTGGTCGTTGGCCGTGATCAGCGTGTCGCCCCAGCGCTGCTTGAGCACGAAGTGCGTCATGTGGGCGCGCCTGGCCACGCCGTAGACCCGGCCGGGCCCGACGATGTTGCGCACGCGCGTGGCCGCGTTGTTGTCGGACCTGGTGATCATCGGGTGGAGCAGCGCGCGGTCGCTCCCGGTGAGCCCCCGGTGCCGGGCCCGTTCCAGGTAGGCCACCAGGAACATCGCCTTGACGAGGCTCGCCGAGGGGTACTGCACGTTGCCGCGCAGGCCGCGGAGGACTCCCTTCTCGTCCACGACGGCGAACGCCACGTGCCCCGCGCGGTGGTGCAGGTACGCGCGCGCCGCAGCCACTCGCTTGGCCCACGGGTACTTATGCTTCTTGTGCGTGGCCGCCGTGGCGAGCTTCGGGGAGTGCGCCGCCGTGGGCGGCTCGTGCGCGAGGGCGCTCGGTGCAGCCGTCACGGCGAGCGCGGCCGCGATCGCGATCAGCCGCCTCATGGGAACGGGATCGGCGGGATCAGGGGCGTGCCGTCCGGGGGCGGTGTCTCGCCGGGCGGGTCGGCCCCCGGCTGGGCCGGCGGCAGCGCGAGGGGACCGCCGGGCGCGGCAACCTGCTTCTTGCCCATCGCCCGCTGCGCCCACTTCACGAGCGCGCCGTAGGTGGCGCGCGCGCCGCCGTCGGTCGTGACGAGGCCGAAGTCGAACGCCGCGCCGGGGTAGCTGGGCGGAGGCGCGGCCAGCCCGAAGTGGAGCATCTCCCGCACGCGCGGGTTGCGCTGCGCGATCGCGAACGCCTGCGGCAGGTACGTCACCCGCTTCTTCTCCGGCACCTTGGCGCGCGGCCCGCTCGCGAAGTACCCGAACTCGGTCAGGTAGACGAACGGAGCGCGGCGCTTGGCCGGTCCCCAGAGCGCGCCGGCGCGGGCGGCGAGGTCGAGCGCGCGGGTGAGCCGCGACAGCGTTCCGATCGTCACGTTGTCGTCGCCCCGGTACCGGTAGTTGGGGGCGTTCGTGAAGTCGTAGGGATGGTGCGCGAAGCCGTCGGTGCGCAGCAGGCCGCGCGTGTTCTGGGGCATCGCGGCCATGCACTTGCCGTCGAGCTTGTACCTCGAGGTGAGGCACAGGGTTCGCCGCAGGAACCCAAGCGGGGCCATCGCCCGCGTGCCGCGGTAGGGCGCGGTCTCACCGAAGAGCACCGCGGCGCCGGGGTCCGCGGACTTGATCGCCCCGTAGCCGGCCACGTACAGCGAGCGGTAGAGGCGCGGTGCCTCGGCGCTCGGGCGCAGCCAGCCGTCGTGGTTCGGCTCGTTCCAGACCGAGTAGCGGTCCACCCGCCCCTTGAAGCGCGTGGCGGCGGCCCGCGCGAAGGCCGCGAACTGGGTCGGGTCGGGTCGGGTCATGCCCAGCTCCCTGTCGCTCGTGGCGAAGCGCGGCGCCGGGCCGGCGAGGTCGAGCTGCACGCGGATCCCGGCGCGCGCGGCGGCGTCGATCAGTTCCTCGTAGGGGCCCCAGTAGTAGGTCGGCTGCTGGGGCGGGTCCGCGCTCTCGCGCTGCTTGCCCATCACGCCCGCCCAGTTCACGAACACGCGCAGGCGGGTCACGCCGAGCGCGCGCGCGTTCTGGAGCGCGCGCTCGCGGTCGTAGTAGTGCCGGGCCAGGAAGACCGGGTCGTCCGCCAGCGCGATCTCCATTCCCCTGGCCGCGTGCGCCGCGGCAGGCGCAATCGACGCGACGATGGTCGCGCACGCCAATGTCGCGAGAAGCCTGGCCGCCCCCGAGCGCAAGGCGCCACAGGCTAGCCATGCCCGCCGCTAGTCTGCGCCGTCGTGATCGGTGTCGAGCATTCCACTCTCGAGACGGGCCTCCCGCTCGTCAGGCTGACCGTGCCTGGAACCCGCTCGGTCACGGCGCTGGTGGCCTTCGACGCCGGCGCCCGCACCGAGCGGCCCGAGGAGAACGGCATGGCGCACTTCCTCGAGCACCTCGTGTTCAAGGGCGGGGAGTCGTTCCCCACCTACCGCGACGTGAACGAGACCGCCGAGCGCCTGGGCGCGCAGCTCAACGCCTACACCTCGCACGACATCGTGGCCTTCCACATCACCTGCCGGTCCGAGGCCGTGATGCCGGCGCTCGACCTGCTCACGGACTTCGTGGGCCGCGCCCGCATCGACGGCGAGGAGCTCGACCGCGAGCGCGGCGTGGTGATCCAGGAGATCGCCCGCGCCAACGACCAGCCGTCCACCATCGCGGACCATCTGATCGACGAGGCCACCTACGGCGAGCACCCGCTCGGGCGCCCGGTGCTCGGTCCCGAGGACCATCTGCGCACGTTCTCGCGCGAGGCGATCGTGGCGTTCCGCGAGCGCCAGTGGTCGCCCGCGCGCGGCGGCGCGTTCCTCGCCGGCGACCTCTCGCACCTCGACACCGAGCGCGCCTCCGAGCTGTTCACCCGCTTCCCGGGCCGCAACGGCACCCCCGAGGCCGCTCCCGCACCGCGCTTCGAGCGCCGCGTCAAGATCCAGGGGCGCGACACGCGGCAGTCGCACCTGCGCCTGCACTGGCGGCCCAAGATCGACCCGAGCGACATCCGCAACCGCGCCGCGCTCGCTGTCTACTCGACCCTGCTCGGCGGCTCGATGGGCTCACGGCTGTTCGACGAGATCCGCGAGCAGCGCGGGCTCTGCTACGCAATCCGCTCCTACGGCGCCTCGCACTCGGACGTGGCCCGGCTCGACGTGTCCTCGGGCCTCGACTCCACCAAGTGCCCCGAGGCCTACGAGCGCATCCGCGAGATCGTTGCGGAGCTGGCGGAGAACGGGCCGCACGACGGCGAGGTGGAGCGAGCCCGCTCGTACACGGCCGGCTCCACCGTGCTCGCGCTCGAGAACACGCGGGCCGTGGCCAGCCGGGCGGCGTCGCAGAAGGTCACCTTCGGAGAGCTCGGCTCGCCCGACGCCATGATCGCCGCGCTCGACGCCGTGACCGAGGACGACGTTCGCGAGGTGGCGGCCCAGGTGGCCGGCGACCCGGTCGTGGCTTGCGTCGGGCCGCACGAGCCCGGCGACTTCGAGTAGCCGCGGCGCCGTTCAGCCGGAGAACGGCTCGACGGCCACGCCGCCGCGCGTGGCGCGCACGGTGCGCCGGCCCGCGAGAAGGTCGAGCAGCTCGTCGCCCACGAGGTCGCGGCGCCAGCCGCGCAGCGTGCGCACGTCCGGCTCGCCGCGGCCCGAGCGCGCGGAGATGACGATCTCGGTGAGGTCCGCGCGCGAGGCCACCAGCTCGTAGGCCAGCCCGGCCTCCCCCACGCGCTGGCGCACGACCGACTCGCTGAGCGCGATGCGCGCGGAGTCGCTCGGGTCGGGATCGGCCCGCGTGTGCTCCTCGGTGGGCGGCGGCTCGGCCTCGCGGCCGCTGCGCACGACCTCGATGATCGCGCCGCCGCGCCGGCGCCCCACGTCCGGGCGCACGCCCCGGATGGCGGTGAGCGCCTCAAGCGACTCGGGCTGGCGGCGGGCCACCTCCACGAGCGCCACGTCGGAGAGGACCGACCCGACCGGGCGGTCCTCGGTGGCCGCAGTGCGCTCGCGCCAGTCGGCCAGCGCGTAGGCCACGGCGCGCTGGCGCGGCCGCAGGCGGTGCACGCGCGGCAGCCGCCGGTATGCCTCGTCGGCGTCGCGCTCGTCGTCGATCGACTCGAGGCGGCGGCACTCCTCGAGCGCCCAGTCGAGGCGTCCGGACGCGGTGAGGCGCTCCTGGAGCGTGTCGCTCAGCCCCAGCAGGTCCTCCACGTCGCTGCGGGCGTACTCGAGCTGCTCCGGCGTGAGCGGGCGGCGGTCCCAGCGCGTGAATCCGGCGCTCTTGGAGAGCTGCACGCCCGACACCTTGGCGAGCAGGTTGCCGTAGCCCGCCTGCGCGCTGAACCCCGCGAAGCCGGCGGCCACCTGGGTGTCGAAGACGTTCGTGGGCCCCACGCCCCAGGCGCGGCGCAGGATCGGCACGTCCTGGCCGCCGGCGTGGAAGACCACCTGCACGTCCGGGTCGGCGAGCACCTGCGCGAGCGGCTCGTGGTCGAAGCCCTCGATCGGGTCGAGCACCTCGATCTCGGGCTCACCGCCGGCCTCGCGCGGAGCCACGGCCACCTGCACGAGGCACAGCAGCGGGCGGTAGCGGCCCTCCGAGACGAACTCCGTGTCGATCGCGATCCGGCCCTGGGCTCGCGCGCGCTCGGCGATCGCGGCGGGCGACAGGCGCGTGCCCGCGCCGGGCGAAGCGTTGGGCGTCGTGCTGGGTTTCACTCTCGATGCACCGATCTCACTGGACGCCCGCGGGTAGCCTCGGGACGATGCGCAGGGTAGCCGTGATCGCGACCCTCGCGGTTACGTGTGCCCTGGCCCTCGCCACCTCGAGCGCCGCGGCGGCGACTCCGCGTGTGCCGCCCTCGTTCGTGGGCGTGGTGATGGACGGCCCGCTGTTCGAGCCGCCGGTGAACCTCCAGGGCGAGCTCGACCAGATGGTCGGCGCCGGCGTGGGCTCGGTGCGCGTGGTGGTGGACTGGAGCTCCGCGCAGCCCTACGCCAAGTGGAGCGACGTGCCGCCGGACCAGATGTCGCGCTTCCGCGACGAGAACGGCGTGCCCACCGACTACTCGCTCGTGGACCAGGTCGTGGAGGGCGCCGCCACCCGGCGCCTCACGATCCTGCCGATCGTGCTGATCGCGCCCAAGTGGGACGCGCGCTACCCGGGCCAGTTCAACTCTCCCCCGAAGGGCACCGCTCCGTACGCCGCGTTCACCGGGGCGCTCGCGCGCCGCTACGGCCCGTCGGGCTCGTTCTGGACCGAGAAGCCCACCGTGCCGAAGGCGCCCGTGCGCCACTGGCAGTTCTGGAACGAGCCGAGCCTCAAGGAGTTCTGGGCAGACCAGCCGTGGGAGCACGACTACGTGGCGCTCCTGCGCGCCGCGCGCGCGAAGGTCAAGCAGGTCGATCCGGGCGCCCGGATCGTGCTCGCGGGACTGCCCAACCGCAGCTGGCCGGAGCTCGAGAAGATCTACAAGCTGAAGGCGCGCAACCTCTTCGACATCGTGGCGATCCACCCGTTCACCGCGCAGGTGAGCGGCGTGCTCGAGATCCTGCGCAACAACCGCCGGGTGATGGCCCGCTACGGCGACGGCAAGAAGCTGATGTGGGTGAGCGAGCTGAGCTGGACCTCAGCGCGCGGGAAGGCGGCCTGGACCTACGGCAACGAGACGACCGAGCCCGGCCAGGCGAAGAAGCTGACGCAGGCCTACCGGATGCTGGCCGAGCACCGGTCGGAGCTCAAGCTCCAGCGCGTGTACTGGTACTCGTGGCTCACGCTCGACAGGGACCCGAAGTACCCGTTCGACTACGCCGGGCTCTCGCGGCTGGAGAAGGACGGCACGATCACGCGCAAGCCCGCGTTCGGCGCGCTCCAGCGCATCGCGCTCTCCCTCCAGCACTGCAAGACCAAGAGCGGGACGGCCGACCGCTGCGCGTCCTGAGCGTCGCGCGCCGGATCGCGGGGCTGCGCGGGCTGCCGCCGCGCGTGGCCTGGTTCTACTTCCGCGCGCGGCGCCTGGCGGCGCGAACCGGCGACGGGTGGTCGCTCGGCTCGGCCACCAAGCCCGAGTCGCTGGCGCTGCTGCTGCGGCTGGCGCACGGGCGCCGGGCGGTGGTGGAGATCGGCACGGGAACCGCGTGGACCACGGCCGCGCTGGCGCTCGCCGACCCGGCGCGCCGGGTGGTGAGCTACGACCCGATCGTGCGGCCGGAGCGCGAGCGCTACCTGGACCTCTGCGGCGTGCGCGAGCGCGTGGAGCTGCGCGGGCGGGGCGGCGAGGCGGGGCCGGGGCCGGGCGACGCGGGCCCCGACTTCGTGTTCGTGGACGGCTCCCACGAGAAGGGACTCACGATCGACACCTTCGAGGCCTGGCGCGAGGCCCTCGCGCCGGGCGGCGCGATCGCCTTCCACGACTACGGAAACGAGCTCTACCCGGGGGTCACTGAGGCCATCCTGGAGCTGGGGCTTCAGGGCGATGTGGAGCGCGACGTCTTCGTCTGGAGAGGCGCCTGACGCCGCTATCGTCTCGGGTGTGATCGTGACTCTCACACCCCTTGCCGTCGAGAAGGTCCGCGAGTTCCGCGCGGGCGTGGAGAACGCCGATGCGCAGGCCATGTGGGTCCGCATCACGGGCGTGCACCGCGGCGAGTTCACCTACGACCTTGCGCTCCGCCCGCTCGAGGCGGCCGGGCCCGAGGACGAGGTGGCCCACGTCGACGGCCTGCCGGTCGTGGTCCCCGGCGCGGACGCGGAGAACCTGCGCGGCGCCGCCATCGACTGGTCCGACGACCTCATGCGCGGCGGCCTCACGGTCTCGAACCCCAACCGCCCGCAGGTGGTCACCGCCACCGGCGCGAACGGCGAGCTGTCCGGCGACGTGGAGACCCGCGTGGCCCAGGTGATCGACCTCCGCATCAACCCGGCGATCGCCCAGCACGGCGGCCAGGCGATGCTCGACCGCGTGGAGAACGACATCGCGTTCGTGCGGCTCGGCGGCGGCTGTCAGGGCTGCGGGATGGCCACCGTCACGCTCGACCAGGGGATCGAGTCCGCGATCCTGGAGTCGGTTCCGGAGATCCGCCAGGTGGTCGACGTGACGGATCACGCCGCGGGCGAGAGCCCGTACTACCAGCCGGCCTAGCCGCGGGCGCTCAAACGGTGGCCGCGCGGTCCACGCGCGCGTCCGCGACGGGCTCGCCCTCCTCGCGGATCACGTGCAGCGCGGCGTTGACCAGCGCGAGGTGCGTGAACGCGTGCGGGAAGTTGCCGAGGTGGCGGCCCGTGTCCGGGTCGATGTGCTCGGCGTAGAGGCCCAGCGGGCTGGCGAGGGCGAGCAGGCGCTCGCACAGCTCGCGCGCACGCGCGACCTCGCCGATCTCGGCCAGCGCCGACACCAGCCAGAACGAGCAGACGGTGAACGTCTCGCCCTCCACCGCGAAGTCCTCCTCGTCGGGTCGCTGGCGCAGCACGAGGCCGTCCTCCACGAGCTCCTCCGCGATCGCGCGCACGGTGCGCTGCACGCGCTCGTCGTCACCCGGCAGGAAGCGCACCAGCGGCATGAGCAGCAGCGACGCGTCGAGGGCGTCGGTGTCGTAGTGCTGCGTGAACGTGCCGCGGTCCGAGAGCGCGTTGGCGATCACGTCCTCCTTGATCTTGTCCGCGCAGGCGTCCCACTCCTTCGCCAGGTCGTGGTCCTCGCGCAGCTCGGCCAGCCGCGCGCCGCGCTCGGCCGCCACCCAGCACATCACCTTGGACGACGTGTAGTGGCGCGGCTCGCCGCGCGTGGCCCAGATCCCGCGGTCGGGCTTGTCCCAGTTTTCCACCGCGCGCTTGACCAGCTCGTTCACGATCGGCCAGATCCGCTCGGGGAGCTTGTCGCGGCTGCGGGCGTGGAGGTAGGCGGCGTCGAGCATCGCGCCCCATACGTCGTGCTGCTCGCTGCGATGTGCGGCGTTGCCCACGCGCACGGGGCGCGAGCCCTCGTAGCCGCTGAGGTGGTCGATGGTGCGCTCGTCGAGGTCGCGCCGGCCGTCGATCGCCACGATGTTCTGGATCTCCTGGCCGTTCTCGGACAGCTCGGCGAGGAAGTAGAAGAAGTCGTCGGCCTCCCAGTCGAAGCCGAGGCTGTAGCTCCCCCACAGGGCAAAAGCGGCGTCGCGCATGAAGGTGTAGCGGTAGTCGTAGTTGCGCTCCCCGCCGGGCACGCGCGGCAGGGAGGTGGTGGCGGCGGAGGCGATCGCGCCGGTGGGCGCATAGGTGAGCCCGCGCAGGGTCAGGGCGCTGCGCTCGAGCTGGGCGCGCCACGGGTGGTCGGGAAACTCACCGCGCGCGAGCCACTCGCGCCAGTACGTGTTGGTCTGGTCCATCATCTCGAAGGCCTCGTGGTAGCTCTTGGGCCCGCCGTGGTCGGACCACGAGATGGCCACGTACGCCACCTCGTCCTTGCGCAGGGTGGTGCGCGCGCTCACGCGCGAGCCCTCGAAGCCCACGCGCATGTCGGTGTCGAGGTGCACCGTCGGGTCGCCGTCGCGGCCGGCCGCCGCGGCCTCGCCGTAGCCCGAGCCCGTGTACTCCCAGGCGGCGGGGTTGGCCCCGTAGTCGAAGACCGGCTCGCACTCGAGCTGGAGCTCCACCGTCCCCTGCGCGCAGCGCGCGGTGCGCACCAGCACGTGGTCGGCCTCCCAGTCGCTCGGCGGGCGGTGCTGGCGGTGCGCGCGCTCCTTCACGTGGTGCCACGGGCCCACGGTGAGCGCGTCGCGCACCATCAGCCAGCCGGTGCGCGTCTTCCAGGTGGTCTCGAGCACCATCCCGCCGGGCAGGTAGCGCCGAGCGGCGGGCACCTGCACGTCGGTGGGGCCGACCCGGAAGCGGCCGGCATCGCGGTCGAGGATCGTGGCGAAGATGGCGGGCGAGTCGAACTGCGGCAGGCACAGCCACTCCACGTTCCCGCTGGGGGCCACGAGGGCCGCCACCTCGCCGTCGGAGAGGAAGGCGTAGTCGCCGATCGGGGGGAACGAGCTGCGTGCGTTGAGCGCCTGGTTGACGATGGGCGCGAGCTTATATGCGCGCCCGGGCCGCTACCGCAGCCAGAACGTGCTCTGCTTGCGCGCCCCCGGCCAGTTCAGCCCGATGTGGATGTGGTTGCGGTGGGCGTTGGTGTCGTCGATCTTCTTCGGCTTGCCGCTCGAGTCGTAGCACGCCGAGTACGGGCGCATGCCGCCGTCGCCGCTCCACCACGAGCGGCAATTCCAGATCAGCTCCTGGATGCCCATCCGGCGGGCCAGCGCGTGATTGTTGCCGGCCCTGTCGGGAGCGAGGAAGAGGTGGATCAGCCGGGCTGCCTCGCGCTTGTCGGCGCGGTTGTGCACGTCCAGGTGCCAGTCGATCGCGCGGCCCTCGGCGTGCAGGCTTGCGCTGCCCTTGCCCCAGCGCTCGCAGCGATAGATCCCCCAGAAGCTCCCGCCCGCGTTGCGCTCGAGCCATGCCTTCAGCGCCAGGGTGCCCGGCGGGATGGCGGTGCGGCAGTCGGTGGCGCGGTCGTAGCGGTAGGGGTCGATCGCGGTCGAGGCGAGGGCGTCGGCGGGATTGGTCTCGGCCGGCGCGGCCACCGGGACGAGCGCGAGCAGGGCAAGGGCGAGGATGGCGGCGCGGCGGGCCATGCTCTTCCTATCGGCAACCACGCGGCGGCCCTTGCCACCGTTATGGGGGACCGCCGGTCAGAGCCCCAACAGCGCGACCATCAGCGCCAGCGACACCTCGGCGCGCTGCCGGATCGACTCCGCCAGCACGAACTCGTCCGGGTTGTGGGCCTGGCCGCCGCGGGGGCCCAGGCCGTCGAGCGTGACCGGGATGCGGGTGGCCACGTGGCTGGCATCGCTCGCGCCGCCGCGCTCGACCGGGATCACCGCCCGCCCCAGCGTCTCCCCGGTCCGCGCCAGCAGCTCGCGCGTGCTCTCGCGCGAGTCCATCCCCGGCCAGAGGCGCACGATCTCGGCCTCGAGGCTGGCGCCGCCCACCTCGTCCGGCACCGCCTCGACCACGCCCCTGAACGCCTCGGCGCTGTCGGCGCGCATGTCGCAGTAGAGCTCGCCGGCGTCGGGCACCACGTTGAAGGCGTCGCCGCTCTTGAGGATCGTGGGCACCGCGCTCAGCCGGTCCGGCCCGCCCGGCGCGTGGCAGGCCGCCACCGCCTGCGCCGCCGCCGCGAGCGCCAGCAGCGCGTTGCGGCCGCGATCGGGCGCCGAGCCCGAGTGCGAGGCGAGCCCCTGCGCCTCCACCCTGAGCGTGCTCGCCGCCTTGCGGCGCACGATCAGCCCCTCCTCCCCCTCGGGACCGTGCTGTCCGGCCTCGAAGCAGAGGCAGGCGTCGAAGCCATCGAAGCGGTCCACGTGCTCCAGCCCGCCCACGCGCCACTCCTCGTCGTTCACGAGCAGCAGCGCGATCTCGGCGTATGCCTCCGGCCGCTCGGCCAGCGCCTCGAGCAGGGTGAGCGACAGCGCCACGCCGCCCTTCATGTCGACCGTGCCCGAGCCGATCAGCCGGCCGCCGGCGCGCTCGAGCGGCCGGTGGTTCTCGTGCGCGACCACGGTGTCCACGTGCCCGATCAGCAGCACGCGCTTCGCTCCGTCCCCGCGCAGCCGCGCCAGCAGGTCGTCCGCGTAGCCGGCCGTGGAGCACGGCACGCGCTCGGCCTCCGCCTGGGGCGGCAGCAGCGCCATGCACACCGCGATCGCCTCCTCGCCGCCATGCACGTCGCCGGACGGCGAGGAGACCGACACGAGCGCCTCCATCTCGCGCTCCGCCCGCCGCGCCATGGCGGCGGCGTGCTGCTCCACCCAGGGGTGCATCAATCGGGCAGCTTCGCCCGCGTCTCGCGCGCGGCCGCGGAGAACACCCCGCGCGCCATCGTGGAGCTCGCGTGCTCGGCGCGCCGCTCGTTCACCTCGGCACGGGCGCGCTGAGCCGCCTCGAGCTCGGGCGAGGCCAGCGCGGCCATCTCGGCGAGGTGGCCCGCGAGCCGCAGCTCCCCGGCCTCGGCCAGCTCGAGCGCCCGCTCGGCCAGCCGCTCGCCGCCGCCCGCCAGCGCGGCCAGCTCGCCGGCCAGCGCGGCGTCGGGCGCCGGCTTGAGGTTGGCGGGGTTCAGGTCGTACCAGCCGCCGAACTGGCGCCAGATGTTGCGCACGATGAACTCGGGCTCGTCGTAGATCGGGCGCAGGTAGGGCTTCTCGATCAGCTCGCCCGGCGCCTCCACCGAGTGCAGGATCGTGTCGAGCGACTCGCCATCGTTCATCAGGGCGAGCGTCTGCTCCACGAGCGACTCGAGCAGCGCGGCGCTGTCGCACAGAGCTGCCTGCACGCGCTCGGCGCCGACCACCGGAAGCCCGTGGCCCGGCAGCAGCACCTCCGCGTCCAGCTCGGCCATCTCGCGCAGCGCGAACGACCACTCGCGCGGGTAGCGCTGCACCTTCTGCGGGTTGCCGGCGTTGGGCACCGCCCAGATGAACAGGTCGCCGCAGCAGATCGTGCGCCGGCCGGGGATCCAGGTCCAGGTGTAGTCGTCGGTCTCGCCCTTGGCGTGATGGAGCTCGAGCCGCTCGCCGCCCACCTCGAGCTCGAGCGAGTCGCGGTAGGTCCTGTCCGGGTAGCGGTAGTCGGTCGGCCACTCGAGGTCGTCGACCTGGAACTGGCGCCGGTTGATCGCGGCGTTGTAGCCGGCCGTGAGCCGGTAGCGGTCGAAGCGCCCGGGCATGTTCTCGTGGGCCACCACGATCGGCGGGATCCAGCCCCTGTCCACGGCCTCGCGCTCCCAGATCGGGAGGCCGAACACGTGGTCCACGTGCCCGTGCGTGAACACCACCGTGTGCAGGCACGACTCCGTCCAGCCCCGTATCGCGTCGTGCACCATCTGCGCCGTGGCGAAGCTGCCGGTGTCGAACATCACGAGGCCCTCGGAGGTCTCGAACGCCGACACGTTCGCGAAGCCGGGGAGGAATGCGCCCCCGCCGGGCACCTCGGTCAGCTCCCCGAAATAGCCGACCGGGTGATGCTCCGCGATGTCCGCCTCTCCGGTCCAGAGGCGATCCGCGAGCTCGAGCATGGAGGACATGGGCGCCGCGATCCTAACCGGCGCGCGGTTCGCGCTACCGCGTGGCCGGGTCGGCGGTGCCCGCGTTGCCGATCGGCTTGGGCACGATCCTGTTGCCCGGCTTGATGCGCGGGAACTTCTTGCCGTCCCAGAGCTGCGGCGGCTGCACGAAGCACGGCGGCTCGCCCTGCGCGAAGTCGGATCGTGTTCCGTCACCCGGGAAGCCGGTGTTCGAGCAATCGAAGGCCTCCGTCATCCCGAGCGGGCGCATCCGCTTGAGGTAGTTCGGGAGCGGATACGCGTTGCCGCGCTCGTAGGTCGGCCGCGTCTGCGAGAGCTGCACGCCGCGCGTGTTCGAGATCGAGAACTGGCGCAGGTAGTGGCGCGGGCCCTCGTTCGGCCCGAGCGCCGGCATCGTGGCGTTGAGCGACGCCGCGGCGCTGTGGATGAAGTTGGACACCGTCTCCTGCGAGTAGTTCAGGAACGAGAGGATCGGGTTGAGCTGCGGCAGGTAGGTGTGGAGCGCCGGAAACACGGGCTTGGCCCCGCGCAGGAAGCGCTCGGCCGCCGGCAGGTTGCGCCCGGACTCCCTGATGATCGGGGCCAGCTTGTGGAACACGTTCTTGAGGTCCGGCGACAGCGTCCCCAGATCGTGCAGGGTGGGCTTGAGCAGCAGGGCCACCGGGATCAGATCGCGGATCAGCGGGTCGGTGTTGTTGGCGAACACGCGCAGCCGGTCGAGCGTGAGCCGCGACTCGTCGAGGAAGGTCGGGAAGATCGCGATCGTCTCGGCGAGCGAGTTGTTGCGGGACGCCAGCGCCTGGAAGAACGTGTTGGCGTTGCCGATCAGCTCGCGCAGCTGGCCGCGGCGCTCGGTGAGCGCGTTGAGCGTCACGCCGGTGTTGCGCACGAGCTGCTTCAAGGCCGGCCCCTGGTCGTCGAGGATCTTCAGCAGGTGCGAGCCCGACGACGCGAACTCGTCGAGGTTGCCGATCGCGTTGCTCAGGTCCTCCCCGCGCCCGTTCCGGATGGCGATCGAGATCTCACGGATCCAGCCCTGGAAGTTGCTTCGCGTCTCCTTGTCGAACAGGGAGATGATCTCGTCGAGCTCCACCGGCTCGACCACCGACTTGGCCGGGATCCGCTCGCCGTCCTTCAGCTTGGGACCGTCGCGCGTGCCCGGCGTGAGCTCGATGTAGACCTGGCCGAGCAGCGACTTCTGCCGCAGGATCGCGTGAACGTCCTTCGGCAGCGGCGCGAACTCCGGCTTGATCTCGAGCTGCACCTCGTTGCCCCCCTGGCGTGCGAGCTTCAGGTCCTTGACCTTGCCGATGTCGAGGCCCGCCATACGCACGTCCGCCTCCTTCACCAGCAGCGACGACTCCGGCATCTGGACCGAGACGCGGTAGCCCTGCGGCCCGAGCGGCAGCGGCCCGCCGAACGAGAACCACAGCCAGAGCAGCAGGCCGAAGCAGGACAGCGCCCACGTGGCCATGACCAGGATCCGTCCGGTGCTGGGGGCTTGCTTGTTCATCAGCCCTTCGGGCAGAGCCCCTGGTCGGCCAGCAGCTGGTTGAGGTTGAGGATCGCCCCGGAGGCCGGCTCCGTGGTCACGAGGCTCTGGAACGTCGAGCAGGTGGCGGTGGCGGTGATGCGGCGGAACGGCCCGCTCGCGTCGCCCGTGCTGAAGAGGCTGTTGGTGTCGTGCGCCAGCCAGCCGAGCCAGAAGAGCAGGCCCTCGTCGCGGGCCTGGGCGCCGTTGAAGTCGCTGGGCAGCTTCTCCTTGCCGTTGGGGTTGTAGGCGGCCATGTTGAAGAAGCGGTTGATCTCGTGGAACGCGGAGCGCACGTCCGGGCTCGCGTTTGCGAGGTCGCGCGCGGCGGGCTGGAGGTTGCGCACGTACGGCCTCGCGGCTCGCACGAACGGGCGCACCTGGTTGCGCAGGATCGGCGTGGCCTCGCGGGCGAACGGGAGCACCTGGTGGTTGGTCAGGTTGAGCTGGCGCATCGCCGGCCGCAGCGCGTTCAGCCCCGGCGGGATCGCCTGGCCGAGCTCGTCCACCTTCACCAGCGCGGACTGGAGCTGGCGCAGCGTGGGCGGCAGCAGCCGCACCGCGTTCGACACGTTCAGGTCCTCCGACGACCAGCGCTCGAGCGCCTGGCTCGAGGCCTCCACGAGCGTGCTGAGCTCCCTGTCACGCGTGCTGAGCTCGGTGACCGAGGACCCGTAGTTGTGGATCAGGCGCGCGAGCTCCACGCGGCGTGAGGCGAACGCGCCGTTGACCCGCGCCAGGTCGCGGTGCAGCGGGCCGAGCCGCGCGAGCACCTCGCGCAGGTCGCCGCCGCGCCCCTGGAGGCCCTTGCCGAGCCCGTTGATCAGCAGCTGGAGGTACGCGCGCGTGTCGGCGTCGAGCCCGGAGAGGATCTCGTCGGCGTCCACGTCCGGCGCCGTGTTCTCCACCTGGATGCGGTCGTGCTCCCTCATCACCGGCGCCGACTTGCTGCCCGGGTCGAGCTCCACGAACATGTCCTTGAGCCCGGTCCGGGGGCGCAGCAGCGCCGTGGCGTCGGTGTGCACCTCGTGGTCGAACTTCCTGTCGATCTCCATCGTGACCAGCGCCTTGCCGTTCTCCAGCTCGACCTTGCCGATGTCGCCCACGCGCATGCCGGCGATGCGGATCGTCTGGCCCTGCCCGGGCATCACGCCCTGAGCGTCCGAGAACTCGGCCTGGAGCTGGAACGGCTTCTCCTCGAGCCCCGGGATGCGCAGCCGCTGCTGGTTGACGATGTAGTAGGCGGTGCCGAGCGCCACGACGGCCAGCACGCTGATCGCGAGGAAGTCCCGGAGGTGCTTGCGGATCGCATGCGTCACGGCACGTACACCCCGTCCACCTTGCGCTTGAAGCCCAGCCGCTTGGCCTGGAGCTGCTCGCCGAGGTTGGAGAACTCGAGCGGGTCCACGAACGGCTTGCCGTTCATCAGCTGGGCGTGGGCGAACTCGACCTTCTTGATGTCGCGCGCCGACGCCGCCTGGAGCGCGTTGAACTTGGGCAGGATCGTGGGCGTGGGCACCACGGTGTTGCCGCCGGGGCCGCTCGCGGCCTCCATGTCCGGCGGCTGCTGGGTCTCGCAGGGGACGTTGGGGCGGTAGACCGGGCGCGTCTTGGGCTTGATCGGGCGGACCCCGTCGATCGGCAGGTCGGTCTGGGCGTAGAGCTGCTCACCCGCCTCGTTGGTGGCCGACAGGGTGCTGCCGCCGCCGCCCGCCAGCACGCGGAAGATCGGCGAGTTGGCGTCGTGCATGCGGCTCTCGCCGGAGAGGCCCACGAGCGAGCGCG
Organism: Thermoleophilaceae bacterium; assembly: GCA_034663685.1. Lineage (GTDB taxonomy): Bacteria > Actinomycetota > Thermoleophilia > Solirubrobacterales > Thermoleophilaceae > AC-37. Next base: position 27,626 of record JAXDJC010000149.1, read on the forward strand.
GCGAGTCCTTGAAGAACGGCTGGCCCGATGCCGCCGGGAAGTCCGGGTCCGGGATCGGAGTCTGCGAGAACGGCAGCAGCACGGTGTTCTGGCACGAGGCGAGCGCGCGCGTCTCGGCCAGCGACTTGGTCTGGCTGTTGTTGAGCCGGGCGAGGTCCGGCACGGTCGGGCGGAGGTCGGCCACGAGCCCGCGCAGCTCCGCGCGGGACACGAGCCCGCGCGCCTGGGTGATGAACGGGATCTGCACGTCGAGCGTGGGCGAGCTCGAGCGCGCCGCGGGCAGCGCCTCGCGGGCGAACGCCCGCAGCGATGGGAACGCGTTGTTGATCGAGGCGAGCGCCGGGCGGCCCACCCGCAGCACGTCGCGCAGCGCGGGGATGGTGGCCTGGAGGTTCTGGTCCTGACGGGCGAACGCGCCGGCCAGGCGGTTGAGCGAGGTGACCAGGAGCTTGAGCGACTCCTCGTCGCGCGACAGCGCTCCGAACACCTTGCCCTGCCCCTTGAGCACCCGCTGGAGGTCGCCCGGCCGCTGCCCCAGCGTGGCCCGGGTGGAGATCGCGGTGTTGCGGTAGGCCTCCTCCCAGTACTTGACGGCCATGTTGAACCCGCGCGAGCCCCTGCCGGAGACGCCCTTCGCGTACTCCCTGAGGAACGTCCTGAGGTCCTGCCGCGTGTCGGACTGGAGCGCGGTGAGCAGCTGGCCGAACTGGACCGGCGACGCCGTCTGCGCCGGCGGCACCGTCGACCCGGACCTGCGCACCGGCGAGCCGGGCGTGCCCGGCTGGAGGTCCACGAAGTAGTTGCCCTCGAGGAAGATCCGCTGGCGCACCTTGAGCTGGGCGTCCTCGTGGATGGGCAGCCCGCTCTTGTCGATCTCCATCCGGACCTTGGCCTTGTCGGTGCCGAAGGGCTCTACCGACTTGACCTTGCCCACGAGCACGCCCGCGATCCGCACGGGCGAGCGCTCCTTGAGCTCGTTCGCGTTGCTGAACACGGCGTTCAGCTCGTAGGGATGGGCGAACGGGTTGGCCTTGCTGAACGCGAAGTAGGTGGCGATGATCGTGATCACCAGGAAGATCAGCCCGGCCGCGACCGGCTTGATGCCGACCTTCTCGGCGGCGCCGCGCGGGATGTCGGTGAACGGAGTGCGCGCCATGGCTACGGAAGGTCCTTCAGGTTCTTGACGCCCTTGCGCGTGGGGCCGGCCAGGCCGGGCGTGTTCGGATCGACCACCACGTGGCTGCCGCCGAGGCGGTTCGGGTCGTTGGTGGGCGGGTAGCGGAAGTCCTGCGCGAGCGGGCCGTCGAGGTAACCGGTCTGGCCCGTCTGGCAGTCGGCGTTGCCCTGCGCGTCGATCGCCGGTGCGTAGTTCTGGCGGTGGAGCGTGCTGAGCGGGTCGCCGATCTGGTCCTTGGCCAACTGCGGGTCCTGGTTGTCGGGGATGTCCGCCGGGACCTCGGAGTCCGACGTGCTGATCCGGTTGTCCTGGGTGCGGTTGTCGGACTTGAGGCCGCTCCGCTGCGCCGTGCCGAAGCGCACGTCCTCGGACACGTGCTCGGAGAGCCCGGTGAGCCAGAAGACCGTGTAGTTGCAGACCGTCTGGTACGGCGCGACGTACTCGACCAGCGGCGCGCCCACCTTGATCGTGGTGGTCAGGTCCTTGAGCCCGAGCAGCGTGTTGGGGTCGGCCACCAGGTCGCGCAGCGCACGGAAGACGCCCTGCGTCCGCTGGTAGAACGGCGGCGAGCTGCGCACCACCGGGCGGCCGACCGCGAGCGCGTCGCGGAACTTGGGCAGCGAGCGCTGGAGCTCGTCGGCCACCGGGTTGAGCGCGCGGAACAGGCGCTCGGAGTCCGCCAGGAACGGCCGCTGCACGGGGAGGCTCTGGATGCCGGCGTCGAGGGTGGGCGGGCCGCGCTCGATCGTGGCGCGCAGCGCCCCCTCGTCGCGCCCGAGCGCCTCGAACGTGGTGGCCATGTTGCCGAACAGCGCGGCGTACTGGCGGGCCACCGGGGCGATCTCGCCGGAGAAGCGGGACGCGGCCCGGAAGAACTGGTTGAGCCGCGTCTTGGGGTCCGAGAGCGCCGTCATCACCGGGGTGAGGTGCTGGAAGAAGGGCACGAAGTCCTGGATCGCGAGGTTGATCACGCGCCCGCGGCCGGCCAGCGCGTTGCCGTAGCCCTCCAGGGTGTCCTGGATGTTCTGCCGCATCTCCTGGTTGAAGGTCGAGAAGTACTGGTCGAGCTCGATCGGCGTGCGCGACTGGGCGATCGGCAGCGTGGCGCCGGGGAGCAGCGCCTCGTTGCTCTTGCCGATCGTCAGCTCCACGTACTTGAGGCCCAGGTTGGAGCGCGGCCGCACGTAGACGCGCGAGTCCTTCGGCAGCGGCTCGATGCTCTTGTCGAGCTTCATGTGCACGATCGCGGTGGCCTTGCCGGTCTTCGGGTTGTAGCCGGGCGTGATCTTGTCGACGGCCCCCACGCGGAACCCGCCGACGCGCACGTCGTTCGAGACCACGAGGTTCTGGCCGCCCTCGAGCTCGGCGTTCACCTGGAACGTGGGCACGAACGGCAGCCCGGTGTTCGCGTTGTACGCGAGGAAGACCGCGACGATGACCACGAGCAGCGTGACCGCGCCGATCAGCACCGGCGAGGCCACGATCGATGCCTGTCGCCCGGCGCTCCTCATGGCGCCATCAGGAAGTCGAGGAGCTGGGTCGGGTCGCCGCTGCCGGCGCCGGCGCCGCTGCCGGTGCCGCGCGGGATCGCGGCCCCGCTGCGCACCGAGTTGACGATCTCCTGGATGTTGGGCGGCAGCGTCACCTGCGGCTTGGAGATGTCGCGCTGGCCGGGAAGCGCCGGCGCCTCGGGCTGACCCGCGCCGCGGCGCAGCCCGAACCGCTTGATGTTCTCCTGCGCGGAGAGGCCGGCCGCGGCGGCGGCCGGGCCGTCGGTCGGGTCCGGGTTGTTCACGCCGGGCTGGTACGGGCCGATGTTCGGCCCGCACTGCTTCTGCTGGGCGGGCGTGGGGTTGACGCTGTACGGAGCGCACGCGTTCTGGATCAGGATGATCCGCAGCAGGTGGCTGATGTCGTCGAACTGGTTGATCGCGAGGGTCTGGAAGTAGATGTAGTTCCAGATCACCTCGAACCCGGTGAAGCCCTGGCCCGTCTTGTAGGCCGTCGGGTCGGGTGAGGGCGGAGAGACCGGGGAGGCGGCCGCGGGGTCGTTCTCGATCGAGCGCGAGCGGTCGTCGAGCGTCTGGAGGAACTGGCGCAGCGGCTTGGCGAAGCGCGGCAGGTCCTGCGCGAGCGCGCGCAGCTGCGCGATCTCGTCGGCGCTCTCCACGATCGCCTTGCGGCCCTCGATCGAGGCCTGGCCGAGCGCCCGCGTGGACTTGCGCGAGTCCTGGGCGAACGGGCCGAGCTCGGCGAGGAACGAGCGCAGCTGCGGGCCCGCCGTGCGCAGCTTGTTCAGCAGCGGGATCTGCTGGGTGGCGGTGGCCTCGAGCTGCTTGGCGGTGGGCTGGAGCTCGGCCAGGAACACCGGCAGCTTGCGCCACTGCGCCGCGATCGCGTCCTTGCGCGAGGCCTGCACCGCGGCCACCTGGGAGGCCTCCCTCGCCCAGCGCGAGAGGTCGTTCTTGTGCGGCTCCACCGCGGCGCTCACCGTGTCCGCGTCGCGCACGAAGCTGCGGATCTCGTTGCGCTGGCGCGCGATGATCGCGAGCGTCTGGGTGGTCTCGCGCAGACCCGGATGGGCGCGCCGGATGACCTCGTTCAGGTCGTCCGGCCGGCCGGCGAGCCCCACGCCCAGCTCGCTCAGGATCAGGCGGAAGCGCTCGCGGTAGGGGCGGCGCTGGATGTTGTTGATCAGGTCGAGCGGGACGGTGGAGTACGTGCGCTTGACGGGCACCCGCCCGTGGTCCGCCAGGGCGGGGCCGCGCGTGCCGGGCTGGCAGTCGATGAAGTACTCGCCGATCAGCGACTGCTGGCGAACGCCGCAGTTGGCGCCGCCGTCGCCGCCCGGGCCGACGCCGGCGCGCAGCTTGTCGAACCCGTCGCCGGTGATCTTGACGGTGACCGCCACCTTCTCCGGCTCGGTGCCGGTGAGGTCGAACGCCTGGACCTTGCCGGCGCTCACGCCGCCGATCTTCACCTCGCCGTCCTCCACGAGGCCGAAGGCGTTGTCGAACTCGATCACGTAGGTCAGGCCCTTGGACGAGCTGCCGCCGGCGGCGGTGAGCAGGAGCGCGGCCGCGCACGCGCCCAGCACCACGGCGATGGCCACGAGCCGCCTCACGGCCGCGGCCCCACGGCTCGATCGGCCTCGCTGCAGTCGAGGGCCTTCTGGTCGGCGGCGCTCCACACGTTCGAGCCGTCGGAGGCCGGCGCCTCGGACGCGCCGGGGCAGCGCTTGAACTCGCCGGTCTGGAGCAGCGCCTTGAGCGCGGCGCCCCGCTGCTCGCGCGGGATCACGCCGCCGTAGAGCTGCGTGGAGAGCGCGTTCACGAACGTCTGCACGCGCGAGAAGCTGCCGAGCGCGTCGTAGGCGCCGGTCGTGGAGAAGTCGTCGAACCAGCCAACCAGGTCCACCGTGTACGGCCGGCCGTGCTCGACCGTCGGCGCGCTGTCGGTGAGCGCCTGCGAGAGCTCCGGGAACGCGCCGCGGCGATCCTTGCCGTTGCGCACGTGGGTCTCGGTTGCGATCGCGGCCAGGGCCGGGTAGGTGCGGTTGAGCTCGGTCAGGTCGTTGAACCGGCCGGTGCGCCGGAGGATCTGGCTGAGGTCGCGCACGGTGGGCTTGGCCTCGTTGGCGAAGGGCCGCAGCTGGTTCAGGAACGGGCGCAGCTTGCGCGCGACCGGCTTCGACGCCTGCACGAACGGGTCCACGTCGTCGAGCGCGGCACGCAGGTTCACGTACGTGGTGTTGGCCTGGCGCATGAAGTCGGGGAAGCGCTGGATCACCTCGGCCAGCGCGGTCTTCTCGTTGGCCAGCGCCCGCGTGGTGCGGTTCAGGTTGCTCACGAGCGGGGTGAGGTCCTGGCGGCGGTCGGCCAGCGCGGTCACGAAGCGCGAGCTGTTGACCAGGAAGCTCTCGAGCACCGGCGTGTCCTTGCTCAGCTCGGTGAACAGCGTGGCCGAGCCGGCGAGCGACGGGTTGAGGTAGCGCCAGCCCTTGTTCGCCTGGAACCCGCGGCCGCGGTAGTTCGCGTAGTTGCCGCGGTAGAAGCCCTGGAGCGCCTTGCGCGTGGGCCGGTCGAACGTGTCGAAGAACTGGTCGATCTCCACGCCCGTGGTGGTCCTGTTGGCATGGATCGTGCCGCCGTCCGGGATGTCGCGGCCGGCCTGGTTCTCGGACGGGAGGTGCAGCTCGATGTAGCGGTTGGCCACCGACGAGAGCGAGCCGGCGCGGATGATCGCGGTGGTGCCCTCGCGCAGCCTGGGCTGGCCGTCCTTCAGCTTGATCGTGATGAGCGCGTGCCCGTCGTCGGTGATCTCGCGCTTGGTCACCGAGCCGACCTGGACGCCGGCCTTCTCGACCAGGTTGCCGTACACCAGCTGCTGCGCGTTCAGGAACTCGAGCTTGACCGTGTATCCGCCGCCACCGGTGAACAGCAGGAACCCGACCACGAGCACGGCCACGAACACCGCTCCGAGCGCGGCGACTCGGGCGAGGTTGGTGCTGGGCCTATCTCCACCCCGGGGGGGGTCGGCGACTTGTTTCAAAAGGGGGATCCTGGCGGCGGAGCACGCCGCCTAAGCGCAAGTTAAAGCCTCCGGCACTCGGATGCGCTGGCCTTGGCGCGCAGATAGCCGGATTTGCGTATCTTGTGGCCGGCGATGGGGCGCTTTTCAGGGGCGCGCGGCCTGCGGGGGTCTGCGCTGGGACTGTGCTTGGTGCTGGCGGCGATCGCCGCGGCGCCGGGTTCCGCCGCGGGCGCGCCCGGCGGGCCCGAGATCCGGGTGCTCTCGAACCGGGCGGACCTGATCTCCGGCGGCAACGCGCTCGTGGAGGTGCTGGCGCCCGCGGGCGTGAACGCGGCCGGCATCAAGGTGGACGTGGGCGGGCACGACGTGACGGGCGCCTTCGCGGTGCGGCCCGGAGGCCGCTACATGGCCCTGCTCACGGGGCTCGCGAACGGGCCGAACGTGGTCACGGCACGCGCGCCGGGCGGGTCGCTGGCGCGGATCACGATCGTGAACCACCCCGTCGGCGGCCCGGTGATCGACGGCCCGCAGATCCAGCCGTGGAAGTGCAACGACGGGGCGGCCGATGCCCAGTGCAACCGCCCCACCGACTACGAGTTCCTCTACAAGTCCACGTCCGGTGGGTCGCTGAAGACGTACGACCCGAAGAACCCGCCCTCCGACGTGGCCACCACCACCACGACCGAGGGCAAGACGGTCCCGTTCATCGTGCGCCACGAGACCGGCGTGATCGACCGCGACCAGTACCAGATCGCGGTTCTGTACGACCCGAGCAAGCCGTTCGAGCCGTGGGCGCCGCAGGACGGCTTCAACCGCAAGCTGGTGGTCACGCACGGAGCGAGCTGCGACACCGAGTACCAGCAGGCCGCGGCGCCCAGCGTGCTCAACGAGACGGTGCTGGCGAAGGGCTTCGCGGTCATGTCGCACGCGCTGGACAACGCGGGTCACAACTGCAACATCCTCACGCAGGCCGAGGCGCTGATCATGACCAAGGAGCGCGTGATCGAGCAGTTCGGCCCGCTGCGCTACACGATCGGCAGCGGCTGCTCGGGCGGGTCGCTCGTGCAGCAGCAGGTGGCCAACGCGTTCCCCGGCTTCTACCAGGGGATCACCCCGCAGTGCAGCTTCACGGACGCGTGGTCCTCGGCCATGCAGTACGTCGACTTCGTCGGGTTGCGCAACTACTTCGAGCACCCGGAGAAGTGGGGGCCCGGCGTGGCCTGGACTCCCAACCAGATCGCCGACGTGGAGGGGCACATCGGCCCGGTGAACGCGGTCACGTTCACTGAGGTGATCCCGTTCAGCGGCGAGCCCACGCGCAGCTGCACCGGCGTGCCCGCGGCTCAGGTCTACGACGAGAACACCAACCCGACGGGCGTTCGCTGCACGCTTCAGGACTACATGATCAACATCTTCGGCCGCCGCGACCCGAGTGTCTGGTCACCGGTGGAGAAGGCGCTCGGGCATGGGTTCGCGGGCCGGCCGTTCGACAACGTGGGGGTCGAGTACGGGCGCAAGGAGCTGATTGCGGGCTCGATCCTGCCGGCGCAGTTCGCCGACCTGAACGCAAAGGCCGGCGGCGGCGACATCGACGTGACCTTCGGGCCCGACCGCGTGGCGGCAGACCGGCCGGCGCTGCAGCGCGTGTACCGCAGCGGCGCGGTGAACCAGGGCACCAACCTCGACAAGGTCGCGATCATCGACCTGCGCGGGCCCGACCCCGGCGCCTTCCACGACGTGTACCGCACCTATGCGATGCGCGCGCGGCTCGAGCGCGAGCACGGCCAGGCGAAGAACCAGATCCTCTGGCGCGGGCAGGTGCCGCTGCTCGGCGACGCCAACTACGCGAACGACGCCATCTTCGCGGAGGACCGCTGGCTCGCGGCGGTCGAGAAGGACCAGCGCCGCGTGCCGCTCGCCCAGAAGATCATCGAGGACAAGCCGGCCGACATCGGCCCGCGCTGCACGAATGGAAACGGGACCGACCTGCCCGAGTCCGAGTGCGACGCGGTGGTCCAGGCGTACTCCACGCCGCGCATCCAGGCGGGCATGCCGCTTGCCGACGACACGATCAAGTGCGAGCTCCAGCCGCTGCGGCGCGACGCCTACGGCACGAACCAGTTCACCGACGACCAGTGGGCGGCGCTCCAGCACGTGTTCCCGACGGGCGTGTGCAACTACGCGAAGCCCGGCCCCGACCGCGTGCCGGTGGTGCCGTGGCTCACCTACGCGGGCGGCCCGGGCGGCCGGGCGCTCGGCAAGCCGCCGGCGGCCAGGGTCACCCCCGCCTGCGTGGACCGGCGCAAGTTCACCTTCAAGCTGGGCCAGCCCAAGGGCGGCCGGGTGGTGGCCGTGGCCGCGTACGTGAACGGCAAGCGCATCGTGAGCCGCAGCGGCAGGCAGATCACCAGGTTGACACTGGCAAAGCTTCCCAAGGGAACCTTCACGGTGAAGATCGTGACCACCACGAACAGGGGCTCGAAGACGATCAGCGTGCGGACGTACCGGGGCTGCGCGAAGGGCGCGCCCACCACGACGGTGATCCGCCACCGCTAGCTAGGTGACCCGCCGCGGATGTGCGCGGCGGCCGCTACGAGTCCAGCAGCGCGGAGAGCCTGCGCTCGAGCGCCGCCGAGACCGCGTCGTGCAGGTCGCCCTCGCCCAGGCGCTCCACCAGTGACTGGAGGAAGCCATCGATCATCAGGCGGGTGGCCGTGTCGCGCGTGAGACCGCGGGACATCAGGTAGAAGAGCTGGTCGCGATCGATCTGGGCGACCGCCGCCGCGTGGGTGCAGCGCACGTCGTTGGCGAGGATCTCGAGGCCCGGGATCGCGTCCGCGTGCGCGCGCTTGGAGAGCAGCAGGTTGCGGTTGTCCTGGAAGGCGTCGGTCTGCTGGGCGCCCGGGTCGACCTTGATCATCCCGCGCCAGACCGACGACGACCGCCCGGACAGCACGCCGCGGAACGAGAGGTCCGACGTGGTGTGCGCCGCCGCGTGCTCCTGGAGCGTGTCGAAGTCGATGTGCTGGCGGTTGCCGGTGGCGTAGGCGCCGGTCACGCGTGCCTCGGAGCCCTCGCCGCGCAGCTGGGTCTCCATGCTCACGCGCCCGTTGCCCGAGCCGAACCCCAGCGCGACCCACTCCAGCGAGCCGTGCTTGTCGACCACCGCGCGCTGCGTGCCGAAGACGGTCGTGCGCTCCGACAGGTTCTGGGCGCAGACGTAGCGCAGCCGGGCGTTCGGCCCCACCACGATCTCGACGACCGAGTTGAACACCCCCTCGACGTCGGGGCCGGCCGAGAGGTGCTGCTCCCAGACCTCCGCATCGGCGCCCTCCTCGAGGACGATCAGCACCCGGTGATTGAGCGCCGTGCCGCTCTCCGACTGGACGGCGGTGATCAGCGCCCGGGGGTCGAGCCGCTCGCCGGCGGGAACGTGGATGAGGGTGGCGCCGGTGCGGCCCGCGTCGTTGCGGGCCACGAGCGGGTCGCCGGCGGCCACGACCGTCCCGAGCAGCGGGTGGTCGATCTCGGAGGGCCCGTGGGTGGGCTCGCCCTCGAAGATCGGGTCGGCGGCGGCGTGAGCGGGCTCCGCGGAAGGGAAGGCGTCGACGTCGACCCCGGACAGGTCGGTGAACTCCCAGCCCGGCTTTCCCTTGAACTCCGGAAGTGGTGGGAGGGGCCGTGCCGCTACGGCACTAGCCAATGCTGCCTTCCATCTGAAGCTCGATCAGCCGGTTGAGCTCCACCGCGTACTCCATCGGCAGCTCCTTCGCGATCGGCTCGATGAAGCCGTTCACGATCATCTTGGAGGCGTCCTCCTCCGGGATCCCGTGGGACTGGAGGTAGAAGAGCTGCTCCTCGGAGACCTTGGAGACCGAGGCCTCGTGGCCCACGTTCACGTCGTCCTCGCCGATGCGGATCGTGGGGTAGGTGTCCGAGCGCGAGGCCTCGTCGAGGAGGAGCGCGTCGCAGACCACCGTGGAGCGCGCCTCGGTGGCGCCCTTGGCGACCTCGAGCAGGCCGCGGTAGCTCGAGCGCCCGCCGTCCTTCGAGATCGACTTGGCGAAGATGTTCGAGGTGGTGTGGGGCGCCACGTGAACGATCTTGCCGCCCGCGTCCTGGTGCTGCCCCTCGCCGGCGAAGGCGATCGAGAGGATCTCGCCGTGCGCACGCTCGCCCATGAGGTAGACGCTCGGGTACTTCATCGTGAGCTTGGAGCCGAGGTTGCAGTCGACCCACTCGACGGTGGCGTCGGCCTGCGCGATCGCCCTCTTCGTGACGAGGTTGTAGACGTTGTTCGACCAGTTCTGGACGGTCGTGTACCGGATCCGCGCGCCCGGCTTGGCGATCAGCTCGACCACCGCGGAGTGGAGCGAGTCGGACGAGTACGTGGGGGCCGTGCAGCCCTCCACGTAGTGCACCGACGAGCCCTCGTCGGCGATGATCAGCGTGCGCTCGAACTGGCCCATGTTCTCGGTGTTGATCCGGAAGTAGGCCTGGAGCGGCATCTCCACGTGCACGCCCGGGGGCACGTACACGAACGAGCCCCCCGACCACACGGCCGAGTTGAGCGCGGCCAGCTTGTTGTCGTTGGCCGGGATGACCGTGGCGAAGTACTCGCGCACGATGTCCTCGTGCTCGCGCAGCGCGGAGTCCATGTCGAGGAACTGCACGCCCTGCTTCTCGAGGTCCTCGTGCACCTGGTGGTAGACGACCTCGGACTCGTACTGGGCGCCCACGCCGGAGAGGAACTTGCGCTCCGCCTCGGGGATGCCGAGCCGGTCGAAGGTCTTCTTGACGTCGTCGGGCACGTCGTCCCAGTCGCGCTCGGCGCGCTCGGAGGCCCGGACGAAGTAGTGGATGTTGTCGAAGTCCACCTCGGCCAGCATCGGGCTGCCCCAGGTGGGCATCGGGCGGGCGAGGAAGTGGTCGAGCGCCTTGAGCCGGAAGTCGCGCATCCACTGCGGCTCGGACTTGAACTCGGAGATCTTCTCCACGATCTCGCGGCTGAGCCCCTTGGGCGCCTTGTAGAGGTAGTTCTCGGCGTCGTGGAAGCCGAAGCGCTCCTCGTAGTTGTCGCCGATCCCGGCGAGCTCGGGGGCGGCGGGCGGCGTTGCTGTCTCGGGCGGCGTTGTCATGTCAGTCGATCTCCACTCGGATCATGCCGTCATCCACGGACACCGGGAAGGCCTCCACTGGCTGATAGGCGGGCAGTGTGATGGGGCGGCCGGTCCGGAGGTCGAACCGCGAGCCGTGGCGGGGGCACTCGATCGTGCAGGCGCCCTGGTCGAGCTCGCCCTCGACGAGCGTGCCGTCGTCGTGCGAACAGCGGTCCTCGATCGCGAGCACCTCGCCGGCGCAGTTGAACACGCCGATCTCGAGGTCGTCGTGGGTGACCATTCGCATCCCGCCGGGCGGCAGGTCGTCGATGGCGCAGATGTCGATCAGCTCGGGCATTCCTGTTCGTAATCCGACCCACTGGATCGGGATTAGGAGTCTAGCGTTCCGAGGTGGCTCCGCCAGGGCCCCTTCAGCCGCTCACGCGCAGCCGCAGCTTGAGCGTTCCGCCGATGCGCACGGCGGGGTCGAGATAGGCCCTGATCCGGCTGCCGCCGCCCCCAGTGAACCGGGCCACGACACCGTCCCAGCGCCCGATCTTGGCGATCTGCGACTTGAGCTCGTCGAACGAGCGGGCCGGCGCCGTGCCGCTGCCGCCCCCGTCCAGCACGATGATGTCGCCCACCGCGCCGCCGATCTCGCCGGACTCGTCCGCGCTCGGGCCGCTCAGCGTGAGCACGTGCTCGCCGGGCCTGAGCGAGCTGGGAATTCGCAGCTTGAAGTCGAAGCGGCGCAGCGCCCCGCGCAGCATCCGGGTGCGGAGCGAGACCGTGACGGCCGTCCCGCGCCGCACCGAGCGCGGGATCGTGGCGCCCAGCATGTAGGCCTGCTGGGCGCCGCGGCGGAGGTCGAGCTCGGCGTCCACCCGCTCGACCGAGAGCGGCGCGTACTCGGCGTCGTCGATCGCCGTGATCGCGTTCGCCACGTCGTCGGCCATGCCGCCGCCCACGCCGCCCGCCAGCTGGGTCACGTAGCGGTTGCAGATGCGCAGCGGCTGCGCCTCTCCAACCAGCGTGATGCGCACGCACATCGAGCCCGTCTCGCGCGACGGGACCGAGCGCAGCGCCCGGGACGACGCGTCGGCGACCGCGAGCGGCCCGACCAGCGACAGCGGCGAGTAGCCCGCCGAGAGGTCCACGCCGGACTCGTCCGCGACCTGCACCTGCGTCTGCTGGCTGTATGCGCTATCCGCGTCCCGGGCCGTGACCTGCACGTCGGTCGTGCGCGGCAGCGTGCCCATCTGCCCCACGACCGCGGCCAGCCCGTCGTTCGTCACCGTGCCGATGTCGGCGCCCGGCGACGCGAGCTTGTAGCTGCCGAGCGCCGGGTCCGGGTTGCCCACGACCGTGTAGACGTAGGCCTGCTGGAGCAGCAGGGAGCGGCGCCCCACGCCCTCGAACGGATGCCCGAAGAGCCACGCGGTGGTGCCGTCCACGTACGCGACGGTGCCCACGCCGCCGATCCACAGGTCGCCCGACGAGAGCCCGACCGCGGCGGACGAGCCCGGCTTGAGCGGCTCGAACGGGCCCGCGAGGCCCGCGGCCTTGGGGGCGGCGATCACCTGGCGCCCGCCACGGCGCGCGGTGGCCACGAGCGCCCGCTCGACGGGCCGGCTGAGCCCCGCCACGGTGAGCGGCGGCGCGGGCACGCGCGCGGCGGCCGCGGCCCGGAGCCGGCGGGCCTGCGGGGACGGCGGGAAGAGCGGCTCGCGCAGGATCTCCTCGATCGACGTGGCAAGGGCGAGGTTGTTGCCGTAGTCCCCCACCACCTCGGCGATCGCGCCCGCGTTGCGGGGGCCGGACCCGTCGTCGCAGTAGATCGGCGAGCCGGAGAAGCCCGCGGCCACGCCGCCGTTGGCCACCGCGGGCCCCGAGACGCGAACGAGGATCGCGGGGGCGTAGGGGCGCTGCTCGAACACGTCGACCACCTCGACGTCGAACGAGGTGATGTCCGTCCCGCGGATCACCGTGTAGCCCTTGCACTTCATCCCGGGCTTGACCTGGGAGAGAGGCATGATCGGGTCGCCGGCGTACGCGGACGCGGCGGTTCCCAGGAGGACCGCGAAGACTGCGAAGGCGGTCCTCAGGCGCACAGGCGCAAGTTAGCGGGCGTCCGCTATCTCTGTCGCCGATGCAGCGTGCCCTCCAGGGCCGCTGGTCGGGCGTGGCCGTCGCCGCCGCGGCCGCCGCGGCCGCACTCTTCGTGCTGGTTCTCGCCGCTGCACGCGTGCCGGAGCTGCTCGACCCTGCCCAGCCGCTGACCGCCGGTTACGCCAAGGGCCTGGTCGGCGGCTACGTGCTGGCGGTCGGCGGGATCGCGCTGCTGGCGATGGTGCTGCCCGAGCGGCTGCTCTGGCTGCCGCTGGCCGGGGCGGCGGCGCCGGCCGGTGTGCTTCTGCTCGCCACCCTCACGATCGGGGGCGAGGCCTGGTCGTTCGCGATGGCGCTGATCACGATGGGCGCCTGCTGGCGGGCGGGCAACTGGCTGCTGCTGAGGCTGCGGGTGCCGGCCGCCGCATCCGCGCCGCCGGCGGCGTGGCTGGCGGGCGCGGGCGTGCTCGGGCTGGCGCTGCTGCTGGTGGGCAGGCTCGGCGCCCTGCGCTGGTGGACGGTCGCGCTCCCGACGATCGCGCTCGGCCTGAGCGCCGCGCCGCCGGCGCTGGCCGCGGTCCGGTCCGCCGGCCGCTGGCACGAGCGCCTCACGCGTCCCGCCGCGGCCGGGGCGGCGATCGCCGTGCTGCTGCTCGGCCTGGCCGCCGTGTTCGCTGCGGCGCCGGAGCTGATGTACGACGCGCTCTCTTCGAAGGCCTGGCTCCCGCACGAGTGGGCCCGCGCCGGGTCGATCGGCTCGCTGTCGAACCACCCGCACCTCAACCTGATCGGCTTCGCGCCGCTGCTCGCCGTGCCCGGCCACCTCGTCGAGGCCGACGGGGTGGGCCGCTACATGCAGTGGCTGGCTCTGGCGGGGGCGGCGGGCTCGGTCTGGTGGGTCGCGCGGCGCTCGCCATGGGCGCCGGTGGCCGCCGCGGTGGTGGTCACAACGCCGCACCTCTTCTGGCAGGCCACGACCGCCTACGACGACGCGATCCTCACGCTCGCCGGGGTGGGCCTGGCGGTGGGGATCGTGAGGATGATCCGCGAGCCCGCGGAGTCGCCGCTGCTCGCCGGCGTGGCGGCCGGCGCGCTCGCGGGCGCGTGCGTGGACCTCAAGATCCACCTGGCCCCGCTCGGCGCCGGGCTCGTGCTCGCGTGGCTGGTGGCGCACGGCCGCGGCCGGATCGGTGCCGCGCTGGGCGCGGTTGCCGGCGGACTCGCCGTGGGCGCCCCGCCGGCGCTGATGCGCTGGATCGAGCTCGGCAACCCCGTGCTGCCCACCTACAACGACATCTTCAAGAGCCGGTACTGGCCCGTGCATCAAAAGGCCATCGGGTTCCCCGCCTACGCCGACCCCGGCACGTCCACGCCGCACGACCGCCTCGGGGAGCCGCTGCACGTGCTCGTGCACACGGCCACCGAGACCGCGCGCTTCAGCCAGGCCGCGCCGGACGGGTCGTTCGGGCTCGTGGTGGCGGCGGTCGTGGTCGCGGTCGCCCTGCTGTGGTCGCGCGGCCGCGGCGCGCGCGAGGTGCTGGTGCTCTGGGGCGGAGTCCTGGTGGCGGCGGTCGTCTGGTACCAGCAGTTCCGCTACCTGCGCTTCATCCTCCCGCTGGGGGCCGTGGCGATCGCCGCGCTGGCGCTGGCCGCGCCGCGCGGGCCGATGGGACCGCGGCTTCAGCGCGGGCTCGTGGCGGCCATGGCGCTCACGGCGGCGCTCCTGTGGCTGCCCACCGTGGCGCAGTTCTGGAACGTGCCGGGCAAGGACCTGCCGATCCGGGCCGCCCTGGGACTCCAGAAGCAGTACGACTACGAGCGCGAGTCGATGCCCGAGCGCGACGGGATCGCCGCCTTCAACCGGCTCTCGGCGCCGGGCGACGTGGTGATGACCCACGCGCACCAGCGGCTCTGGCTCACGGGCGGACGCGACATCTCGCCCGACTGGGAGGTGCCGCGCCGCCTGGCCTCGGCGGCGGGCCCGCCCGCGAGCGAGCCGGCGCTCGAGCGCTATCGCAAGCTCGGCGTGACGTGGATCCTCGGCCACCGCGACGGTGCGCCCTTCGGCGCCCCGGGCGTGCCGGAGCTGCTCGACCGCAACGGCGAGGTGGCGTGGGCCGACAGGGGGTGGCTGCTGGTGCACCTCGTCGACCACCCGCGCGCGCCCGCCCCGCTCGGATGCGACGACCGGCTCGCGGGGCGCCCGGGCTGCTGGCAGGGGACCCTCGATCACCGGCCCGGCTACGAGCTCGCCGAGAGCCCGACCGGCATCGCGCGCAACCTGCCGATCTGCCCGGGGCGCACCCTCGTGGTGGACGTGACGGTGCGGGGGGACGGGCCGCCCGTGCGCGTGGAGATCGACTTCGACTACCCGCCCCGCCCGCGCCCGCTGCTGCGGGTGGACTCGGACCTCGTGCTCCGGGGCGGTGGGACGGCGCGCGTGCCCGCCACGGCCCCGCCGGACACGAGGACCGGCGCCCGCGTGACCGTGTTCGGCGCGCCCGGGCGCGTGGTCGAGAGCGTCAGGATCGGGACTCTCGGCGCCTGCGACCGGCCCGGCTAGACGCC
Organism: Thermoleophilaceae bacterium; assembly: GCA_034663685.1. Taxonomy (GTDB): domain Bacteria; phylum Actinomycetota; class Thermoleophilia; order Solirubrobacterales; family Thermoleophilaceae; genus AC-37. Next base: position 43,112 of record JAXDJC010000149.1, read on the forward strand.
GCTCGGCCCGCGCGAGCCGCCGTCGGCGTACTCGCCGCCCTCCCAGTCCACGGACGAGCCGATCGCCGCGCTCTTGATCACCTTGAGCGAGAGCAGGGCGCACTTCATCCGCGTGGCCGATATGTCGATCCCGAGCAGCTCGAGGATGGCGTTCTTGTCGAGCTTGCGCAGCTCCTCCACGCTCATGCCCTTGATCTCGTCGGAGATCATCGATGCCGAGGCCTGGCTGATCGCGCAGCCCTGGCCGGAGAAGCGGACCGTCTCCACGCGGCCGTCGTCGCCCACCTTGAGCTGCACCTTGAGCTCGTCCCCGCAGAGCGGGTTGGTGTCCTCGAACTCGAGGTCGGCGTCGTCGAGCTCGCCGAAGTTGTGCGGGTGCTTGTAGTGGTCGAGGATGGCCTCCCGGTACAGCGCGTCCATCAGGCGAAGATCCTCCGGACCTCCGCGAGGCCCTCGACGAGGCGGTCGGCGTCCGCGCGCGTGTTGTGGGCGGCGAAGCTCGCGCGGGAGGTGGCGGGCACGCCGAGCCTGCGCATCAGCGGCTGGGTGCAGTGGTGGCCGGCTCGCACGCAGATGCCGTCGCGGCCGAGGATCTCGGCCACGTCGTGCGGGTGCACGCCGTCGAGCGCGAACGAGATGGCGGGCCCGCGCGGCTGCGTCAGCGGCCCGAAGATCCTCAGGCCGGGCACCTCCTGGAGCCGCTCGATCGCGTAGGAGACCACGTCGGCCTCGTGCGCGGCGATGTTCTCGATCCCGAGCCCGCCCATCCAGTCGAGCGCAGCGCCCAGCCCGACCGCCTCAGCGTACGGGGACGTGCCGGCCTCGAACTTCCAGGGCAGCTGGTTCCAGGTGGACTCCTGGAGGTCGACGCGGCTGATCATGTCGCCGCCCGCGAGGAACGGCGGCATGGCCTCGAGCAGCTCGCGCTTGGCCCAGAGCACGCCGATGCCGGTGGGCCCGTAGACCTTGTGCCCGGTGAAGGCGTAGAAGTCCGCGCCGATCCGCTGCATGTCGAGCGCCAGGTGGGGGGCGGCCTGCGAGCCGTCGACCAGTACGCGGGAGCCCATCCGGTGCGCGCGGGCCACGATCGTCTCGACGTCGTTGATCGTGCCCAGGGTGTTGGACACGTGCACCACGCCCACGAGCTTGGGCGAGAGTGCGAGCGCGCGGTCGAGGGCGTCCATGTCGAGGCGGCCGTCGCCGGTGACGGGCACGTAGCGCAGCTCGGCTCCGGTCTGCCGGCACAGGAGCTGCCACGGGACGATGTTGGAGTGGTGCTCCATCTCGGTGATGAGCACCGTGTCGCCGGGGCCCACGTTCGCGCGGCCCCACGAGTACGCCACGAGGTTGATCGCCTCGGTGGCGTTCTTGGTGAAGACGACCTCCTCGAAGGCCGCGTTGATCCAGCGCGCCACCGTGTGCCGGGCGCCCTCGAAGGCCTCGGTGGACTCCTGCGCGAGCGGGTAGACGCCGCGGTGGATGTTGGCGTTGTGCTCCGCCAGCGCGGAGTGGATGGCGTCGAGTACCGCCTGAGGCTTCTGCGCCGTGGCGGCGCTGTCGAGGTACACGAGCGGCTCGCGGCGCAGGATCGGGAACTGGGCCGCCACGCGCTCGACGTCGAGCGCGGGCGTGGCGGCCTGTGCGACCCCTGTGCTCACGCCGCGGCGGCCTCGACCTCGTCGCGGATCCAGCCGTAGCCCTTCTCCTCGAGCACGGTCACGAGCTCCGGGCCGCCCTGCTTGACGATCCGCCCGTCGTAGAGCACGTGCACGAAGTCCGGCTGGACCATGTGGAGGATGCGCTGGTAGTGCGTGATGATCAGCACGCCCATCTCGGGCCTCTGCGCCTTGAGCACGTTCACGCCGTTGGCCACGATGCGCAGGGCGTCGATGTCGAGGCCGGAGTCGGTCTCGTCCAGCACCGCGATGCGCGGCTGCTGGAGCGCGAGCTGGAGGATCTCCATGCGCTTCTTCTCGCCGCCGGAGAAGCCCTCGTTGAGGTAGCGGGAGGCGAACTCGCGCGGGACCTCCACGAGCTTCATCGCCTCCTCCACGGTGCGGCGGAAGTCCTTCAGGCTGACGGGATCCTCGCCCTGCTCCGCGCGGTGCGCGTTCATGACCGTGCGCAGGTACTTGGTGACCGTGACGCCGGGGACCGCGACCGGGTACTGGAACGCCATGAAGAGCCCCATCCGGGCGCGCTCGTCCGGGTCGGCCGCGGTCACGTCCTTGCCGTCGAGCAGGATCTGGCCCTCGGTGACCTCGAGGTTGGGGTGGCCCATGATCGCGTTGGCGAGCGTGGACTTGCCGGAGCCGTTCGGCCCCATCATCGCGTGCACCTTGCCCGCGCTGACGGTGAGGTCGAGGCCCTTGAGGATCTCCTTCTCACCCGCCCTGACGTGGAGGTTCCTGATCTCGAGGTCCGCCATGTGAAGTCTCCGTCCTTAGGTGTTGTCGTGGTGGGGCGCCGCGGCTACGCGACGGCCCCGGCCTGGGCCTCGGCGCGCGGCTCCTGCCGGGCCTCGAACTCGACCAGCTCGGCGAGCGTGGTCCCCTGCAATGCGCGCACCACGCCGCTCTGCACGCGCATCCAGAGGAGGCGCGTGGAGCACGCGGCGCTGCGATCGCCCTGATGCGAGCACGCGACGCGCTCGGTGGGCACGTGCACGAAGCACTCCATCGGGGCGATGGCCCCCTCCAGCGCGAGCACGACCTCGTCCATCGCCACGTCGGCGGCCGGCTTGGCCAGCCGGTAGCCGCCGTGGGCGCCGCGGCTGGAGGTCACGAGGCCCGCGCGCTTGAGGCTCGCGACCACGTGCTCGAGATAGGAGAGCGGGAGGCCCTCGGCCTCCGCGATCGCCTTGAGCGAGGTCGGACCGTCGTGCGCGTCGCGGCCGAGCGCGACCATCAGGCGCACTCCGTACTCGGTCTTCGCGGAGAAGGTCACGTGGAAATCCTAGCAACGGAGTCGGAAAAGGAAGAGGGCCTCTGGGACCGCTCCAAGAGCGGGATCGAGGCCCCTCTCGGCCCGCTGCGGTTGTGCTTTCCCCGAAGAAGTATCTGCAAGTTTGGAGTTTTTTCCCTATGCGCGGGCGAGGGACTATGAGACTGTCCCCCTTTGGAGGGGAAGTCTTGAGTAAAACCGCGAGGGGGCACACGCTGAACGACCAGGACACATTCGCCGAGGAGGTTCCGAGCCCGCTTGCGGGCCGACTCAACGGAACCGTCAGCGCGAGCGATGAGCACAAGCGGCTGAGGGTGCTGCTGGTCGATGACGAGGACGTCATCCACTGGGGCTTCCGGATGCTGCTGTCGGGCGAGACCTGGGTCGAGCGCTTCCACGCGGCGCACACCCCGAGCCAGGCCATCGACCTCGTCCAGCGCTACGAGCCGCACGTGGCGATGGTGGACCTGATGCTGGCCGGGGAGTCCGGGGCGGACGTGTGCGAGAAGGTGCGCGAGCTCTCGCCGTCGACCCGGGTGCTGCTGATGTCGGGCGTCGAGCGGATCTCCGCGCAGTCGGCCCGGGCGATCGGCGCATCGGGCTTCGTGCCCAAGGGCTGGGGCGCGCGCGACATCGCGGGCGCGGCGCGAATGGTGGGCCTGGGGATGACGGTCTTCACCTCCGAGGGCCAGCAGCCGCCCAACCTGCTCACCGAGCGCGAGCGCGAGGTGCTCGAGATGATCGCCGGCGGGGCCACGAACCGGGAGATCGCGGCGCGGCTGTTCCTCTCCCCGCACACGGTCAAGGACCACACGAGCGCGCTCTACCGGAAGATGAAGGCGCGCAACCGCGCCGAGGCGATCCTGCGCGCGCAGCGGATGGGCCTGCTGGCCTAGCGGGCCTGCCGGCCTAGGTCCCGCTCGCCAGCACGCGGCCGTCCAGGCTCCGGCGCTGCAGCGCCCACCAGATCCCGAGCACGTCCTCGGTGTTGCGCAGGTCCGCCCCCGTGAGCTGCCCGAAGCGGTCGAGGCGGTGGCGCAGGGTGTTGGGGTGCACGAAGAGCGACTTGGCGGTCTCGTCGATCCGCATCCCGTGGTCCAGATACTCACGTACAGTGGCCTCGAGGGTGGCGCCGAACTCGCCGAGCTCGTGGAGCGGGTCGAGGTAGCGGCTGACGAGCCGCTCGCCCAGGTGGTCCTCGGACATGATCGCCGGGCGCAGGGAGAGGTCGTCCATCGTCACGACCCCGTCGTACGCGAACGCCACGGCCGTTTCCAGCGCGCGGTTGGCGAGCTCGAACGAGGAGCCGAGCCGGGCGAGGTCGGTCTCCGTCCCCAGTCCGACCACGCCCTGGCCCGCGACCTTCGGACGGCGGCTGACCACCCCGCAGACGTCGCCGTCGATGCTGGCCATCAGCACCCCGAAGCCGTTGTCGGACCCGGTCGTCTCGATCGCCCGCGAGAGCACGCGGATGTCGACGCCCGCGGCGGGGCGCGCCCGGAAGGCCCGGTAGACCGCGCCGGGCAGCAGGCCGTAGGCGGTGGCCCGCCCGGAGACCTCGGCCGGAGAGAGCGTGCCGTGGAGCAGCGCGCGCACGAACCACGCGCGCTCCTCGTCGCCGTGGCCGTTCATCTCGAGCTCGGCGGCCCGGTGGGCCTCGGCGTCGGCCACCTGGATCGCCTCGGCCCACTCCCACATCCGGTAGATGCACTCGACCTGCGAGTCCGGGTCGAGGCCCGCCTCGGCCCCGGCCTCGCGCAGCAGCTCGCACGAGCGCCGGATCGCCACCCGCCGCGCACGCAGGACCGTGTCGATCGCCACGCCCGACCGCGCGAGGTTGGTGGCGTTGGCGGCGGACACCGACAGCTCCGCCTCGTTCGGCAGCCGGCGCTCCGAGATCGCGTCCATCGCCCGGTTCAGGTCGGCCTTCACGAGCTCGGCCATCACGTCCGGCGGCAGGTCGGCGAGGCCCTCCACCTCCGCCCGGATCGAGGCGACGATCTCGTGGGCGAAGCGGTCGCCCTCGCGGCTGAGGACCTCCTCGCTGAACGCCGCGGCCGCCGCGCTGGACTCGGACTCCCAACTCTTTGCGGCGAACCTGCGTGGGCCCATCGGCTCCGCTTCTTGTCGGCTTTCCGTTGCCAGTTCACTCTAAGTGTATTGAGCAAACGGGTCCCGTGGGGCAGGTGAGCGCGGTTTCGCAGCGCGCGGAGCGGCGGCGGGGCGTACCGTGGCGGAATGCGCCGGCGCGTGCTGTGCTCCCTGCTGCTCTTCGGGGCGATCGCGGCACCCGCCGCGGCCTCCTTCCCTGAGGGGCCGCCCAACGATCCGCTCTTCGACGCGAGCCCGCTCCCCAACGCCACCGCGGAGCAGTGGGACCTGGCCAGCCCGGCGCTCGGGTTCGACCGCGGAATCTCGGCCGACCGCGCCTGGCAGCTGTCGCTCGGAGCCGGGGTGACGATCGCCGACATCGACGTGGGCGTGCAGCTCGACCACCCCGACCTCGCCGGCCGCTGGGCGCCGGGCGGGCGGGACCTCTACCAGCTCGACGGCGACCCGACCTCGGACACGCAGAACAGCCACGGCACGAACGTGGCGGGCGTGCTGGGCGCGTCGGCGGACAACGGGATCGGGGTCGCGGGCGTGGCGCCGCAGTCGCGGATCCTCGCGGTGCGCAGCTCGGACAACATCCTCCACCAGGGCAGCCGGCTGGCCCAGGCGATCGTGTACGCCGCCGACCACGGGGCGCGCGCGATCAGCATGAGCCTGGGCGCGGACTCGTTCCCGAGCCAGCTGCGGCGGGCAGTGCGCTACGCCCACCGGCGCGGCGCCGTGATGGCGGTGGCGTCCGGGAACGAGTTCCACTTCCATCACCACCAGCCGCAGGACCTCGACGAGGTGCTCGCCGTGGGTGGGATCAACCCGGACAGCGCCAACCTGAGCGCGCGTGACCCGTCGCTGGCACAGGTGGCGAGCGACTTCACGCTGAAGGCCTCGTACTCGGACTACGGCGCGCACCTCGACGTGGTGGCGCCCACCCACGTGCCGACCACGGACTGGGGCGGCGGCTACCGGATGACCTGGGACGGGACCTCCGCGGCCACGCCGCACGTGGCGGCCACCGCCGCGCTCGTGATCTCCCGCGGGGACGCGCTCGGGCTGAATCTGTCGGCCGCCGAGGTGATGCAGATCATCCGGATGAGCGCCGACGACCTCGCCGACCCGGCGAAGGGCTACGCGCCCGGGTGGGACCTCCTCTCGGGCTGGGGCCGCGTGAACGCCTTTGCGGCGGTGGAACGCGCGGCGCCGGGGCGGATCCCGCCCGTGGCCGACATCCTGACGCCCGAGTGGTACGCGCCGGTGCGGGGGCGGGTGGTGGTGCGCGGCATCGCGAGCGGCCGCTCGGCCGTGAGCTGGAGCCTCGAGGCCGGCGACGGGACCCAGCCGGAAACCTGGCGCGCGGTGGCGTCCGGCGGGTCGGCGCGCAACGGCAAGCTGGCGACCGTCGACACCACGGGGCTCTCGCCGGGCCCGCACACGCTCCGCATGCGGGTCACGGACGCCCAGGGGAACACGGGCGAGGACCGTGTGGCGTTCCACGTGCTGCGGGACGGCTCGCTCCGGCGCGGCTTCCCGGTGCGCCTCGGCACGTCGGGTGAGGCCTCGCCGGCGCTGGCCGACCTCGACCGCGACGGGGTGAAGGACATCGTGCTCGCCACGAGCGACGGGACGGTGCGGGCGCTCTCGGGGCGGACCGGCCGCTCGCTGCGCGGCTGGCCGCGGCGGATGCGTCAACGCGCGGGTACCGCCGCCGAGGCCCGGCGGATCGGCACGATCCGGGCAGGCTTCCTGGCCACACCGGCCATCGGCGACGTGGCCGGCGACCGCGCGCCCGAGGTGGTGGCCGCGGGGCTCGACGGCCGCCTGTACGCGTGGACGGCGCGCGGGCGGGCGCTGCGCGGCTTCCCGTTCCGGATCGGGCTCAAGCGCCCGGCCGAGCGCGGCCGGCTCGACGCCGCGATCTACTCGACCCCGGCGCTGGCCGACCTCGACCGCGACGGGAAGCTCGACGCGGTGTTCGGAGCGGCGGACCAGAGGGTCTACGCGGTGAAGGGCAACGGCCGCCTCGTGCCCGGATGGCCGGTGCTCGCGCGCGACGACGGCGGCGACGTGGCCAAGACGCTGTCCTCCCCCGCGATCGGCGACCTGAACGGGGACGGGTCGCCGGAGGTGGTCGAGGGCTCCGGCGAGGCGTACGGGTCGACGCCGTCGATGAGCGGGCGGGTCTACGCGTGGGACGCGCACGGACGGCGCATGCCCGGATGGCCGGTCGCGCCCTCGGGCGTGGCGGTCAACTCGATCCCGCTGGTCGGGCAGGGGGTGTCGATGTCGCCGCTGCTGGCCGACGTGAACGGCGACGGGCGCGACGAGGTGGCCGTGGCCGCGTTCACCGGCGAGCCCGAGCTGTATGGCGGCGACGGCACGCGGATGGGCGGCGCGGGCGGCGACGGGCACTTCGAGTACGCAGGGCGGGGGCCGGGGTCTCCGTCCTCCACGCCGGGCGTGCTCGCGCTCGGCGCAAACGCCGCGTTCGGCCGCACGGCGCCGGGCGGGCCGCTCCGGCTCTTCGGCGGGATGGTCGACTCCCGGCTCGCGGCGGCGCAGTCCTCGCCCGCCACCCACGTGGACTTCGACCACCTGATCGGCGGCTGGGACGTGGCCAGCGGCGCGTGGCTCGACGCGTGGCCGCGCCCCATCGAGGGCTGGCCGATCGTGGGGGCGCCGGTGCTCGCCGACGTGGACGGGGACGGGACGGCCGAGGCGATCGTGGGGTCGAGCGGGGACGTGCTGCACGCGTTCCGGGAGAACGGCTCGGAGCCGCCCGGGTGGCCGAAGGACACCGGCGGGTGGCTGATCGCCGCGCCCGCGGTGGGCGACGTGGACGGTGACGGGCTGCTCGAGGTGGTCGCGGTCACCCGCGACGGCTGGCTCTACCTGTGGGACACGCCCTCACGGGCGCGGGCCGGAGCACTCCAGTGGCCGTCGTTCCGGCACGACGTGCGCAACAGCGGGCGCTACGGGGGCTGACGGGGGCCGGGCCGGGCGGCCTCAGCCCGCGCTCTCGCTGAGGCGCTTGGCCTGCTCGATGCGGGCGAAGAAGTCGTCCTGCACCTCGTGCGACTGGCGGACCCCTCCGCGCTCGTCGGGGTCGCGCGAGCGCTCGACCTCGCGTGCGGGGCGGGCCTCCTGCGACTGGGCCAGCTCGGCCTCCCGGCCGGCGAGCGCGTCGCGCAGCTGGCGCTCGAGCATGCCCGTCATGCGGAGGTCCTCCTCCATCGTGCTCGACCGGCGGCGCTCGATCTCGAGCTCCCCGCGTGCCTGCTCGAGGTGCTCGTGCATGGCGCGGAGCTTGCGCTCGAGGGAGTCGTCCGCGGTGGTGGCCTCCAGCTCGCGGCGCGCCTCCTCCAGCTCGCCGCGCAGCTCGGACTCGGCGGCCTGGTGGCGTGCGCGCTCGCGCTCGACGTCGGCGCGCAGCGTCTCCACCTCGTGCCGCAGAAGGGCCGCGGTGGACTCGGCGGCCTCCGCGCGCTCCTCGGCCACCTCGCGGGCGGCCACGTGCTCGGCGGCCACGTCGTGGGCCTCGATCTCGAGCGGCCGGACCGCGTCGAGGTCGTTCTCCATCCCGGCATCCCGCTCCAGCTCGGCGAGCACGTCGGAGAGGGCCTCCGGCTCGGCGTCCTCGTCGGCGGCGTCCACGTACCCCTGATCGATCGTGTAGTCACCGGGGCGCGGCAGTCCCGCCACCACCTCGCCACCGGCGACCAGGGCGAAGTCCGAGCGCACGTCCTCCGCGAGCTCCGATTCCGCCATGAAGGCTCCGCGCCACGCCTCGCCCGCCGGCACGGCCACCGCGAGGGGGGCGCTCGGGTCGGGGAGCACCGGCAGGCGGACCGCCTCGCCGTCGCGCTCGATCTCGATCTCGATCGGCATGGCAACCACGCGCTCGGGATCCGCCGAGAAGGCGCCGCTCAGGCGCAGCAGGCCGAGGCCGTCGCCGGCCGGCACGAACTCGAAGGAGTCGACCTCGAAGAGCAGGGGGCGGCCGTGATCGCGGTCATCGCGACGTCGGGTGGGCCGGTCGGGCCGGTCTGAGCGGGAGAAGAAGGGCATGCGTGAATCCTCGGCCCGGCCTATATCGGCAGGGAACGCCCGGCGGCTAAGCGGTCTGGCGCTCGCCGAGCGCCGCTGCGCGCGCGGAGGCGTCCAGCACCGGCGGGATCCGGCCGGCGAACTCTGGCGCCACGCGGAGCGCGTGCTGCCCGGCCGGCCGTGCCTCCAGGGCCGTCCGGAGGTCGTCGAAGCACATCAGGAGCCGGATCGAGGCCGCGATCTGGTAGTCGGCCACGTTGAGCGCCTCGCCGCCGATGGTGCCCTCGGCGATCAGCGCGTCGACCCGGTCGAACAGCGCAGGAAGGGCCGCGAGATCCTCGCGGCCGCGCACGTCGGTGACCCTGTTCGCCCGGGCGGCGGCCCAGATGAACGGCGCGGCGGTGGCGGCGAGCACGGACACCGGAACGCCCAGCCGCGCGTCCGCGAGGAAGCTCCTGACGCCCGAGCGGTCGCGCTGCAACGCCCACCACGCGATCCGCCGGACCGGCGCCTGGAGGTCCTCGTCGGCCCAGGCCTCGGCCTCCTCGACCCGGCGGCGCAGGTCCGGGTCCTCCGGCACGAGCGGCGGGCCCGGCCGGGTGGAGTCGAGCCAGCGCGCGATCGCGCCCGTGCCCTGGATCTTGCGGCCGTCCGCCTTCAGCGCCGGAACCGTGATGCCCGGGAACCCGACCAGCCGCACGACCGCCCGGTGGGCGGGGGACAGCAGGTCCGTGCGCTTGTAGGTCACGCCCCTGTGCTCGAGCATGAGCCGCGCGGCCATGCAGGGGTGGGATGCGGGGATCACGTAGAGCCTGGTGCTCATGCGCCGATGGTATTTAGAATCGTCCCCCAGGTGGGGGAAGCCGAGGCGCGAGGCGCAACCGAGCGGTTCGTAGGGCGCGACAGAGAGCTCGACGAGCTGCGCGCCGCGCTCGCGCAGGCCCACGACGGGCGCGGCGGCGTGTTCATGGTCGGCGGCGAGCCGGGGGTCGGAAAGACGACGCTCGTGGAGATGGTCGCCGGCGACGCCGAGCGGTCCGGCGCGATGGTGGCATGGGGCCGCTGCTGGGAGGGCGGTGGCGCGCCCGCGTACTGGCCGTGGGTGCAGGCGATCCGCTCGCTCGTGCGCGACATGCAGACGGACGAGCTTGAGGCCTGCCTGGGGCAGGGCGCGGCGCACGTGGCCAAGATCGTGCCCGCCGTGGCCGAGCGGCTGCCCGGCCTCGAGCCGGCGCCCGACCTCGAGCCCGAGCGCGCGCGCTTCGCCCTGTTCGACGCCGTGGCCGGCTTCCTCCAGGCGGCCAGCGCCGAGCGGCCTCTCCTGATCGCACTCGACGACCTGCACGCCGCCGACCGCCCGTCGCTGCTGCTGCTGCGGTTCGCCGCGCGCGAGCTGCGCGGTTGCCGCGTGCTCGTGGTCGGCACCTACCGCGAGGTGGAGGCCCGGATGGACCCGTCGGTGGGCGAGTTGATCGCGGCGATCGCCAAGGACGGGCGGCGGCTGCCGCTGCGCGGGCTGAGCGAGGCGCAGGTGGAGCGCTTCATCGCCGCGACCGCGGGCAGCGCGCCGTCGCCGGCGGTGCTGCGCGCGGTGCACGAGGCGACCGAGGGCAACCCGTTCTTCGTCGACGAGGTGGTGCGGCTCCTGAGCGCCGAGGGCCAGCTCAGCTCGGGATCGCTGCCGTCCGGCGTGCGCATTCCCGACGAGGTGCGCGACGCCGTGCGCCGGCGGCTCGAGCCGCTGCCCGACCGCGCCCGCGAGGTGCTGTCCGTGGCCGCGGTGCTCGGGCGCGAGTTCGGCGTGGCCGCCCTCGAGCACGTGACCGGCGTGGGCCGCGAGGAGCTGGTCGAGGTCCTCGACGACGCCGCCGAGCGCAGCATCGTGGGCGAGCCGCCGGGCGCGCTCGGCCGCTACGTGTTCGCCCACGCGCTCTTCCGCGAGACGCTCTACGGCGACCTCCCCCCCACCCGGCGGGCGCGCCTCCACCGTCAGGCGGGGGAGGCGCTCGAGGCGCTGTACGGCGACGAGGTGGAGCCGCACCTCGCCGAGCTCGCGCACCACTTCTTCCAGGCCGCCTCCTCGGGGGACCTGGGCAAGGCGATCGACTACTCGGTCGCGGCCGCCGGCCGGGCCACCTCGCTGCTCGCCTACGAGGAGGCGGCCGGGCACTACGAGCGTGCGCTCCAGGCGTTCGGGCTCGAGGAGCGGGCCGACGTTCCGCGGCGCTGCGACCTGCTGCTCGCGCTCGGCGAAGCCCAGAGCCGAGCCGGCGACACCGACAACGCCCGCGAGACGCTCCAGCGCGCGTACGGGCTGGCGCGCAAGCTCGAGTCGCCGGACCGGCTGGCCCGCGCGGCGCTCGCGTACGGCGCGGGGCTCGGCGGCTTCGAGTTCGGCCGCGTGGACGACACGCTGGTGCGGCTGCTGCGCGAGGCGCGGGCGGCGCTCGGCGGCGAGGACGGCGCCCTGCTCGCGCGCGTGACCGCGCGGCTGGCCGTGGAGCTGTACTTCTCGGCGTCGGCGGAGGAGCGGGCGGACCTCAGCGGCGAGGCGGTGGCGATGGCCCAGCGGGTCGGCGACCCGGCCGCGCTGGCCTCCGCTCTGAGCGCCCGCCACCTCGCGCTGTGGGGCCCGGAGAACCTCGACGAGCGGCTGGAGGCGGCGAATGAGGTGATCCGCCTGGGCGAGAGCGAGGACGACCGCGAGCTGACGCTGCGCGGCCGCGTCTGGCGGATGGCCGACCTGATGGAGCGCGGCGACGTCACCGGCGCCGACGCCGAGCTCGACCAGCTCATGACCGGCGCCGCGGAGCTGCGCGACCCGCTCTACCTCTGGAACGTGCCGCTGCTGCGGGCGATGCGGGCCACGCTGGAGGGCCGCTTCGCGGACGGTGAGGACCTGGCGGCCGAGGCGCTGGCGGTGGGCCAGGG
>JAXDJC010000157.1:0-17772 GCA_034663685.1 Thermoleophilaceae bacterium
CGGAGCGTCTACGGCCGCCGCGGCGGCTTGTCCACGTCGCGGTGCACGACGTCCACGAGGTAGTCGTCGCGGTCCGCGATGTCGCGCTTGAGCCGCTCGGCTATCACCACGCTGCGGTGGCGGCCGCCGGTGCAGCCCACGCCGATCGTCAGGTGCGCCTTGCCCTCGCGCGCGTAGGCGGGCAGCAGGTAGTCGAGCAGCGGCATGAGGTTGCCGTAGAACTCGTCGATCCCGTCGGAGCCGGCCACGAAGTCGATCACCGGCTGGTCGCGGCCGGTGAGGTCGCGCAGTTCCTGCTCGTAGTGCGGATTGGGTAGGAAGCGGACGTCGAAGAGGAGGTCGGCCTCGCCGGGAGCGCCGTGCTTGAAGCCGAAAGTGAGCAGCGTGACGGCGAGCTTGCCGCGCGTGGCCTGCGGGAGCATCTTCTCCACCACGATCTTGCGCAGGCGCGAGGCCGAGAGGTCGGTGGTGTCCACCACCACGTCGGCCAGCCCGCGCAGCGGCTCGAGCAGCTGCCTCTCCTCCTGGATCGCGGTGGTCACCTGCCCGCCGTTGGCCAGCGGGTGGCGCCGGCGGGTCTCCTTGAACCGGTGCAGCAGCACGTCCTCGGACGCGTCGAGGAACAGCACCCGGTGGCGCAGCCCGCGCTCCTGGAGCTGGTCGAGCACCCGCGCGATGCTCTCGAAGTAGGTGCCCCCGCGCACGTCGCACACCACCGCCGCGCGCTCCACCTTGCTGCCCTCGTGCGCGAACAGGTCGGCCAGCGAGGCGATCATCTCCGGCGGCAGGTTGTCCACGCAGAAGTAGCCGGCGTCCTCGAAGGCCGCCATCGCCTGCGACTTGCCCGCGCCCGAGAAGCCGGTGATGAGCACGAAGTCGTCGATCCCGCTCATGCCGGCCCTATCTGATCTTGTGGACGTACTCGTAGACATCGCGTGCGACCTTCCCGGGAACACCCGGAACCGCCTCGAGTTCCTCACGCGACGCCTGCAGGAACCGCTCGGGGGTCCCGAAGTGCTGAAGCAAGAGTCGCTTGCGGGTCGGACCGATTCCCGGAACGTCGTCCAGGACCGACCGCGTCATCGCCTTGTCGCGGCGCCCGCGGTGGAACTCGATCGCGAAGCGGTGGGCCTCGTCGCGCACGCGCTGGAGCAGCTGGAGCGCCGGGGAGTTGTGCGAGAGCAGCAGCGGATCGCTGCGCCCGGGCAGGTAGATCTCCTCCACCCGCTTGGCCAGGCTGACCACCGTCACGCCGGCGTCGCGGAAGGGCTGGAGCGCGGCCAGGCCGCTCGACAGCTGCCCCTTGCCGCCGTCGATCACGATCAGCGACGGCACCGCGGCGAAGCTCGCGTCGTAGGAGCGCTCGTGGGGCGAGCGCTCGCGGTGGGCCACGTACTGGGCCATCCGCCGGGAGAGCACCTCGTTCATGGCCGCGAAGTCGTCCTGCGACACGTCACGGATCCCGAAGCGCCGGTAGTCGGACTTCTTGGGCGCGGCGCCCTCGAACACCACCATCGAGGCGACCGTGTGCGTCTCCCCCAGGTTCGAGATGTCGAAGCACTCGATCCGCATCGGGATCACGTCCATTCCGAGCGCCGCCTGGAGCAGCTCGAGCGACTCGATCCGCTGGATGCGCCGGTGCTCGGAGCGCAGCCGGTCCTGGTCGAGCGCCAGCCGCGCGTTGCGCTGGGCCAGCTCGAAGATCCGCCGCTTGTCGCCGCGCTCGGCGTGGCGCACCTCCACGTTCGCGCCGCGCCGCTGGGTCAGCGCCTCCTCGAGCGGCGCCGCCGCCACGCCGCCGGCCACCATGATCTGCGGCGGGATCGCGGGCGAGGTGGCGTAGTACTGGAGCACGAACTCCTCGGTCACCTCGGCCTCGTCGCGCGCGGCCTCGTTGCTCAGATAGAAGCTCTGGCGGTCGGCCAGCACGCCGTCGCGCACCTGGAAGACCTGTGCGTTCGCGTCGGTCCCCTCGGCCGCCACCGCGATCGCGTCGAGCGTGCCCACCGCGGAGTTGGAGATCCGCTGGCGCTCCAGCAGCGAGCGCACCGCCTTCAGCCGGTTGCGGAAGGTGGCCGCCTGCTCGAACTCCTGCGCCTCGGCCGCCTCGTGCATCTGCCGCTCGAGGTCGCGCTCGATCTGGCGGTAGCGGCCCGACAGGAAGGTGACGATCGCGTCGATCGTCCCGCGGTACTCCTCCGCGCTCACGTAGCCCACGCAGGGCGCGCCGCAGCGCTTGATGAAGTAGTCGAGGCACGGGCTGCCGGTGGCCCGGCCGGGCTCCGCGCCGTCGCAGGTGCGGTACTGGAACACCTTGCCGAGCAGGTCGAGCGTCTCGCGCACGCGCTTGGCATTCGAGAACGGGCCGAAGTACGCGCGCTTGCTCCGGTGCTTCTCGCGGGTGAAGTAGACCCGCGGGAACTCCTCGTCGAGCGAGATGGCGATGTACGGGTAGGACTTGTCGTCGCGCAGCCGCACGTTGAAGCGCGGCCGGTACTGGCGGATGAAGTTCTGCTCGGCCAGCAGCGCCTCGGACTCGGTCTCCGTGGCGATGAACTCGATGTTGGCGATCTCGTCGACCATCCCCTGGGCGCCCTTGGTGCTCGGGTTGGAGAAGTGCGACGCCACCCGCTTCCTGATCGAGCCGGCCTTGCCCACGTACAGCACCCGCCGCTTGGCGTCGCGGAACAGGTACACGCCCGGGGCGTCCGGGAGCGACCTGCGCTGCTCGTCTATCCGTGTCGCCGTGGCCACCTCTTCGAGGATAGGTCTGGCGTAGGCTGGCGCTCATGGCCGAGCGGGCGGCGTTCGTGACGGGCGGGTCGGGGTTCATCGGCGGGCGGCTGATCCGCCGGCTGGTGGGCGACGGGTGGACGGTGCGCGCGCTCGCCCGGTCGGAGCGCTCCGCCGCCGCGGTCGAGGAGGCCGGCGCGTCCACCGTGCGCGGCGACCTCGACGACGTGGCGTCCATTCGCGCGGGCGCCGAGGGCTGCGACGTGCTGTTCCACGCCGCCGCGTACGTGGGCGAGTGGGGCACGCGCGAGGACTTCGAGCACGGCAACGTGACCGGCACGCGCAACGCCCTCGAGGCCGCGCGCGGGGCCGGCGTGCGGCGCTTCGTGCACGTGGGGACCGAGGCCGCGATCCTGGCCGGTGAGCCGCTCGTGGACGTGGACGAGTCCGCTCCGCTGCGGCCCGACTCGAAGGCCCTCTACTGCTCGACCAAGGCGAAGGCCGAGGCGCTCGTGCGCGGCGCCGAGGGGATCGAGACGGTGGTGGTGCGGCCTCGGTTCGTATGGGGTCCCGGCGACAACACGATCCTGCCCGGGGTCGTGGAGGCCGTGCGGCGCGGGCGCTTCTCCTGGATCGGCGGCGGCACGCACCGGACCTCCACCACGCACGTGGACAACACGGTCGAGGGCCTGATCCTCGGCGCCGAGCGCGGCCGGCCGGGCGAGGCGTACTTCGTGACCGATGGCGAGCCGGTCGTGTTCCGCACGTTCATCACCGAGCTGCTCGCCACGCAGGGCGTGGAGATCCCGGACAGGAACGCGCCGCGCGCGCTGGTGGGAGCGCTTGCCGCGGCGGGCGAGGGGGCGTGGCGCCTGCTCCCGCTGCCGGGCTCCCCGCCGGTCACGCGGATGGCCTTCTGGGTCTCCTCGCTCGACACCACGATCGACATATCGAAGGCCCGGAGCGAGCTGGGCTACGAGCCGGTGATCACGCGCGAGGCCGGGCTGGCCCAGATGCGCACCGGCGATTAGGAGAACGAGCACCGGCCGGGTAGTCTTGAACTGCTGCCCGTCGGGCTCAACGCTCCTCCCCCCGCGAGTGGTCTCACTCTCGAGGAGCGAACCGTGAGGCAGTTATGCAGGACCCGACCGAGCACCCGGGCAACGGCGCGCAACGCGTGGCGCTCGCGAACGGGATCAGCCGCCTCGCCAGGGAGTACACCGGGCGCGGGCCCGTCAAGGCCCGGGCGGAGGTGGTCGGCGACATGGTGATGGTGCTCATGCACACGAGCCTGACCAAGGCCGAGCAGACCCTCGCCGCCGAGGGCAAAGCCGAGCTCGTGACCGACCGCAGACGCGCGGATCAGCACGCGATGGAGGGCGCGATGAAGGAGGTGGTCACCGAGATCACCGGTCGCCCGGTGCTCGCGTTCCTGAGCGCGGACCACCTCGACCCGGACATCGCTCTGGAGTTCTTCGTGCTCGAGCCCGCGAACGGGGCCGCGAGCGAGCGGGCCTAGCTCCGGCTCTCGCCCAGGAGCGGGTGCGACTCGAGCAGGGCCTCGCTCACGTCGACGATCTTGCGGCCCGAGTGCCGTGCGTTGTCGCGAAGCATCTCGAAGGCCGCGGCGTCGTCCACCGAATGGCGCTCCATGAGCACGCCCTTGGCGCGCTCGATCACAGCGCGGCGGCCGATCGCGCCCTCGAGCGCGAGCGTCTGCCGGTAGCGCTGCATCGCCACGGCCAGGGCACCCCGGAGCGCATCCGGCTCGAGTGACGTCACGTACGCGAAGATCCCGCCCTGGGCCGCCGCGTCGATGAACTTCGGGTCCTCGCCGTCGAGCACCGCTATCACCGGGCAGATCCCCTCGGACACGATCTGCCCGATCAGGTCGAGCGCGTGCTCCGTGTGATGGTCGTGCAGGCCAACGAGCGCGATGTCCGGCTGGACCTGACGCGCGGCCTCGGCCACCTCCGCGGGCACCACCTCGCGCGCGACGATCTCCTCGCCGAGGTCCTTCGCGACCTCGGCCAACCTCTCCAAGCGCGTGCGGTCCTCGTTCGCGACGAGCACTCGCAGCGACTGTTGCTCGAGCGGGCTCATGTTCCCCTCGGCTCCTAGCCGTTGGCTCCGGGCCGCACGGCTCCGCCAGGCGTCTCCGTACCGGCCCCTTGGCGTGTGAGTGTAGGCGTCAAATGCGCGCTTGCCACCGGGCCGGAATCGGAGTAAGGTCGGTGGGCTCCTCGAGGCCCCGACCCCGGCTTCGAGCACTGCATGCGGCCCGTGACCCCGGCCGTGCCACCGGCGGCTCCCAGCCTGGGGCCCGCCTTCCACCACGAGGCACGGCAGGAGACGGCTTGACACTCACGGATGCACCGCTGGAGGGGGTCCTCACCGAGACGGACCTCGATCCCCGCACGCATCTCATCCGGGTGGACGGCGACGCGTCGCTCGTGGGCCGCAGGGTGCGCTCGCTCACCGCAGCCGCGGTCGCCGCGGGGCGCCTCTCGACCATCGTCGACCTGACCGGCGCCACCGACGTGGCCAGCCCGCTGGCCTGGGAGCTCAGCCGCGCGCACGAGCGCCTGCTCTGGCGCGGGGGCCAGGTCGTCGTGATCTTCGATTCAACCGCACTCGAGTCGCTGTTCGACGCGTTCGGGCTCCACCGAGCCCCTGACGTGGTCCGAACGCTCGACGAAGGACTGGCCGCGACGAACGTGGGCGAGGCCGGCAAGGCCATCGCCCACCGATTCGGGCTCGAGCTGATCGTCGCATCGTCCCCTGGCCCCCCGGTGGGCGAAGCGGCGACTGCGGGCCCCGGGAGTGCGGCAGCGGGCCGCGCGACCGGGAACGGTGAGGCGGTCGAGGCGCCATGGATCGGCGCTTCGACCGCCGCGCCGCCGTTCTCATGGAGACGGAACGAGGAGCTGCCGGCATCGTGGAGCTTCCAGCTGCCGGGCGGACCCGGGGCGCCGAGCGTGGTACGGGCCGCGATCGGCCGCGTGCTGACGGGCCGGCTGAGCGACGAGGCGCACGCCCGCGCAGTGCTGCTCGCGAGCGAGGCGGTCACCAACAGCGTGCTGCACGGCGGTGCCGACGAGAGCGGCGCGGTCGAGGTCACGGTCACGGTCAGAGGCGACGCGGTGCGGGTGGAGGTCACCGATCCGCGCGGCGGGTTCCGGCCGCCCCCCTACCCCGACGATCCGCTGGCGGCCGGCCGCGGGCTTCCCATCATCCACTCGCTCGCGCGGACGTGGGGCGTGGACGGCCCGCCCGGCGGGCACGTCTGGTTCGAGCTCGCCCGCACGGCCGCCTGAGTCGCTCCGATACGCTCCGGCGCAGTGACCGCCGCGAGGGCAGATGTGGTCGTTGTCGGAGCCGGGATCGCCGGCCTCGTGGCCACGCTCGAGCTGCTCGAGCACGGCCGCAGCGTGATCCTGCTCGACCGCTGCAAGCCCGAGGAGGTGGGCGGGCTCGCGCGTGAGGCGTTCGGCGGCATGTTCATGGTCGACACGCCCGAGCAGAGGCGCGCCGGCGTGAAGGACAGCCCGGAGCTGGCGCTCGACGACTGGCTGCGGGTGGCCGACTTCGATCCGGAGGACGAGTGGCCGCGGCGCTGGGCCGAGCAGTACGTGGCCCGCGCGCGCGACGAGGTGGGCGGCTGGCTGCGCCAGAACGGCGTGAAGTACTTCCCGGTGGTCAACTGGGCCGAGCGCGGCGTGTTCGGCGACGGCAACTCGGTGCCGCGCTTCCACATCACATGGGGCTGCGGCAAGGGGCTGGTGGACGGGGTCTGGGGATCGATCCAGTCCCACCCGAGGCGCGGCGCGTTCGAGCTGCGCACCGGCACGCGCGTGACGAGCCTGATCGAGGAGGGCGGCCGGATCACCGGGGTCCGCACGGTGCCCGAGGACGGCGGCGAGGAGAGCGAGCTCGGCGCCGAGGCCGTGGTGATCGCGGCCGGCGGCGTGGGAGGCAACCTCGACATCGTGCGGCGCGAGTGGCCGCACGACATGGGCGAGGCGCCCGAGCACATCCTGATGGGCTCGCACCACTACGCCGACGGCGCCATGCACGAGGAGGTCGAGCGGATCGGCGGCAACGTGACGCACCTCGACCGCATGTGGAACTACGCCGACGCCGTGCGCCACCCGGAGCCGCGCCGGCCGCTCCACGGGCTCAAGCTGATCCCGCCGCGGTCGGGCGTGATGGTCGACCCGCAGGGGCGCCGCTACGGGCCCGTCCCGGTGATGCCCACCTTCGACGCCTACTACGCGCTCGAGCGGATGTGCGAGAGCGACCCGAAGTACTCGTGGCTGATCTGCAACTTCAAGATCGCGCGGCGCGAGCTGGACGTGTCCGGCTCCCAGCACAACCCGGCCATCCGCGAGAAGCGGCTGGCGCGGTTCCTGCTGGGGATCGTGCTCGGCAAGCCGGCGCTCGTGCAGCACTTCATCGACCGCTGCCCGGACTTCGTGACCGCGAGCACGCTGCCCGAGCTGGCGGTGCGCATGGGCGAGGTGACGGGCGACGGCGAGCTGGACGCCGGGCTGATGGAACGCGAGGTGCGCCGCTACGACGACATGCTCGCGCGGGGCAAGGCGCTCTGGAACGACGACCAGGTGCGGCGGATCGCGGCGCTGCGCAACTGGCGCGGCGACCGGTTGCGAACGACGAAGTTCCAGCGCATCACGGACGCGGACGCGGGGCCGATGATCGCGATCCGGCTCCAGCCGATGAGCCGCAAGTCGCTCGGCGGGATCCAGACCGACCTCGGCGGGCGGGTGCTGCGGGCGGACGGGAGCGCCGTCGACGGGCTCTACGCCGCCGGTGAGGCGGCGGGGTTCGGCGGCGGCAACCTCCACGGCAAGCGGTCGCTGGAGGGGACGTTCCTCGGGGGCTGCGTGTTCAGCGGGCGGATGGCGGCGCAGGCGATCGCCGGCGCGGAGAAGCCCGCGGTCACCCCGGCCCGGCCCGCGTACGGCGGCGGCGAGGCGTCGCCGAACGGCGGCTCGGCCGCCACGGCCACGCGCGTCGGCGGGTAGCACCGCTCAGGGCCGCGGCGCCTTGGGCGCGGCCTCAGCCGACGATCGGGACGGTGCGCTCCTCGGAGAGCGCGCTGAGCGACTCCTGCATCTCCCCGGTGACCTCGTCGTAGATGTCGTCGACGTCGGCCGCGGGCCCGAAGCGCTCGCGCAGATCGATCGGGGGACGGACCTCCACCTTGATCTTGGCCGGCAGCGGCAGCCGGGTGGGCAGGTCCAGCACGCTGATGCCGAACGGCGGCGCGATCGCGATCGGCAGCACCTTGATGCGCGCGAAGCGGTCGAGGCCGGTGAGCTTGGCGAGGCGCCGGCCGCGCGTCACGAACAGTGCGGTCTCCTGGCCCCCGATCGCCACGACCGGCACGATCGGCACGTTCTCCTCGAGCGCCAGCTTGATGAAGCCCTTGCGGCCGCCGAACTCGATCCGGTCCGAGTGCCAGCTGGGGCGGAACGTCTCCCAGTCGCCGCCCGGGTACACGAGCACGGGCGCACCCTTGGCGAACGCCTTCTTCGCATTCTCGTGCGACGCCGCGAGCACGCCGTAGCGGCGCAGCATGCCGAAGCCGGGCATCCGCGCGGCCACGTCGTGGGCCAGCTGGTGAAAGCGGCGGTCGGGGCCGAAGTGGTCGTAGAACTCGTAGGCGAACGCGAACGTGTCGGCGATCAGCGTTCCGCCGGAGTGGTTGCCGACGAGCAGCGCCGGCCCGTCCGGGATGTTCTCGAGGCCCACGACCTCGGAGCGGAAGTAGGCGCGCACGAGCGCGCGGTTGAGCGGCAGCGTGCGCCGGATGTGGTCGGCGTCCCACTCGTCGAGGCTGTTGCCGGGGAGGCCGCGATCGATCATGCGCGCGGCGGCGACCAGGTCGTCGATGGCGGTTGCGCCAAGCTCGACGATTCCGTCGAGCGGCGCGGGCGTGACGCGGGCGAGGTGCTTGAGCGGGTTGAGTGAGGGCATGTCTGATCCGTGCCCGGTGGCCTCCCCGGGCAAACGGGCACCCTCGCGCCGGGTGCCGCCCGGCGCCGTGCGCCAACCCGCGCGCCGGTTCAGGATACGTTCAGGGCCCGTGCGTTCTGGTACCAAGTGCGGGTTCCCTGCATGCAGTCAACCCTGGTTCAGCACGCACGCCCGCTCCGCGGTCGAGTCGACGCCGCGATCCCGCTGGCGCGCGGGGACCTGGCCGTGCTCGCGGCGCTCGTGGCCGTGGCGGCGGCGCTGCGGTTCCCCACGCTCTCCGACCAGAGCTTCTGGCACGACGAGGCGGTGACCGTCGGGCGTGTGCTGAGGCCGAGCCTCGGGGACACGCTCAGCCTCACCGCATCGAGCGAGGCCACGCCGCCCGCGTACTACGTCCTGGCCTGGCTCTGGACGCGCGTGTTCGGCGTGAGCGAGTTCGGGATCCGCTCGCTGTCGGCCGTCTGCGGCGTGGCGCTCGTGCCCACCATGTACGCGGCCGGCAGGCGCCTCTGGCCACGCGCGGGCACGATGCTCGCGGCTCTGGTCGCGGTCTCGCCCTTCCTGGTCTGGTACTCGCAGGAGGCGCGCGCCTACGAGCTGGCCGCGCTGCTCTCCGGGCTGTCGCTCCTGTGCCTCCAGCGCGCGCTCGAGGAGCCGGCCGGCCGGCGCCTGGCGGCCTGGGTCGCGGTGGCGAGCCTGGCGCTCGCGACGCACTACTTCACGGCGTTCCTCGTCGTTCCCGAGGCGGTCTGGCTGCTGGCCGCCACGCGCGGCCTGCGCGCGCCCAAGCTCGCGGCGATCGCCACCGGCGCAGCCGGCGCGGCGCTGGTGCCGCTGGCGATCCACCAATCGCATCTGCACCACGACACCTGGATCGCGCGCATCCCGCCCGGCACGCGGATCGTGAACACGGCCAAGGCGTTCGTGGCCGGGCCGAGCGGCGCGCCGTCGGCACTGCTCTGGGTGGTTGGCGGGGCCGCGCTGGCCGCCGGCCTCCTGCTGCTGGTCACCCGCGCGGACGAGGGCGAGCGGCGGCGCGTGGCAGCCCCGGCCGCGCTCGGCGGCGCCGCACTGCTCGTGCCTGCGCTCCTCATGGCCGTGGGGATCGACTTCTTCTACCCGCGCAACCTGATCCCCGCGCTGGTGGTCCTGCTGCTCGTTCCGGCGGCGGGATTCGCGGCCGCGCGCGCCAATCGCGCCGGTCTCCTCGCCGCGTTCGTCCTGTGCGTCGTTAACGTCGCCGCCGTGGTGGCCGTCAGCTCAGACGTGAAGCTCCAGCGCGCCGACTGGCGCCGCGCGGCCGCGGCGATCGGCTCGACCGCGACCGATCGTGCCGTGATCGTCCCCTTCATCGGCGACGACCCGATCGCCTACTACCTTCCGCGAACGCGGCGCGCCACCGGCCCGGCGACCGTGTCCGAGGTCGACGTCCTCAGCTTCGCCCAGGCGGGCCGCGCCCGCCGGCGGGCGCCGGTGCCCGGCTTCCGCGAGTTCGACCGGCGCCGCTTCGGCCAGTTCACGCTCACGCGCTTCCGCGGCCCGCCGCACACCGTGCGCCGTGCGGACCTGAGGCGCGCCAGCCTGGGCACCGGGCACGTGGCCCTTCTCGTGCAGGGAGCCGGCCGGTGAGCCAGGCAACCGTCACGCCGGCCGCGCCGGCGGTCGCGGCGCTGGCGCGGCGTGCCCGCCAGGCGGTCGGCTACGGCTCGATCCTCCTCACGGGCGCGCTGAGCGTGCTGCTCTGCGTGTGCGCGGCGGCCGGGGTCTCGTACGTCGTGCCGGCGAGCCGGCGCGACTTCACGGGCTGGCTCGCGGGCCCGCTGCACGGGATCGTGTCGAGCACCCTGACCGGCGAGCAGACGATCCTCGTGATCGTCGCGCTGTTCGCCTGCTACCTGGCCACGCTCGCCTGCCTGTCGTCGGTGCGCACGCGTTGGGTGATCGGGGCGATCGTGCTGCTGCACGTTCTCTTCACCATCGCGCCCCCGCTGATCTCGAAGGACATCTTCAGCTACATCGGCTACGCCCGCCTGGGTGCGCGGCACGGCACCGACCCGTACCTGCACGGGCCGTTCCTGTTCCCCAACGACCCGTCCTATGTGTTCGTCGCGTGGAAGCACGTGGGCAGCGCGTACGGGCCGCTGTTCACGGTCGGGACCTACCCGCTCGCGTTCCTGCCGGTGTCGGCGGCGATGTGGGTCATCAAGGTGGTCACGGCGGCCACGAGCCTGGGCCTCGTGGCGCTCACCTGGCGCGTGGCCAAGCAGCTCGGGCGCGATCCCGTTCGGGCCGCGGCATGGGTCGGGCTCAATCCGGTGCTGCTCGTCTACGGCGTGGGCGGCGGCCACAACGACCTGATCATGCTCGCCCTGATGATGGGCGCCGTGACGCTGGTGCTCGGGGGGCGCGAGGCGCCCGCCGCGGCCGCCGTGGTGCTGAGCGCGGCCATCAAGATCACCGGCGGGGTGATGATGCCGTTCCTCTTCCTGCGCTCGCGCGAGAAGCAGCGCGTGGTGATCGGCGCGCTCGCAGCCGTGACCCCGATGATCGTGCTCGCCTACACCGTGTTCGGCAGCGGCGCCCTGGGGCAGTTCAAGGTGCTCAAGCGCCAGCAGCGGCTGGTGTCGGCGGACGCGATCCCCAACCAGCTCGCCCAGCTCGTGGGCCTCAATGGGGTCACGTCCGACGTGCGGCTCGTGGCGCGCCTGCTGCTGATCGGGTCGCTCGCGCTGCTCGCCTGGGCCGTGTGGAAGGGGACGATGGACTGGGTCGCGGCCACCGGCTGGTCGCTGGTCGCGTTCGTGCTGACGAGCTCGTGGCTGCTCGGTTGGTACGTGCTCTGGCCGCTGCCGTTCGCGGCGGTGTCGCGCGACCGGCGGCTCCAGGCCGTCACGATGATGCTGCTGGTCTACTTCCTCGCCATGCGGTGGACGGTGTTCGTCCGGTGACCGGCCTCAGCCTCCGTGGCGGGGCAGGCAGCGCGGCTGCGTGGGCAGGCCGCGCGCGGCGGCGCGCGGGTAGAAGCAGCGGTAGCTCGCCAGGATCTCCGTCGAGCCGGTGCTCCGGGCTGAGATGACGATGCAATACCCGTCGACCGGGCTGGCGGCGCCGCTGTTCGCGCTGCGCGCCCTGCAGACCATGTCCCTGTCCCCCCCGACCTTGAGCCTCGCCGGCCCGAACCGCCCGAGGGACGCGTGGGCCCCGAACCAGCGCTTGGCCACCTTCTTGTCCACCTTCACGCGCTTGTTGTCGCGCACCGTCTGCACGCCGTTGACCACGGCGGCGGTCGTGAGCACCACCGCGAAGGCGGCGATCAGCAGGGTGGGGAGCGACGGGCGGCGAAGCCGCGCTCGCCGGCTTGGGGCGGTGTCCGTTGCCATCTGAAGGGCGGCTCGCGGGCAGCGCGAGCGACCGCTCCAGTATGACCACAGCGCCCACCCCGGTGGCTCGCGAAGCGCGGGCTCCCGCCCCGCCGGCGGCGGCGGAGACCGGCTCGCCGGCGCGCAGCCCGGCGCTCGCCCGCGGCGAGATCGCGCTGGTGATCGTGGCCGGGATCGTGCTGTCGATCCTCATGAACTGGCCGCTCCCGGCGCACCTCGGCACGCACATCGCCCAGGACCTGGGCGATCCCACGCGCACGGCGTGGCAGCTTGCCTGGGTCGGGCACGCGCTGGTCCACGACCCCGCGAACCTGTACCAGTCGAACGCCTTCTGGCCGCTGGCCAACAGCCTCGGCTTCTCGGACTCGCTGATCGGGTACGCGCCGGCCGGCGTGGTCGGGAACGGCGTCCATGCCGCGGTCGTCCGCTACAACCTCCTGTTCCTCTTCTCCTACGCCCTCTGCTTCGTCGGGGCCTACCTGCTGGCCCGCGAGCTCGGGGTGCGGCGGATCGCCGCGGTGGTGGCGGGAGTGGCGTTCGCGTACGCGCCGTTCCGGCTGACGATGAACGGGCACCTGCACGTGATCTCGAGCGGCGGGATCCCGCTGGCGCTGTTCTTCATGCTGCGCGGCTACCGGCGCGAGAGCGCCGCGCTCGTGGCAGTCGGCTGGCTGGTCGCGGCCTGGCAGCTCAGCCTGGGCTTCACCCTCGGGCTCCAGCTCGTGTACCTGCTGGCCGTGCTCGGAGTGGTGGTCGCGGTGTGGTGGTGGCGGTCGGGCCGCCCCGCGATCGGGCGGCGCGTGATCGCCGCCACGCTGGCGGGCATGATCGTGCTCGGCGCGGTGAGCGCGGTGCAGGCCCGCCCGCTGCTCCGGGTGGCTCACGACTACCCCACGGCCAAGCGCGATCCGGCCGAGGTGGCCAAGTACTCGGCGCCGCCCAAGGCGTTCCTGTCGGCGCCGGTCGAGGACCGCGTGTGGGGCGGCGTCACGAAGCCCGTGCGCAGGACGCTGCGCTCGCCGAACGAGCAGAACCAGTTCCCGGGGCTGGTCATATTCCTGCTCGCCGTGATCGGGCTTGTCGCGGGCAGCGCCTACTCGCGCCGGCTCCGGATCGGGCTGGCGGTGGCGATCGCCGTGGTCGGGCTGCTGTCGCTCGGCTTCGGGGTGCTCGACGGGAGGTTCACCTACAGGCTGGTGCTCGACCACGCGCCGGGGTGGAACGGCGTGCGCACGCCGGGCAGGCTGATCACGCTCACGTCGCTCGGCCTGGCGCTGCTGGCCGCGGCCGGCACCCACCGTCTCCTGAGCGTCGTGGAGGCGCGCCGCCGCGCGCTGCCGCCGCGGATGGGCGCCGCGGTGCCGGTGGCCTGTGCCGTCGTGCTCGCGGGCGCCGTGCTGGTGGAGGGCCGCGGCAGCATGCCCAACCCCAGCGTGCCGCCGGCGCCCGCCGCCCTCGCCGCAGCGCCCGCGCCGCAGCTCGAGCTGCCGGCCAACGCCGCGTACGACCGGCTCTACCAGCTCTGGTCGGTCGACCGCTTCCAGCCGATCGTCAACGGCGTGTCCACGTTCCCGATCCCGTCGATGGGCGAGCTGATGCTCCAGATGGACCGCTTCCCCAGCCGCCGCACGGTCGGTCGGCTGCGGCGACTCGGGGTGCGCACCGTGCTGATCCACCTGGACGTGACGCGGCTCCCGCTCCAGCGCAAGTGGAAGAACGTGCACCCGCCCGACCTGCGGAGGATGGTGCGCCGCCCGGTGGCCGGCCTCCCTCTGCGGCGCACGCGCGCCGGGTCGGTTATTCGTTACGACCTGAAGCCCGTGGCCCATCCGACCCGCAAGCTCACCCGGTCACCGCGTGGATAGAGCGGCTCGATTCCTGAAGCGCCACGTGGGCGTGCTCGCGATCGTCACGCTCGCCCTCGGCGCCGCCACCGTGATCCAGATCTTCTCCTGGAACCAGTCGTCGCACTACGCGCTCGTGCGCTCGCTCGACCGCGGGATGCCGCAGATCGACCGCTACCAGCGCACCACCGGCGACAAGGCGTTCTACAAGGGCCGCTGGTACTCGGCGCGGGCGCCGGGCACGGCGCTCGTGGCCCTGCCGCTCTACAAGACGCTCCGGGTCACCGGCGTGACCCCTCATCTCAAGCGCTTCTACCACGGCAAGAACGACCAGGCGATCTGGATCCTCGGGCTGTGGGCCGCGCTGCTCCCCGCCCTCGGCACGATGCTGCTGGTCCGCTACGTGGGCGACCGGTTGGAACCGGGCTACGGCACCCCCGCCGCGATCGCCCTCGGCGGGGGCACGCTGTTCCTGCCGTTCTCGACGATGCTCTTCTCGCACGTGCTGTCGGCGTTCCTGGGCTTCGCCGCCTTCGTCCTGCTGTGGCGCGAACGGGAGCGCGACGGCCCCGACCGGCTGTGGGCGTACGCGCTCGCGGGGGGGCTCATCGGGTACGCGATCACCACCGAGTACCCGCTGCTGTTCGTGGGGATCGTGCTCGGCATCTACGCCATCTCGCGCGGCGATTGGCTGCGGCGCGGCGCGGTCTACTCGGCGGGCGTGGCGGTGGGCGTGGTCCCACTCGCCCTGTTCGACAAATGGGCGTACGGGTCGTTCACCCACGTGGCCTACGCCGACATCCCCAAGAACCAGGGGGGCTTCTTCGGCATCCGGCTGCCCAGCCCGCTGGTGGCGATCGAGCTCCTGTTCAGCTCGCGCGGGCTGCTCACGCTCGCGCCGGTGCTGGTGATGGGCATCGTGGGCACGGTGCTGCTCTACCGCCGCGGGCGCCGCTCCGAGGCGATCGTGATCGGCGCCGTCGCGTTCATCTTCGTGGCGTACAACTCGGGCTACTACCTGCCGTACGGGGGCCAGGTGCCGGGACCGCGCTTCCTGATCACCACGCTGCCCTTCCTGGCGCTTCCGCTCGCGCTGTCGTTCAAGCGCTGGCCGCTGCCCACGCTGGCGCTCGCCGCCGCATCAGTGGCCGCCATGGCCATCCCCACGCTCGCCACGCCGCTCGTCTCGTCAGAGGCCGACACCGGCATCTGGATGCACCTGCTCGAGCTGAACTACTTCCAGGCGAGCGTGGTCACACACGCCACCGGCCTCGAGGGGTGGGCGGCGTTCATCCCGTTCTACCTGCTGGTCGCCGGGGCCGGGGTGCTCGCGTGGCTCGCCACGCCCCCGGGCGGGCCCGTGAGCGCGCGGGCGCTCGCCGGCGGCGCGGCGACCGCCGGCGCCTGGGCCGTCCTGGCCATCCTCGCGCCGCGCTGGCTCGGCATCGACCACGCCGCCGAGAAGCGGATCGTGGCCGCCGGCGACCCGACCGCCGTGCACGAGAAGTTCGGCGACTACCCGATATCGCACCTGGTCTTCGTGGCCGCCGGCGTCACCCTCATCACGCTCGCGGCCGCCGCGGTGCTGCCGCGCTTCAGGCGGCACGCTGAGCCCGTCTCCGACGCGGACGTCGCTCAGACCGGCGAGGCCGCGCCCGCCAGCGCGGCGTAGATCCGCACCATCGCGGCCTGCTCGAGCACGCGGCCGCCGTCGGTCTGGAAGTTGAACAGCCCGGTCTGGGCGCTTCGCCGCGCCCGCCACGCCCAGTTGGCGTAGGAGCGAACGGCGGCCCGGTAGGCGCTGCGCGGGCGCACCGCGTCGAGCGCGAGCAGGTTGTCCATGAAGATCGCCACGAAGAACGGCGGCTGGCTGCGCAGGCGGCTCGGCGTGAAGTAGCCGAGCGCCGTGTTCGCGCCCTCCTGCGCGCGCCGGAGGTAGCCGCGCCGCCCGGTGACCTTCCACATCAGTACGTTCGAGCCGATCATCGTGCCCTGGTTGTAGGACCAGATCGTTCGGTCCACGGCGCCGTCGAAGTCGATGTGATCCTCGTAGAGGCCGCTCGCGCTCAGCATGCAGGTCTGCACCCAGTTGTAGAAGCGCTTGGACCAGTCGAGGTAGTACGGGTCGTGGACCACCTGGAAGAGGCGCAGGCCCAGCTCCACGCCCGGCGCGTTCGAGACGGTGTTGCGGTCGCGGTTGTTCAGCGCCTGCGAGAAGAGCACGCCGCCGGGACACGGGTGGGTCGGGTCCGTGTCCCAGCCGAACACGACCAGGCTGAAGAGCTGCTTGGCCCGGTTCAGCATCGACGTGGCGTGCGTTCGCTGGTAGCGGCGGAGCAGCTCGAGCCCGATCCACTCGTTGTCGTCATAGCCGATGTCGCCGCCCTTCCCGAGCGGCGGGCGCACCGCGCCCTCGTACCCCGGCGGCTTCTTGTCCGGATTCCAGTACGAGCCGAGCCCGGCGATGCGGTCGCGCACGTGGCGGTCGTAGCGCCCGCCCACGCCCGGCAGCGAGCCCATCGCCACGGTGGCGGCGAACGCCTGCGAGAACGGCCAGACGAACGAGTACGGCGAGCCGCGGTAGAGGCGCCGGCTCGGCACGTACAGGTACTTCTGCAGCGCCCCGTACGACGTGGTGGCGCGGGCGAGGCTCGTCCGGTCGCCGGCGCGGGCGGGCGCGGGGGCGATGGCGAGGGCGAGCACCGGCGCCAGCAGCGCCGCGAGCAGGATCGGCTTCCAGGCCGGCATCAAGAGGTCGATAACCCGGCGGCCGCCCTGCTGTTGCGGTTCAAGGGGAAGCCGGAGGGTCGGCGGCCGCCATCCAGGCGATCACGCTGGTGGTGGCCGCGTGCGTCTGGAGCATGTTCGGCCGGGTGCCGATCGCCTGCGGCGAGCCACCGTCCCAGTTGCGGAGGTAGAGCCCGTTGGCCGCGCGGCCGTTCTCGATGGCCCGCTCCGCCTCCGCCTCCGCGATCTCGTACCAGCGCGGGTTGTGGTGCATGCGATAGAGCTCCAGCAGGCAGCGGACGTAGATGGCGTCGTACTGCGGGCCCATGCTGAGCCTGGGGAAGCGCTTGGTGGAGCGGGTGGCGAGCTGCTCGGCCCGATCGCAGTAGGACTGATCGCCGGTGCTCGCGCAGATGAGCGCGAACGCGGCGAACATCGGCCCCTGCACGTACGGCATGGGCGTCTCGTCGTCCTCGCTGCGGTCGTAGAGGCCGTCCGCGCCGCGGAACTCCTCGTCCGCCCAGGCGATGTACCTCTTTGCGATCGAGAGGTACCGCGCCGCGTGCGTCTCGTGATAGAGCGAGGCGGCGAGCAGGGTTCCTCCGGCCAGGGATTCGCCGGCCTTGTGCGTGTGCTTGGTGTCCCACCAGAGCCCGCCCCGGCGGCGGTCCCATCCGGCCTTGTCGATGAAGGTGAGCGCGCGCTTGGAATAGCCCAGGTAGCTCGCGTTGCCCGTGGCGCGGTAGGCGTCGTAGAACGCGATGCCCCACCACCCGTTGTCGTCGAACCAGGTCCGGTCCTTCGGGCTGCGGTCACCCGGGTACGGGGCGAAGCCGGGGACCGGGCGCAGGTTCGCGTTCCAGTAGCGCGCGGCGCCCTTGGCGAACGTCCGGACCGCCGCGCGGCGTGGCCCGCTCGGATCGGCGATGGCCAGCGCGCTCGTGGCCTCGAAGAGGGGGAACGCGCCCCAGAGGGTGGCGAGCGGGTACTTGCCGTGGTCGCCGAGCCGCTCGCGGTACCAGCCGCGGTGGCGATCCCACCAGGCGCGGCTGCGCGTGCGGCCGTGCGCGGCGGCCTGCAGGTAGTCG
>JAXDJC010000175.1:0-5099 GCA_034663685.1 Thermoleophilaceae bacterium
ACGGCGTCCTTGCTGCCGTCGGTGGCCACGATCACGAGCGACGCGGAGAGGCTCACCACGAGCCACCCGATCGACCAGATCACGCCCTCGCGGAAGGTCGGCTCGCGCCCGCGGGCGAAGAAGTGGAGGTCGAGCCAGAGGAAGACGAACAGGGCGGCGATCAACACGCCCCACTCGACGAGCGGGTGCACCATCGCCGGGGAGCCTACGAACTAAACTGGCTCCGCTCGTGCGCCAGCGCAACTTCGGCAACACCGGCCTCACCGCCTCCGAGATCGCCTTCGGCACCTGGGCGCTCGGGTCCACCTGGTGGGGCGACACGGACGATCCGGACCGCCTGATCGGCCGCGCGCTGGAGCTCGGCATCACGTTCTTCGACACCGGCGACGTGTACGGGCAGGGCCTCAACGAGGAGATCGTGGGCAGGGCGCTGGCGCAGGCCGACCGCGACTCGATCCAGATCTCCACCAAGTTCGGCTACGTGCTCGACTCCGGCCGCCAGGCGCACTCGGAGGGCGAGCGCCCGCACGACTGGTCGCCCGCACACACGCGCCAGGCGCTCGAGGACAGCCTGCGCCGGCTGGACACCGACCACGTGGACCTCTACCAGCTCCACAACGCGCGCATGGACGCCGTCGACGCCGACGACCTCTTCGCCGAGCTCGAGGCGCTCCGCGACGAGGGCAAGATCCGGCACTACGGCGTGGCGCTGGGGCCGGCGATCGGCTGGCGCGAGGAGGGGCTGCACGCGCTCGAGAAGCGCGACATCGCGGCGCTCCAGACGGTCTACAACCTGCTCGAGCAGCAGCCCGGCAGCGACTTCCTCGAGGCCGCCTCGAGCACCGGCACGGGGATCATGGCGCGGGTGCCCACCTCCAGCGGCCTGCTCGAGGACAAGTACACGCTCGACACCGAGTTCGGGCCCGGCGACCACCGCCGCCACCGTCCACGCCAGTGGCTGGTGGACGGCCTCAAGAAGATCGACCAGCTCCGCTTCCTGGTGATCGAGGGCGAGCGCACGATGACCCAGGCCGCGCTCAAGTTCGTGCTCGCGCAGCCGGGGATGGCCGCCGTCATCCCCACGATCGGCACGCTGGCCGAGCTGGAGGAGTTCGCGGGCGCCGCCGGCGCGCCGGACCTCACCGCGGACGAGCTGGCGCGAGTGCAGGAGCTCTACGAGCGCAACTTCGACGTGGAGCCGGCTCCGGCCTGAGGCCCTGCGCTCGGGCGCCGCGGTGCCTCAGCGCAGCGCGGCCCGGCAGCGGTCGATCGCGACGGTGTCGTTCGGGCTCGCCCTGCCCACGCAGTCGCGGTAGGCCTGCATCTGCTGCGGCGTGGGCGAGCCGGCGCCCCCCTGCTGCGGGGTGCCGGTGGTGATGCCGAACAGCAGGCCCAGGATGCCGCGGCCGCCCAGCAGCCTGTTCAGGTCGGCCATCGGGCGCGGGCCCTGCGGGTCATCGATGCGCTGGGGCCGCCCCACCTCGGTCAGCTCCACGTCGAGCGTGATCGTGCCGCTCTTCAGCCCGTTCAGGCGCGCCCGGTCCTTCTCCGGCACGTCGAACGAGAGGTCGAGTGAGAAGCGCCTGATCTTGCCGTCGTCGCGGCCCACGTACACATCGAGCTTGGGATCCTTCACGACCTTGGCGATCCCTTCGATCTGCTTGTCGTCCAGGGTCGGCGGCGGCCGTCCGGCCGGCGAGGTCTTGGCCACCACGCCGTTCAGGTCGCGCAGCGTGCGCCTGATGTCCACGTTCGCGCGCACGTGGCGCGTGGGGATCCCGTTCACGGTCGCGCCGCCCTCGTCGGAGGCGTCGGCGACCCAGTTGAGCGGGTCCACGCCGAAGCGGCTCCTGAGCGTGCCGCGCGCCCCGGTGCCGGTGGCCTGGCCGCTCCCGTTGAGCCGCCGGACCGTGGGAGCGCTGACCTCGTACGGCGTGCCGCCGAAGACCACGTAGGCGCGCGTGCCGGTGGAGATCAGCCCCATCGTGAACGTCTGGCCGCCGCCCGAGATGATCACGTCGAGCTTGGCGTCCGGCAGCTTGCCCCTACCGTTCGACCGGTACGGGCCGGCCAGCTTGATCCGGACCGGCCCCTGGCCGTCCTGCTGCTTGATTCCGTCGAGGTTGGCGGTCAGGTCGACCGAGATGTTGGCGGTGCCGATCGAGGCGCCGAAGCCCTTGCGCAGCAGCTCGCGGCCGTCCTTGCCACTGCCCCCGCCGCCGCAACCCGCGAGCAGAACAGCGGTTGCTACCAGTATCGGAGAGGCGCGCAAGGTTTCGTTCAGGGGGCCGCGGGGCGGCGCGGTCGGAGTCGATCGAGGGTACAAGAGGCAGCCGTGAGCAGAATCACCTTCTCAGCGAGTCTGGCCGTGCTG
Organism: Thermoleophilaceae bacterium; assembly: GCA_034663685.1. Taxonomy (GTDB): domain Bacteria; phylum Actinomycetota; class Thermoleophilia; order Solirubrobacterales; family Thermoleophilaceae; genus AC-37. Next base: position 2,375 of record JAXDJC010000175.1, read on the forward strand.
GTCGCGCTGGCGCTCGCCGCGCCCGTTCAGGCGAGCCCGGTCCTGCACTGGGACGGCCGGCAGCTCGAGCGCCACGACGACCCGGCCCTGCCTCCCCCGGCACTGAGCGACCCGCCGGCGCCGCCCGGCCCCTGCCGGGCCCCGCAGCCGGCTCTGCGCGCGTCGGCCACCTCGGTCAACCAGGCGATCGACACGGCGCTCGCGCGCAAGCAGATCAGCGCCGCGGACGCCTCCAAGTACAGGAAGGACTACAGCGGCGCCAAGTCCACGCGCGCCAAGCTCAGCGGGAGCTACCGCAACGAGCTGGCCAGTGTGATCTCCGGGCTCGAGCGGCTCGCCGGCGCCGGCCGGCTCACGGGCAGCCGAATGCCCGCGCTGTTCCTCCAGCTCGAGCGCAACACCGACTTCTGGGGGGGCGACCCCAAGTTCCCCGCGCGCGGCGACGTGCCGGCTGAGCCCTGCCAGCCCGCCTCGACCGGGGGCGCCGGCTCGCGGATCGAGTTCTACGGCAGCCAGCTCGTGTTCCAGTACTACCCGGGCAACGGGCTCCAGATCCAGCCGCTCGCCAACTTCGGCAAGGCCAACGGGATCTACACCGCCTGCCGCCGCAAGGAGGCGCGCTGCGACCAGGCGGCGCTCAGGCTGCTGCTGGACGAGCTGGTGGCCATCCGCTCCTCCCGCGGCGGCTTCACCACGTGGGAGTACTGGTTCCCGTTCAGCGGCGGCTCGCCCCCGTGGGTCAGCGGGATGGCGCAGGGCACGGCGATCCAGGCGCTCGCGCGGGGGTCGCTGCTGCTGGGCGAGAAGTCGTACCTCGCGGTGGCCAAGCAGGCGCTGGGGATCTTCGAGCACTCCACGCCCACGGGCGTGCGCGTGGGCGGGCAGGGCGGCGGCAGCGACTACGTCCTCTACTCGTTCGCGCCCGGCCTTCGCGTGATGAACGCGTTCCTCCAGACGATCACCGGCCTCTACGACTACGCGACCGTGGCCAAGGACAGCAGGGCGATGGCGCTGTTCCGGGCCGGCGACCGCTCCGCCCGCCTGGAGCTCCCGCGCGTGGACACCGGGTCGTGGTCGCTCTACAGCCTGGGCGGCTCGGAGTCGAACCTCAACTACCACAACGTGGTCACCACCTTCCTGGAGAACCTCTGCTCCCGCACCAAGGCGAGCGCGTACTGCCGGCGGGCCGACCGCTTCAACGCCTACAAGAAGGCGGCGCCGCGGGTCGCGTACGCGGGGCCCTCGAGCACGGCCAGCGGCCACCGCACGGCGCTCACGTTCACCTTGAACAAGGTCTCGTGCGTGACGGCCAGGATCACGGACGCGTCGGGCACGCAGGTCTACAGCAGCCAGATCAGGTTCTTCCGCGGCCGGCGCTCGTTCACGTGGCAGCCCTCGAAGCCCGGCACGTACAGCCTCGCGATCGAGGCGCTCGACCTGCGCAAGAACAAGACGGTGATCACGCGCACGATCACCGTGAAGAGCGGCTGAGCCCGGATACGATGGGCGGCTATGCCGCCCCGCACGATCCTCTACACGGGCAAGGGAGGCGTGGGCAAGACGAGCGTGGCCGCCGCCACCGCCCGCCGCTGCGCCGCCGCCGGGCTGCGCACGGTGATCGTCTCCACCGACCCCGCCCACAGCCTCTCCGACTCGCTCGACGCCGAGCTGGGCGGCACCCCTTCCCAGTGCGGCGAGAACCTCTGGGGCCAGGAGGTGCAGGCCCAGGACGAGATGGAGCACCACTGGGAGGCGGTGCAGGACTGGATGGGCGAGATGCTCACCGAGCAGGGGATCGACCGGATCACCGCCGACGAGCTGACCGTGCCGCCGGGCATGGACGAGCTGTTCTCGCTGCTGCAGATCAAGCGCCACCACGAGGACGGCGAGTACGACGCGGTGGTGGTGGACTGCGCGCCGACCGGCGAGACGCTGCGGCTCCTGTCGTTCCCGGACGTGGCCAGCTGGTGGCTGGAGAAGGTGTTCCCGATCGAGCGCCGGCTCATGGCCGCCGCGCGGCCATTCGCGCGCACGCTGCTTGACGTGTCGCTGCCCCCCGAGCGGGTGTTCGACGACGTGGAGCGCCTGATGAACAACCTGGTGGCGATGAACGGCATCCTGCGCGACCGCGAGGCCACCTCGATCCGGCTCGTGATGAACCCGGACCGCATGGTCATCCGCGAGTCGATGCGCACCTACACCTACCTGAACCTGTACGGCTACCTGACCGACGCGGTGGTCGTGAACCGCATCTTCCCCGAGGAGGTCGACGGCGGCTACTTCGCCGGCTGGCGCGCCACCCAGCAGGAGCACATGGAGCTGGTTCGGTCCGCCTTCGCGCCCGTCCCGATCCTCACCGCCCCCTACTTCGAGCAGGAGGTGGCCGGGGAGGCGATGCTGGATCGCCTGGCGGACGAGGTCTTCGCGGAGCACGACGCGGAGGCGCTGCTTCACCACGACCTGGCGCAGGAGCTGACGTCCAACAACGGCACCGCCACGCTGCGGCTGCCGATCCCGTTCGTGGAGAAGTCGGAGATCGACCTGAAGAAGATCGGGCTTGAGGTGGTGGTCCGCGTGGGCGACCAGAAGCGGACGATCATCCTGCCGCAGGCGCTGGCCACCTACAGGCCGCGGTCGGCGCAGTTCGAGGACGGGGCGCTGTCGGTGCGGTTCGAGAAGCCGGCCGAGGAGCCGGTGGGCGCGTGAGCGAGCAGCCGCCGCCTCA
>JAXDJC010000181.1:0-7316 GCA_034663685.1 Thermoleophilaceae bacterium
CCGCCTCTCCGAATTGATTGGAACAGAGCTCGCACTAGACCTGGAGGCGACCGTGGAGACGACGGAAGGATGGCTGTTCTTCTGGAACTCAGCCGCCTTTCTTATCAACAGCTCACTTTCAGATGCGTTAGCTGGAAATGGTCCGCTTCGTGTCCATCGCGAGACGGGAACGGTTGAACGTCTCGCGGCTTGAGTACGTTGTGGCGGCCGCTTCCCCCTCACCGGCCAGGGTGGCCGCAATACCCGGACGGCGAGCGAGCCGGCCGACGGTACGACCGCCGCCGAGCCGCCGCCCGGCCTCGGCGTCGAGTCGAGCGAGCAGGCGCTCGGCTACGGCACAGACGCCCAGCAGAACCCGTTCCGCTTCCAGAGCTTCTACCCCGGCCGTGGCGGCCCTTGTAGCGCTAGACTTCACTTAATGAAGCAAGGTGCTCGCAGCGATTCGTGCCCGGTTTGCGCCACCGCCGAGCTTGTCTGCACCAAGTGGACGATGCTGGTGGTGCGCGATCTGGCCCAGGGCCGCACCCGGTTCTGCGAGCTCGAGCGCTCCCTCGCCGGCATCAGCCCGCGCACGCTCTCGCTGCGCCTGCGCGAGCTCGAGGCTGAGGGCGTGCTGGAGCGCAGGACGTTCCCCGAGGTCCCGCCGCGGGTGGAATACGCCCTGACCGAGAAGGGCCTGGCGCTCATCCCGATCATCGAGGTGATGCGGGACTTCGGCCGCGAGTGGCTCGACGCGCACGGGCCGTGCGAAGTTCCGGAGCCGCAGCCGGTCGCCGCCGCGCTGGCGTAGCGACCCTCGCGAAAGGACCGCGCGCGCACGTGGCGAACCACGTGTGTCATGCGCAACCGCGAGCTTCACGACGCGCTCCGTGACTTCGCTCTCGAGTCCGCGTCGTTACTCACCTCCGCCGTCAACTCCGGCGCCGAGCTTCCCTACGACGTGCTCGAGGAGCCCGGCACCGGCTCGGTGCTCTACCGCTACCAGCCGCTCACGTCCGAGTTCATCGGCGCGCGCTGGGACTCGCTCCGCGGGCAGCCGAGCTTCGACTGCGCCGCCCGCGCGCTCGGCACCGGCGCCGAGGCGTACCTGCGCATGCGCGGGCTGCCCGGCGGCGCCGACTCCGAGCCGGCCCTGCGCGCGCTGCTCGAGCGCCTGTACGAGGACGCCACCGGCTTCGAGTTCCCGGAGGAGCGCTTCGAGCGCGTGTACACCGAGTTCGAGCGCACGCTCTACGAGGACACGATGCGGGCGTCCGTGGTGGCCACCGTGCACGGGCTGGTGCTCGAGCACGAGCGCGTGGACCTGGGCGGCGGCATGGTCCTCGCGCGCGGGGATCGCGTGCCCGCGCCGCCCGAGGCGGTCTGGCCGCTCGGGCCCGGCGAGCGCGAGCGGGCCCTGGGCCCCAACACCGTCTGCGCGCTCGAGCGCGACATCGAGGCCGACGGCGGCCTGCCCGTGGCCGAGGCGCGCATCCGCTTCCGCAACCTACTGACCGCCATGCGCCTGCTCAAGCCCGGCCGTGTGACCTTCGGCGCGCCGGCCTGGGGCCGGGCCGACGAGGGCACCTGGCAGCCGATCGCGCTGCCGTTCGGCGGCCGCGGGCGCGGCGAGCCGTGGACGCTGACCGCATCCGAGGACGGCGAGCTGGCCGAGCTGACCGAGCTGGTGGCCGCAGCGCGGCTGCCGGGCCGCATCGCCTGGGCGCTCGCGCGCTTCGAGATGGGCTGCGAGCGCGTGTCGGAGCTGGAGGCGCTCTCCGACTACCTGCTGGCCCTGCGCGCGATGCTCGACGCCGACGACGACTCGGGCAGAGCGAGCCTCGGCCCGCGCCTGGCGGCGCTGTGCGCCGAGGAGGCCGAACGCCACGGCGTGCGCGCGCGCCTCGAGACGGCCTTCGCGATCGAGCGCTCCGCCATGGGCGGCGCGGCGCTCGACCCGGCCGACCCCGAGGGGCCCGCGATCGTCCACGAGATCGAGCACCATGTCCGCGCGCTGCTGCGCGACGTGGTCTGCGGATACCTGTCCGGCGACCTGCGCTCCGTGGCCGACGACATCCTGCTCGCCGGCTCCGACCCGATCGAGATCCAGGCGCACGACACGCGCGACGAGCCCGTGGTGGACCTGCGCGACGAGCCGCCCCCGATGCCGGAGGAGCGCGAGCCCGGGCTGCCGGAGCCGCTGGCGACCGGCGAGCACGAGCCGGGGCTCTTCGAGCGGACCGTCCCGGACGAGGAGCCGATCGAGCCCGAGCCGGACCGCGACCGCGGCCGCGTGGTCACGCGCGAGCGGCCGCCCGACGGTCCCGGCACCGCCGCCGACCCGCGCTCGGCTGCCTGGCGGCTGGCCCACCTGCCCGGCCCGCGGCGCAAGCGAAGGGCTCCCCATCCCGTGGACGAGCTGACGATCGCCGACCAGCCGATGGCGACGGCCGTGGCGGAGGAGCCGACCGCTCGGCCCGCCGCCCCGGAGGAGCCCACCGCGCGCATCGCGGCCGCGGACCACGAGCCCACCTCGCGGCTCGCCGCCCTCGACGGCCCGGAGCCGGAGGACCTCGAACAGGACATCACCGCCGGCGTGACGCCGTCCGCCGACTGGGGCGACGACGACGACTGCTGGTCCGCGCCGGTCTAGCCGGCGCGTCGCCTACGCCGTGACCGCGTCCGCGGCAAACAGGTAGTCGTTCACCTCGGCCAGGCCGGCGAGGTCGTGCACGTCCTCGTCGAGCAGCGGCACGCGCACCAGCGGGTCGCCGTCGAGCTCGCGCTCGAGCCGCGCCACGTTCTCCGCGTCGCGCGCCGCCACCCCGCGGTAGTCGTCGAAGTTGCGCGCCACCTTGCGCGCGAGCTTGTCGCCCAGCAGCGCGGCCAGGTCGCCGTTCACGTCGGCGCCGCTCACGTCCGTGTCGGCGCCCTCGTGCACGCGGTTCACGATCGCCGCGCCGAACGGCATCCCGTTCTCGCGCAGGCGCTGGCGGAAGAAAACCACGTCGTCCACGGCGTCACCGCGCGGCGAGGTCACGAGCAGGAACGTCGTCCCCCTGTCCTCGAGCAGCCCCTCCACGATCTTGGCGCGGTCGCGGATCCCGATCGCCATGTCGCCGAAGCTGGCGAAGAACTCGGACAGGTCGCGCAGCAGGTCCACGCCGGTGAGGCGCTTGAGCAGCGAGAAGAGCACGCCGGTGCCGCGGCCGAACGCCTTCACGCCGAACAGCCCGGGCTTGAGGAAGAACGAGAGCGAGCGCGAGTCGATGAAGCGCGTGAGCCGGTCGGGCGCGTCGAGGAAGTCGAGGGCGTTGCGGGTGGGCGGGGTGTCGAGCACCAGCAGGTCGTACTTGCCGGACTCGTGCAGCTCGTAGAGCTTCTCGATCGCCATGTACTCGGTGGACCCGGCGATCGCGTTCGAGAGCTCCTGGTAGATCCGGTTGCCGAGCACCGCGTCGCGCGTGGCCTTGTCGGGCGCGCGCTTCTCGATCAGGTCGTCCCAGGTGCGCTTGGCGTCGAGCATCATCGCCCAGAGCTCGCCGCGCATCTCCACGCCGGCCTCCTCGAACAGCGACGAGTCGATCTGCGTGGCCTGGTTGCCCAGCTCGGAGAGCCCAAGGGAGTTGGCCAGCCGGCGGGCCGGGTCGATCGTGAGCACGGCCACGCGCAGCCCCTGCGAGGCCATGCCCATCGCCACGGCCGCGGCGGTGGTGGTCTTGCCCACGCCGCCCGAGCCGGCGCAGATGCAGACGTGCTTGCCCTCGAGCAGGTCGCCCACGCTCACAGCCGCCGCTCCAGCTCCTCGGACAGCCGCTCCCACTCGTCGAGGCCGAGGTCGGTGTCGAAGAGGTAGGGCAGCGTGACCACCGGCGCCTCGGTGACGCCCTTCTTGAGCCGGCGCAGCTGCGCGCGCTGTGAGCGGGAGCGGCGGTGCTCGGAGAGCGCGGCGCGCAGCGCCGCCGCGACGGTGGGATCGCCGCTTCCTCCGTTCACGCCCTCGATCGTCTCTGCGTCCTCGCCGCTGAAGCGCTCGGGCAGCAGGGCGTTCATCACCACGAGCTCCGGGTCGTAGCCCATCTGGTCGCGGAGCTTGCCGCTGAACTCCACGGTCTCGTTCACCGGCATCTCCTCGGGCAGCGCCACCGACACGACGGCGGTCTGGGCCGGGTCGCGCAGGAACTTGTCGATCAACAGCGCCTTCTTCCGGATCGGCCCGACGCGCGCCACGTCGGCGAACGTGAGCGGCGTGTGCAGCATGCCGAGACCCTGGCCGGTCGGCGGACCGTCGAGGATCACGAGGTCGTACGGCGCGTCCCCCCGGCGCCGCCGCTCGAGCAGCGCGAGCTCCCAGACCTTTCCGATCGTCACCATCTCGCGCATCCCCGGGGTTGCGGCGGCGAAGTACTCGAAGATCCGGTTGTTGAAGAGCAGGCCCGCGATTCGCTTCGAGCCGACCTGGTCGGCGAGGAACTCCTCGAGCGCCTTGTCCGGGTCGATCGACATGCCGAACAGGCCATCCGCGAGCTCGGCCTCGTGGTAGCCCACGCCGGCATGGCGAAACGACTTGGACACGCGCTCCTGGCCGGCCACCTCGACCACGATCGTGCGCTTTCCGCGACGCGCCGCGAGCAGCCCGAGCGACGCCGCCACGGTGGTGCGGCCGACGCCGCCCTTACCGGCGACGAACAGCAGGCGCTTGTCGAGTAGCTCGGCCATCAGAAGGATTCTCCCTACCCCGTACGAATACGCACGGCACATGGGACTCTTCGATCGAAAGCCGGCCGTGCCTAACCAGCCCGATCCAGAGGGGACGCTCCCCGCACCGGACCCCTCCACCGTACAGCCAGTGCCCGCTCCCGAGCAGGCCGCCGCCGCGGCGACTCCGGCGGCGGAGCCGAAGCCGGCCGAGGTCATCGTCTTCGCCAACCAGAAGGGCGGCGTGGCCAAGACCACGACCACACTGAACCTGGCGTGCGCGTTCGCCGAGAAGGGCCACCGCGTTCTCTGCGTGGACATGGACCCTCAGGGCAACCTCACGATGAGCCAGGGGATCGACCCGGACACGCTCGAATCTTCGATGTACGACGTGCTCGTGCACCACATCCCGATCAAGGACGTGATCCGCACGCGTGAGATCGACGTGGCCTGCGCGTCGATCGACCTCGCCGGCGCGGAGATCGCGATGTCCACTCAGATCGGCCGCGAGCGCTCGCTGGAGAAGGCTTTCGCGCCGATCATGGGCGACTACGACTTCATCTGCATCGACACTCCGCCCTCCCTCGGGCTGCTCACGATCAACGCCCTCACGGCGGCCGACAAGGTGATCGTCCCCGTGCAGTGCGAGTATCTGTCGATGAGGGGGCTGATCCAGCTCCAGAACACCCTGTCGATGATCCGCGACAACCTGAACCCGAAGGTCCGAATCGAGGGCATCGTCCCCACGCTGGTGGACTCACGCACCACCCACGCGAAGGAGGCGATCGAGCTCCTCGAGGAGAACTTCGGCGACCGGGTGTTCGCCACGAGGATCACCAAGACCGTCCGGTTTGCGGAAGCGCCGGTCAAGGGGATGTCGGTGCTCAAGTACGACACGGATGGAAAGGCCGCATATGCCTACCGAGAACTCGCCAGAGAGGTCCTCTCGAATGGATCGCGCTAAGCGCGCGAGCATGCGCGAGGGCCCCCTCGCGCAGCTCTTCCGCCGCACCGACGAGGACGCCCCGCAGGATCAGGCCACGCCGGCCGAGGAGCCGCAGGCCGAGCGCCAGTCCGCCGAGCAGCGGCTCGACGGGCCGATCGCGAACCCCGAGGCGTCGGTCGAGACCCGCGAGGCCGCCCGTCCGCTGACTCCCGACCAGGAGCGCGCCGCGCGCCGCGAGGCCGATCGCCGCTCGCCCGTGGAAGGACTCGAGGAGCTGCGGCCGGCCCCGCCGTCCCAGCGCCACCACCATGAGCCTGAGGTACGGCGGGAGGCGCCGTCGCCCACAACGCCGCACCGGGAGCCGGGCGTGCGCGGTCCCAAGCAGCGGCTGGAGGAGGTCTTCTCCACCGACGTGCCGGACAACATGCTCGACCGCAGCCCGCGGCGCGACGACGAGTACCGCGGCCGCTACGGCCGCGAGGTGCCCGAGCCGTCGGCCACCCACCCGGAGCCGGTGCTTCAGCCCGTGCTGCGCGTGGTCGGCGTCGGCGGAGCCGGCGTCAACGCGGTCAACCGGATGATCGAGGCGGGCGTCGAGGGCGTGGACTTCATCGCCGTCAACACCGACGTCCAGTCGCTCCAGCAGTCGAGCGCCCCGGTCACCCAGCACATCGGCAGCGACGTGACCCGCGGCCTCGGCTCGGGGTCGGACCCGGAGATCGGCCGCCAGGCGGCGCTCGACTCCTACGACCAGCTGAAGGCGATGCTCAAGGGCTCGGACATGGTGTTCATCGCCGCGGGCTCGGGCGGAGGCACCGGCACCGGAGCGGCACCCGTGGTGGCGCGGATCACGCGCGAGCTCGGTGCGCTGGCGGTCGGGATCGTCACCAAGCCGTTCACGTTCGAGGGCTCGCGGCGCGCCGACCAGGCCGACCGCGGCATCCAGGCCCTGGCCGAAGAGGTCGACACGCTCATCACGATCCCCAACACGCGCCTGCTGTCGGTGCTCGACAAGCGCGTGTCGATGGTCGACGCGTTCCGGATGGCCGACGACGTGCTGCGCCAGGGCGTGCAGGGCATCTCGGACCTGATCACCCTGCCGGGGCTCATCAACCTCGACTTCGCGGACGTGCGCACGATCATGGCCGACGCCGGCCCGGCGCTGCTGGGCATCGGCATGGGCGTGGGCGAGCAGCGCGCGATGGAGGCCGCCACGCATGCGGTGGCCTCGCCGCTCCTGGAGACCTCGGTCGAGGGCGCACGGTCGATCCTGCTGTCGATCACCGGCGGCCGCGACCTCTCGCTCTGGGAGGTCAACGAGGCCGCCAAGGCGGTGGCGGAGGCGGCGCACCCGGACGCCAACATCATCTTCGGCGCGATGGTCGACGAGAACGTGGTGGACCAGGTGTGGGTCACGGTCGTGGCCACGGGCTACGGCGACCGGCCGCTCGAGCGGGCGCACTCGGCCCGCGACACCGCGCGCGCCGCGCGCGAGGCCGACGGCGAGCCGCGGGTGTCCCGCGCGCCCGCCAACGGCGGCTCCGCGCTCAGCGACATCGAAATTCCCGAATTCCTGCCCCGCTCGTAGCCCGCGTCGCTGCAGGCCCTCGCCTCGGTTTTCGCGACGCGAGCGTTGGCTGCCTAGGATCTGGCCGATGGGAGGGGTGGTCGCCGCCGGGCATCCGCTGACCGC
>JAXDJC010000202.1:0-3922 GCA_034663685.1 Thermoleophilaceae bacterium
CGCTCGACGCCGAGATGCTCGAGTTCGTACGGCACGCGGCGGTCGAAATCTCCGTCTCCTGACGACGCGCCGTGACAGGTGATGATGGGCGCGGCTGGTTTCGAACCAGCGACCTCTCGCGTGTGAAGCCGCGACGCTCTACGCATGCCCTGACTCTGTATTCGGCTCTGCGACAGGGCTTCGGCTGCCCTCGCCACGCGCTCGCGTGATCGCAGATGCTGAAGCGCGGCCGGCTCGTGCGCCGTGTCGTGCGTCGTCTTATCGGGCTCCGACTCGCCGGACCCGACGGTCTCGAACAACGCGTTCGGCTCCGCCGGCAAGGCCACGGTCGCGCTCGAGACGGCGGTCGCGCTCGACAAGCTCGGCGGCAACACCTTCAGCGGCGCCGCGGGATTCGGAGCGGTCGTCTTCGACGGGGCGCACATCGATCACTCCGGAGCGTTCCCGGCCACCGGGAGCGCGATCCTCGGCGTCGAGAGCGGAAGCTCGTCGAGCCCGAGCTACTGCTTTGCCCGCTTCACCTTCTCGCAGCCCTTGACCGTGTCGTTGTGGTCGACGGTCGCACGGTCCTTGTTTCCCGAGCCGCAGTCGACCTTCTCCTTCTTCCCGTTGCGGGCCGAGATCGAGTCGTTGCCGGAGGCGCCGGAGTAGGAGTTCTTGCCGGTGCCGCCGCTCAGCTTGTCGTCGCCCTTGCCACCCTTGAGCTTGTCGTTGCCGTCGCCGCCGCTCACCTTGTCGTTCCCGGTGCCGCCGTCGAGGCAGTCGTTGCCCGCACCGCCGCTCAGCTTGTCGTTGCCCGCGAGCCCGAAGACGTCGTCCCCCGCCGGCGTGCCCGCCAGCGTGTCGGCGGCCGACGTGCCGTCAAGCCGGTTCGCGCAGGATCCGGGCAGCAACGCTCCGTTGCCGGTCAGCGCCACGGTGTGCGGCGAGCCGCCGCCGTTGCTGGCGATCACAAGCGTCGCGCTGCGGGCGCCGAGTCCCGTCGGGGTGAACTTGACTCCGATCGCGCAGGACTGATCGGGAGCGAGGTTCGCGCGCGTGCAGGTGTCGGTCGTGATCGCGAACTGACTCGCGTTCGCGCCCGTAACGCTCACCGCCGACGGCCGCAGCCGTGGGCCGCCCGTGTTCCGGACATCCACGGTCTTCTGGGCGCTCGTCGTATCTCGCGCCTGATCGCCGAAGCCGAGCGGGGCCGGCGTCACGCTGACGGATGGCGGGATGGCGAGCAACACGGTCACGGCGGTCGTGCCGGAGTTCGCGCTCGCCAGGTCCACGTTGCCGTCGCCGTTCAGGTCGGCGGCGGCCACCTGCCGCGGGAAGCTGCCGACCGCCAGGTTCCCCGCGGGCGCGAACGTGCCGTTGCCCGAGCCGAGGGCGACCAAGATCTTGTCCGCCTGCGGTCCGGACGTGTAGGGCACGGCCATGTCGAGGGCGCCGTCGCCGTCGAGGTCGGCGAGCGCCATCCGCCCGTTCGTCCCGCCCGGCCCGTCGGGGTCGAACACGACGGGCGTGTCGAAGCCGGTCGCGGTGCGCTTGATGATCGTCACGTCCCCCACGCCGGGCCGGCTCGCGACGATGTCCGGGCGCCCGTCGCCATTGACGTCGCCGGTCTCGGGCTTCTGGCTCCCCCCGCCCCCGAGCGGGACCGGCGGCGCGAAGGCGCCGGAAGCGCTTCCCTTGAAGAAGTAGACGCCGGGACTCGTGCCGTTAACGCCGCCGGCGACGAGATCGGTGTTGCCGTCGGCGTCGAAGTCCGCGGCGCCGATGCCGAGGAAGTCGTTCCCGTTCGGGTCGACCACCGGGCTGCCCGGCGCGGGCGTGAACGTCCCGGTGCCGTCGTTGAGGAAGACGGACACGTTGTGCGAGGTCTGGTTGGCGACCGCGATGTCGGGCGACGCGTTCGCGTCGAGCTGCGTGATCACGACGTCCTGGGGGAAGGCCCCGACGGCGTACGGAGTCCCCGCGTCGAAGGTCCCGTCGCCACCCCCGAGGTAGACGCGCACGCTTCCAGGATTGCCGTTCACGGCCACGGCGACGTCGCCCTTCGCGTCGCCGTTCAAATTCCCCGCGGCGATCGCGTTCAGGTTCGACGGCGCGGCCGGTGTGTTCTTCGGCGCCTGGAGGGACCCGTCGGCGTTGCTGAGCAGCCCCGATATGACGTTCGTCGAGTTGCTGGCCGTGACGAGATCCGCGCGGCCGTTGGCGTCGAGGTCGATGGCGGCGATCCACCACGGGCTCGAGGCGGCGTACGGCTGCGACGCCTGGAAGCTGACCGAGGCATGAGCCGCGGGCGCGAGGAGGAGGCCCGCGGCGACCGCCGCTCCCAGGCCCTTGGAGAGTCGTAATTGCACCTTGATCCAGACGTCGGGGTGGGGCGAGCCTACGCCTTCCGCACGCCGGCCGCCGCCGGTCGGCCCGCCAGCGCGACAGGTCGGCGAATCGGCCGACGCGGGTCGAGCTCCGGCGACCCTGATCATCCGCGCGCCGGAGCGCCCGCGTGTGGGCACCACGGTGTAGTCCGGGTGGCTGACGTACGTCGGCAGGTAGCGCACGCGCTTGGCCTTCACGCCCGACGCGCTCACGGTCGAAGCGACGACGCGCTGCGATCACTGAAGCTCATAGTTCGCGGACCTAAGCGTCCGAAAGCAGACTTTCGGGCACCGGACAGGCGCCACGACCCTTCGCACACCCGGACCACCCTGCTGCCGCGGGCGCACGGTGCCTTGAAAATGACTCTCATGCAGCGCCTTCGCCGGATGGGCGCGGCTGGTTTCGAACCAGCGACCTCTCGCGTGTGAAATGGGACCAGCCTGCTGCGGTCTGCTGCCAGGCGCTGCGTTCTGGCTCTATGAGGCGGCCGGACGCCCCGAGCGGTTGTCGTCTGCTGCCGGATACGGCGGTCTGTCGCTTCCATAAAGCTTCCGCCCGCTCCACCGCCCCGCTCAGGCAGACGCGCCAAAACTGGTGGCGCAAACCCACCCATCCGTGTTAGCGTGACCGAACGGGCGCTGAACCGGCCGACCAGCCAGGATCGCAGCACGACTTGCCGACAGGCTCGGCCTCCGTGAACCCTCGTCTGAGGGGGTGACGGAGTCGTGGGCGCCCTCCCACGGCGACGGAACGTCAACGGGAGGCCCAATGCTCCGCAGCGCCCGCTCGCGCCTGACCTACGCCAACCTCGCGCTGGCGCTCGTGCTGTGCATGGCGCTTGCGGGCGGCGCGCTCGCCGCAGGCGACGGCGACTCGACCCGTGCGGCGAACCACATCATCACCTTCAAGGACGGCGTAGTGCGCGGCTGCGTGACAACGGACTTCCAGCTCACGCTGCGCCAGCCGGGTGCCAAGTGCCCGAAGGGCCGCCAGGCCGTGTCGTGGAACCTGCGCGGGCGGATCGGCGCAACGGGGCAGCAGGGGCCGAAGGGCGACACGGGCGCGACCGGATCCAAGGGCGAGACGGGCTCGGCAGGTGAGCGCGGACTGAAGGGCGATGACGGCGCGCGCGGAGCCACGGGCTCAAAGGGCGCGGACGGCCCGACCGGCGCGGGCGGCCAGAAGGGCGGCGACGGGCCCACCGGCCCGACCGGCGCCGATGGCGTACGTGGTCTCACCGGGCCGACCGGCGCCGACGGCGCAACCGGGCCGACCGGCGCGCGGGGCGTCACCGGAACCGACGGCAAGGACGGCAAGGACGGCGCAACCGGGCCGTCCGGCGCGCGGGGCGTCACCGGAACCGACGGAAAGGACGGCAAGGACGGCGCGACCGGGCCGTCCGGCGCGGACGGCCAGAAGGGCGGCGACGGCCCCACCGGCCCGACCGGCGCCGACGGCGTACGCGGTCTCGTAGGCCCGACCGGCGCCGACGGCGCGACCGGGCCGACCGGCGAGCGCGGCGTCACCGGAACCGACGGCAAGGACGGCAAGG
>JAXDJC010000205.1:0-4531 GCA_034663685.1 Thermoleophilaceae bacterium
CGAGGCGCTCTCCGGCGAGCCCCCGGCCGAGCTGTCCGAGGCTGTCGCCGCGGTGGTCGACCGCATGGAGGCGGCGCTCCGGCGCCGGCGCCTCGGTCGGGTCACAAGCGGTTGACGCGATCTTCACTGCCGTTTTACGTCATACGGCCACTATGTGACGAACCTGATGGCTGGCGACCGACGGTCGAATAGAGGGCCCGAAGATTTGGCCCACCTGCCATAGGAAAGTGCGGTGACGGAGACGAAGATGAGCGACATGAGAAGCGGAGCAGTCACGAAGATCGAGGACGGGCGCGGACGGCGTGTCTCGCGAGCCATGGCCGCGAGGCGGCAGCTGGGCCGGACATCCTCCGCGGTGCGGGCCGTGGACGCGCCGCTGCGCGCCGGCGGCCGCGTGTGGGTCAACGGCGTGGAGGTCGGCGGGATGGACCCCCGGCACGCCACGCTCGCGCTGTCCTACGACTGACCGGTCAGAGCGCGGCCACGACGGCCCGGAGCTCCTCGGCCACGTCGCCGGTGAGCTTGACCTCGGCCTCGCCGTCGTAGGCCGTGGGGCCCTGCGTGACGATCGCCAGGCGGCCGCCGGACTCGAGCGTCACGCCCGGCAGCGACGCCACCGGGAAGACCTCGAGCGACGAGCCCACGCACACCATCAGGTCGGCCTCCGCAGCCAGCGCGTGCGCCTCGGCCATGGCCACCGGCGGCAGGAGCTCCCCGAACAGCACGACGTCAGGCTTGAGCGGCTGGACGCACGCCTCGCACTCGGGCGCCCCGGGGCGCGCCGCGAGGATCTCGATCACCCGCTCGAGCGCCACCCGCCCGCCGCATTCGAGGCAGACGCAGTGCTCGATCGACCCGTGCATCTCGATCACGTTCTCGCTGCCGGCCATCCGGTGCAGGCGGTCCACGTTCTGCGTGATCACGCCCCGCACGCGGCCGTCGCGCTCGAGCTCCGCGATCGCGTCGTGCGCCGGGTTGGGCCGCTTGTCCACCAGGCTGGCGAAGCGGTCCGAGTAGAACTGCCAGAAGCGGTCCGGGCTCGACCGGAACGCGTCGATGTGCGCGACCTCCATCGGGTTGACCTTCTCCCAGATCCCCTTCCCGGGAGTGCGGAAGTCGGGGATGCCGGAGGGCACCGACACCCCCGCCCCGGTCAGCACCACGGCGCGCTCCGCCCCGCGGATCAGCTCCGCGAGGCGCGCGGCCTTCTCCGTCTCCAGTGCCGGGCTCACTTCCCCTGGAACTTCGCCTGCCGCTTGCCCAGGAACGCGGAGATGCCCTCCTTGGCGTCCTCGGAGCCGAACGCCTTGGCGAACCCCCGGGCCTCGGCCTCGAGGCCCTCGCCGAGCTCGCCCATGGCGGACACGCTCTTGATCTGCTGCGCGGCGATCGGCGCCTTCTCGGCGAGCTTGCGCGCCCACGCGAGAGCGGTGTCGAACAGCTCGTGGTCCGGCACCACCTGATTGGCCAGGCCGTAGCGCAGCGCCTCGTATGCGCCGATGGCATCGCCCGTCAGGTTCATCTCGAGCGCCTTGCCCTCGCCCACCAGCCGCGGCAGCCTCTGCGTGCCGCCGAACCCGGGGATGATCCCGAGGTTGATCTCGGGCTGGCCGAACGTGGCCGACTCCGCGGCGATGCGGAAGTCGCACGCCATCGACAGCTCGCAGCCGCCGCCGAACGCGAGCGAGTTGACCGCCGCGATCGTGACCGTCGAGGACTTCTCCATGCCGGTCATCAGGCCGTGGGCGGTCTCCACGAGCTGCGCGCCCTCGGTCTCCGGGTCCATCTTCGTGAACTCCTTGATGTCCGCGCCCGCGGAGAACGTGAACGGGTTCGACGACGCGATCACGACCGCGCGCGCCCTGCCGTCGAGCTTGCCCCAGGCGTCGGCCAGCTCCTTGATCACCTGCGGCGAGAGCGGGTTGGCCGGCGGCCGGTTGAGCCACAGGATGGTCACCTCGCCGCGGGTCTCGAGCGCGATCGTCTCGTAGCTCGAGTCGGCGTCCGGCTGCGGGTAGGGGAAGAACCCCTGGCCGGTCTTCTTGCCGAGCCGGCCCTGGCTCACGAGCCGGCGGAGGATCAGCGGCGGGGCGAAGTGCTCGCCCCACTCGGCCTCCGCGCGCTCGAGCGCCGCCAGCACCTCGTCGAGGCCCTGCTCGTCGGCGCGTGCGAACGGCCCCGGCAGGATCCCCGCGCCCATCATCATCCCGATGTCGATGTCCTTGATGCCGGCCACGCCCTCCTCGAGGACGAGGCAGGACTCGACGAGGGCCTTCAGGCCAAAGCGCTCGACGATCGTGTCGAGCCCCTGCGTCTCGGTGCTAGCCGTGCTCATAGAACCCCTTCCCGGTCTTCTGTCCGAGGTCGCCGGCCTCGACCAGCTCCCTCATTCGCGGCGAGACGTAGAAGCGGTCGCCATAGCTCTCGTACATGTGCTCCGCGGTGTGGAGGGTGATGTCGAGCCCGACCATGTCGGCCAGGAAGTAGGGGCCCATCGGCGTGGCGCCGGAGTCCTTCACCACCTTGTCGACCTCCTGCGGGTCGATGTCCTCCTCGTCCCGCACGCGCCAGATCTCGGACGCCGCGGAGTTGAGGATCCGGTTGACCACGAACCCCGGCGCCTCGGTGCAGCGCACGGGCGTCTTGCGGATCTGCTGGGCGAAGTTCGAGGTGGCCTGCATGGTCTCCTCGGAGGTCTCCTCGCCCTCGACCACCTCGATCAGGCGCATGATCGACGCGGGCCAGAAGAAGTGGAACCCAACCACCTGGTCCGGCCGGCTGGTCGCCTCCCCCATCTCGCTGATCGACAGCGCCGAGGTGTTCGAGGCCAGGATCGCGTGGCCGGGCGTGACGGCGTCGAGCTCGGCGAACACGGCCTGCTTGATCTCCATCTTCTCCGGGACCGCTTCGATCACGAAGTCGACGTCGCCGAAGCCCTCGTAGCCGGTCGTGCCCGTGATGCGGCCCACGGTCTCCTCGAGCTGCCCGTCGGCCTGCTCCTGGGAGATCTTCTCCTTCTTGACCAGGCTGGCGAGCTGGCCCTGGGTCACGTCACGGGCCTTCTGCAGCCCGGTGTCGACGAACTCCTGCTTGACGTCCTTGAGCACCACGTCGAGGCCCGCGCTGGCCACCACCTGCGCGATCTCACCCCCCATGGTGCCGGCGCCGACGACGGCGGCTTTGAATACGTACATTCGCTGAGGTACCTCCGGTTTTCCAGGGGCGGCGGCGCCCGCTGTGGTCCGGAGAGGCTACAGCTCCCGGCTACAGCGCCGCTTCCTCCGCGGCCTCCGTCGCGAAGCGCCGGAGGGTGCGCACCAGCGCGTCGGACTGCGCGCGCCGGATGAAGAGCACGTCGGTCACGCCGCGCAGCGGGCCGCCCTTCGACAGCTCGTAGGCCAGCTCGATCTCCACCACGGAGCCCTCGCCGTCGGGCTCGAAGGTGACCACCTGCATCCCCGTGTAGCGCTCCTCGAAGACCTGCGTGGCGAGCTGGGCGCCGGGCATCGACTCGATCACCCGCTCGGTCACGATCCCGCGTCCGTCCGGCGTGGACTCCCACACCAGCTTGGCGCCCTCCGCCGGCCAGCCGTCGTCCAGTCGCTTGGCACGCGCGAAGCCGTCGATGAACGTCGGCCAGCGGCGCACGTCCGCCCACAGCCGGAAGGCGCTCTCGGGGTCGAGGTCCACCGCAACCGCTTCCCGCACGGTTCCCATCAGTCGCGGGCCTCGCCCATCAGTCGTAGACCTCGCGCACGATCTGGTCGATCGAGCGCCCGATCGAGTCGAGGAACGGGCGGACCTCCTTGACGAGCCGTTTGTACTCGCGCCGGCCCTGGACCGTGAGCGCGTAGTAGCGGCGACTGCGCCGCTCCGGGTGCTCCCACCGCCCCTCCACGAGGCCGCGCGACTCGAGCTGGCGCAGCAGCGGGTACATCGTGTTCGGGTTCACGTGCAGCACGCCCGCGGTCACGCCGGAGATGCGCTCGATGAGCTGATTCCCGTACGACGGTCCCTCGCTCATGAAGTGGAGGACGAGCATCGGGAGGATGTCGCGCTTGCGCAGCTCGCCGGTGAACGGGTCGCGGTCGCCGCCGCCGCGCGGCTGGCGCTCGGCCGCCGGCGCGTCCAGTGTGCGCGCGGCCTCGCGCGCGCTCGCGATGCTTGTGGTGCGCTTGACCGCGTCGCGCGTGGCCTGCTGGCGCCTGCGGGGCTGATCGGAGCGCGGCTTGCGGGGAGCGGGCATCGGCAGCGCCAATCGTGGCATGGTCCCGCGGATGGCGTCCGTGGAGCTGCCCGGCGGGTTCGAGGTGGGCCACTGGAGCGACGCCGAGGGCGGCACCGGCTGCACGGTCGTGCTGGCGCCCGACGGCACCGTGGCGGCCGGCGAGGTGCGCGGCGGCGGGCCCGGCACGCGCGAGAGCGAGCTGCTCTCGCCCGCGGCCAACGCGCCCGGGGTGCAGGCGGTGTGCTTCGCCGGCGGCAGCGCGTTCGGGCTGGCCGCCTCGGACGGGGTGGTCGAGTGGCTCGA
>JAXDJC010000289.1:0-2946 GCA_034663685.1 Thermoleophilaceae bacterium
GGTCGGCGGATCGGGCAATCAGGACCTGACCGGAGGGGTCTTTGATGCCCTGCGGCGTCCTGGAAGGGCCGAACGGCTGGTCGGTGGTTACCTCCGGCACGGACTGGCGGAGGTTGTACCAGATCACCTTCTTTTCGGCCTGACGCGGGTCAGGGAAGGGAATCACCTTATAGTGTGGACGGGGCGAGGCGGGTTCGAGCGCGACGTCAACCCACGCGAGGAATGAAATGGCAGATATGTGAACGACCAGCGAGATGGTGAACGCGGACCATTTTCGGCCAACGGCCCCGGACGTGATATGCCGCACATTTCATTTTGCACGAAAGTCTTAGCGATTGGCTCGTCGATCAGGTACTTTATGCTCCAGTGCACAGGAGTGGCTTCGGAAACAGGGGCGAAGCCAGTCATAACTCTTGTTTTCAATGATTTGGTGGGTTCGTAGTGCGATTTTATTCTTTGCGCTGCAGCCAGAACCAGCCAGCACCACCGTGTGCAACTGCTTGAGTTCCCTATTTAGTCTAAGTGTGCACTAACGTCCGGATCATACAGGCCTGTCTGTAAGTTAAGTCCTTTGCTATCAGGCGAACATTTTTGTATTTCGCCTGTGATTCAACTACACGGCCCCTTCCGGGACCGTCACCGCGAGGCCGGTTAATGGCTGGGGCGTGTTCAGAGCCCGCCTGTGAATCTGGTCAGGACGCAATTACTGAATCAGAAACTGTTGTCGCCGCCTGAGTTTGGAGGAACACGAGCAGCAACAGGGCCGGTGCTGCAGCATTGACGTGCGTGCTGCCGCCATCCGGCCAGCCGCATTCGGCCATCAGGAGACGGAAGTCTCCACGTTCACACGGGATCTGATGCCAACTGCGGCACAGGGCTGAACGGTAACAGTCCGATCCCAAAGATGTCTTCCGGATCGCCGGACTGCTGAAAAGCGGCAAGCTGAAGAACAGCCTGGTGCCACTCCGGCCCATCCGGGAACTGCTTATGCAACGCCAGGGCGGATCAATCTTCTGGAAACCTGAACGGGGCGAAGAAACCGGATCGGGCAGTTATGCGAGGCGGGCAACATCAAGTGCCTTCGGCCGCGACGGATCTGTTCGGAGTCTCGGGCCGCCGGATGCCGAAAGCCATCGTGAAAGAAAGCGACATGGGGGCCGGATGGCGGTTATGCGCGGGGAACACTGAGGGGCAGGCGGCGCGATCTGGAGCGGGCCTGGAAGGCACTTTCAAGGACGACCAGCGCTGGTTTCCCGACAAAGAACTGCTGCAGGTGGAGTGGCTGGAAGCGCAGGCAGGTGTGCTCGAACAGGAGATCGAGCGGCGCATGTTGCCGTTTGAAAGAACAGATCCTCCGGCTGCTCACGATTCCGGGCCTTTGAACGGAAGATGGCGTGGACGATTGTGGCTGAGATCGGGCCGGACATGAGCGTGTTTCCGGAGGCGCGTCATCTTGCTAACTGGGCGGGACTTTGCCCGGGCAACCGTGAAAACGCTGGAGGCCGATGATCGGACGGGACGCGGAAAGCCAACGGGTATGTGAAATGAGACGGACCCAGCCACCCGCAGTGCGCCAATCGCCAAACCCAAGCGCGGCCGCCCCGGAAGTGCAGAGCGAGGATTATTTGCAGGCATACCCCGTGCGGCAGGTTAACTTGACGTTCCAGTTCCCACTTCCTCGGCTGCTAACCAAGAGGAGTATTGCCGTTCGTGGCAAAGACTCGTAAGCTACTTTCACGCGCGAGAAATGCGAATTAAATCCGCGCAGGGGTAAACATCTCCGGGGCTTCTGACGATAGCACTACTGTCGTCGTTAAAAGCTTGAGGAGTTTACCGCAGTGAAAAAAAGAATAACAGCGAATCATGATAAGCGTGTTGCCAAGTGCCTTCGAGGTACGGGGATGTGGTTGGGAGGATTGATTGTGCTGGGAGTATCATGCCCCGGTAACGTTACTGCCGTAACCACTTTGACCGTCAGTCCGGCGACTGCTACTCTTACCAATTACCAATCAGCGACACTTACGGTCAGTGACGTGGGACCGCAAGGTGTCCAATGGACGGTAACACCGCCAATTGGAACGCTGGTTCCGATTTCGGGAGGCGCCGTTTTCACGGTCCCCGGAACGCTTACTTCAAATCAAACTGTAGAGATTATGGCAACAAGCAACGCAAGCCCGAGTGTGATGGCCAAAGCGATTCTGCTCCTGGTCCCCACCGTTTCTATGCTGGTCACGCCTGCGTCTGCGGACCTGATCAGCGATGGCCAACAAGCTTTGACTGCTACGGTAAGCGGGTCGACCAATACCGGGGTTTCCTGGACGCTTGATCGTCCGTTCGGCACGATTTCCTCAAGCGGTGTATACAAAGCACCCAGCAATATTACAGCCGATACGACTGTGACCGTCAAAGCCATCGCGCAGGCGAATACAACCGTAAACCGGACGGTTCCGATCCGATTACACCCTAACGGTATTTACTTCAGGACTCAGGCGAATGGTCTGCAATCAGTCGTGTACGAAGGTACGGATTACAACCATATATACGAAGAAAATCTGATGACTGGTCTCAGGATGCAAACATCTGCCGGGCCTGGTGACTGGATTCCGCCCACTCATTGCTCGCGCAGTTTCAACAGCACCACGGCGACGAGCAGTTGCTACGCCGGGTCCGACCTTCTACAACTCCAGGTTTCGTACAGTGTGCCGTCCTATGGAACGTTAAGAGCGGATGTGCAATTTACCAACAGAAGTGCGACGAACACGGTTGCAGATTTACTAATTAGCACGTTAGGCGTGAGTATGGCTCAATATGATGCTGCCCACTCAAATATCGGTAATGTCGACGGCGCAAATCCCGTCAGATATGTGAGCTATGGAAGTGGTCGGTTCGCAGTCTGGACTAATACTCCTGGACCTAATGTGAGCATAGCAATATTTTGTGGATGGT
>JAXDJC010000228.1:0-26083 GCA_034663685.1 Thermoleophilaceae bacterium
CGGAAACGCACCGGCCTACGGCTCGATGTCCTCCCTGAGCTTCTCGGCCTCGCGCGAGTTCTTCAGCTTGGAGAGCGTCTTCGACTCGATCTGGCGGACGCGCTCGCGCGTGACCCCCACCTCGGTGCCGATCGCCTCGAGCGTCATCGGCTCGTCGGAAGTGAGCCCGTAGCGCAGCTCGAGCACGCGGCGCTCGCGCCACTGGAGCGAACGCAGCGCGGCCTCCAGGTCGCGGGAGCGCATGTCGCCCGAGACGACCTCGAGCGGGGCCTCGGCCTCGTCGCCCTCGATGAAGTCCGCCAGCCGCGACTCGCCCTCGGTGGGACCGACCGGCGTCTCCAGCGACACGGGCTCGCGGCCGAGCTCCAGGATCTCCTCCACCTGCGTGGGCGTCATCTCAACGTGCGGGGCGATCTCCTCGGGCGTGGGCTCGCGGCCGAGCTTCTGGTTGAGCGCGCGGCGCGCCCGCCCGACCCGGTTCATCCGCTCGACCATGTGGACGGGGATGCGGATCGTGCGCGACTGGTCGGCCAGCGCGCGGGTGATGCCCTGGCGGATCCACCACGTGGCGTAGGTGGAGAACTTGAAGCCGCGGCGCCAGTCGAACTTCTCGACCGCGCGGATCAGCCCGAGGTTGCCCTCCTGGATCAGGTCGAGCAGGGTGAGCCCGCGGCCGGAGTAGCGCTTGGCGATCGACACCACGAGCCGGAGGTTGGCCTCGATCAGCTGGTTCTTGGCCTCCATGTCGTTGGCCTCGACGCGCTTGGCCAGCCGCACCTCGTCCTCCTTGGTCAGGAGGCGGACACGGCCGATCGTCTTCAGGTAGTTGCGGACAGCGTCGTCCGCGCCGCCCTCCGGCTGAGCCACGGGCACGCCGGCGGATACGACCCCGCCCTCGTCGAAAAGGTCGCGGACGCTCGCGCGCGGAGCCCGCTCCTCGCGCTCCGACTCCTGCGGATCGTCCAGCTGTGCGCCCCCGATATCGCTCATACAGCCTGTCCCATCAGCTCGTTGATCTGGTTCTTTATACGGACTTGCTCGGGCGCAAGCTCCCGTTGGCGGTCGAGATCGCCCTCGCGCTCGGCCCGGCGCAGCAGCCGCTGCACCCTCCGCAGCTCCAGCTGGCCGAAGGTGAGCTCCAGCAGCCGGTCCGTGACCTCCTCCTCGCGCATGGCGATATCCGTGACCAGAGCGCTCAGCGCCGGGTCCTCGGACGGGAGGTCCGCGAGGGGGTCCTCGAAGTGCTCCGCGAGGTGCGCCCGTGCCCGGCGCAGCATGTCGGAGGAGAAGTGCTCGTCTTCGAGGCGCTCGAGGCACTCGCGCCCCTGCTCGCCGCCCGCCAGGCACATCGCGAGGAACGTGCGCTCGGTGCGGGCCACGGCGTCCGACGGCGCGGGCGTGACCACAGGAGCCGGCTCGTTCGGCGCGGCAGAGCGCCGCGGGGCGGCGGCGACCTCGGCAGTCAGCAAATCGAGGGGCACATTGAGTTTGTCGGCAAGAAACTCCACCAACTCATCCCTTGTAGTGAAATCATCGGAAAGAGCGTCCACGAGCGGGCGAACCTGCTCCAGCGCGCGATCGCGCCCGCGCGGCGAGCTGAGGTCGGCCTGAGCCACCACCCGGCGGGCCTCGAAGTCCGGCACCAGCCGCGCTCCGTCGATCCGGCGCGAGAATCCGTCGGCCCCCTCGGCCGCCACCAGCTCGGCCGGATCGTTGCCCTCGGGCATCTCCACCACGCGCAGCTCGAGGTCCAGATCGCGGGCCCCGCGCGCCGCGCGGCGCATGGCGTCCTGGCCGGCGCGGTCGGCGTCGAGCGCCAGGTAGACCGTCCCGTCCTTGCCCACGCGCTGCGCAAGCGCGGTGAGCTGCTGCTGTGTGAGTGCAGTCCCCATGATCGCCACGCTCTCGGTTATCCCCGCCTGGTGCAGGGCCAGCACATCCGTGTAACCCTCAACGGCAACAATCCGTCCCCTCTTTGCCGCCTGCGACGCCGCCCGATCGATGCCGAACAGCTGGCGGCCCTTATGGTAGAGCTCGTTTTCCGACGTATTGAGATATTTCGGCCGCTGGTCCTCTCTCAATGAGCGGGCTCCGAATCCAAGTACCCGGCCGCGGTAGTCGGCAAGCGGGAACATGACACGCCCGCGGAAGCGGTCGTAGACCTTCCCCTGCTGGCCGCGCTGCACCAGCCCGGCCGCCGCCAGCTCCTCCTGGCTGAAGCCGTCGCGCTGCGCGCCCAGCAGCAGCTTGTCCCATGCGCTGGGTGAATAGCCGACCCGGAACTGCCTCAGGATCGCCTCGTCGAACCCGCGCCCGGCCAGGTACTCGCGCGCCCGCGCGGCCTCCGTGGACTCCCACAGGTAGCGCTCGTAGAACGCCGTGGCCCGCTCCACGAGCGACTGGAGCCGTTCGAGCCGCTTGCGCCGCTCCTCGGCCTTGGGGTCCTCCTGCTCGCGCCGCAGCTCCACCCGGTAGCGGTCCGCCAGCAGCTCAACCGACTCCCGGAAGTCGAGCCCCTCGGTGGACTCCACGAACCTGATCGCGTCGCCCCCCTCGCCGCAGCCGAAGCAGTGGTAGAGCTTGTGCTCGGCGTCGACGGTGAACGACGGCGTGCGCTCGTCGTGGAAGGGACAGAGCCCGCTCCACTTGCTTCCAACCCGCTTGAGGTCCGTGCGGGCGCCCACGAGCTCGACCATGTCCACGGCGTCCTTCAGCCGGTCGATCGAGTCCTTGGTGTAGAGCGACATCTCTAGGAGGCTAGACCCGGGCGGCGGGAATTCGCCCCCGGGGAGGCATCACTTGCCGCCGAGCGCCCTGTCGAGCGCGCCCGTGAAGGAGCCCACGCTGATCGAGCCGTAGTCGAGCGCGCTTGCCGGCCGGCCCGCCCGCTGGACGAGAAACCACGGCGTGGACGGGACCTTGGCGTCCTTGCCCTGCCGGCGGGCGATCTCGAGCAGCCCCTTCGCCACCGCGGAGTCGCGGTCCCTGAACGCGCGGTCGGCATCGACCCCGACGGCCGTGGCGATCCGGCGCAGGTAGGCGTCCGTGACCCAGCCCGTGTTCTCCGCGCCCTGGTTGTGGTAGAGCAGGTCGACGAACTGGTAGAGCTTGTTCTGGAGGCTGGCCGCGCCGGCCATCTGCGCGGCCCTGGCCGAGTCCTCGCCCAGGAACGCGAGGTTGCGGAAGGTGATCTTGATCCGGCCCGTGCGCACGTACCGGCGGACCACCTCGGGAAGGACGTCGCGGGCGTACTGCCCGCAGAACGGGCACTGGAGGTCGGCGAACTCGATCAGCGTGACGGGCGCGTCCGGCCTGCCGAGCTCCGTGCCCCGTTGCGGGATCCCCCTGTAGAGCGCGAGCGTGGCCGGCGTGCCCACCGGCTTGCCGGTGGTCGACCCCGTGCCATTGTCGGAGCCGCCCACCGCGATGGCGACCGCCACGAGCACCGCCACGAGCAGAGTGCTCGCGCCGGCGAGCCACAGCCGGCGCCGGCGGCGCTCGGCGAGCGCCTGGGCGTCGAGCTCCGGCTCGGTCGCGTCGAGCTCCGGCTCGGTCACGACTCCGGCTCGGCGGCAGCCCCCTCGGCCGCCTCCCGGCGCTCCATCCGCTTGCGGCGGCGATCCGTGAAGATCACGACCGCGATGATCGAGAAGAACGGCCCGAGGTAGATCGCCAGGTCCACGATCCAGTGCCCTCCGGCCGCGTGGGCGATGAGGGGAGCGCTCACCTCAGAACCCCTGCGGCACCGACAGCTCGCTGAACACCCGCACCGCGAACCGGTCGGTCATCCCGGCGAGGTAGTCCACCACGCGCTCCGCCTCCCCCGCCCCGTCCACCAGCGCCGGGGGCGGGCTCTCGGCGTAGTGCGCGAACAGCGCGCGCAGCATGCGCTCGATCCGCGGGTGCTCGGCGCGGGCCGCGGCGCCGAGGTACACGCGATCGAACATGAACGCGCGCAGCCGGTCCATCGCCGCGCCCACCTCGGGGCCCTGCACGATCGCGCCGGCGTCCGCAGACCGGGCCACGAGGTCGCGCACCAGCGTGTCGATCCGCCCGGAGCCGGTCTCCCCCAGGATCGCGATCTCCTCGTGCGGCAGCTCCTCGCGCACGATCACCCCCGCCCGGATCGCGTCGTCGATGTCGTGGTTGATGTAGGCGATCCGGTCCACCAGCCGCACGATCTGGCCCTCAAGCGTGGCCGGCTTCTCGGGGCCCGTGTGGCGCAGGATCCCGTCGCGCACCTGCTCGGTGAGGTTGAGCCCCGCGCCGTCGCGCTCGATCCGCTCCACCACCCGCAGCGAGTGGTGGTTGTGGCGGAAGCTGATGCCGAAGCGCTCGCGCAGGCACGCGTCGAGCACGCTCTCCCCCACGTGCCCGAACGGCGGGTGGCCGAGGTCGTGCCCCAGCGCGATCGCCTCGGTGAGGTCCTCGTTGAGCGCCAGCGCGCGCGCCACGGTGCGCGCGATGCCGGCCGCCTCGAGCGTGTGGGTGAGGCGCGTGCGGTAGTGGTCCCCCTCCGGCGCGATGAACACCTGCGTCTTGTGCTTGAGCCGGCGGAACGCCTTGGAGTGCACGACCCGGTCGCGGTCGCGCTGGAACGGCGTGCGCATCGGCGAGTCCTCCTCCGCCACGGCGCGGCGCGCGGGGTAGCTGCGCGCTGCAAGCGGCGAGAGGTGCGCGTCCTCCCAGGCGCGGAGGCGCTCGTGGAACTCGGTTGCGGCTGCGGTCGGCACGGTCTGATTCTCTCAGTCGGCGCGGCGGCTCATTCGCCCCCCCGGGCTAGCCCCCGTGCGAGATGGTCGCCTGCGCGGCGGCCACGCGCGCGACCGGCACCCGGTACGGCGAGCAGCTCACGTAGTCGAGCCCGGCCATGTGGAAGAAGTCGATCGACTCGGGGTCGCCGCCGTGCTCCCCGCAGATCCCGAGCTTGAGGTCGGGCTTGGCCTCGCGGCCCACCCAGGCAGCCAGCCGCACGAGCCAGCCCACGCCCGGCTGGTCGATCGTCTCGAACGGGCTGCGGTCCACGATCCGCTCCTCGAGGTAGCGGGCGAGGAAGCCGCCCTCCACGTCGTCGCGCGAGAAGCCGAGCGCCGTCTGGGTCAGGTCGTTGGTGCCGAAGGAGAAGAAGTCCGCCTGGGCCGCGATCCGGTCGGCCACGAAGCAGGCCCGCGGCAGCTCGATCATGGTGCCCACCATCAGCTGCTCGTCGTGCGCGCCCTCCTCGTCCACCACGCGGTCCACCAGCCGGCGCATGTTCTTCAGCTCCAGCTCGTAGGCCACCAGCGGGATCATGATCTCGAGCAGCGGAGCCTCGCCGCTGCGCTCGCGCACGGCCTTGGCGGCGCGCACGATCGCGCCGATCTGCATCGCGTAGATCTCCGGGTGGATGATCCCGAGCCGGCAGCCGCGCGTGCCGAGCATCGGGTTGGTCTCGTGCAGCTCGTGGACCCGGCTGAGCGTCTGCTCGAGCTCCTCGAGGTCGCCGGTCATCTCGATGCGGGCGCGCTCGACCTGGTGCGAGAGCTCCTCGAGGTCGGGCAGGAACTCGTGGAGCGGCGGGTCGAGCAGTCGGATCGTGACCGGCATCCCGCGCATCACGTCGAAGAGCCCCTCGAAGTCCTGCTGCTGGAGCGGCAGGAGCTCCGCGAGCCAGCGCTCGCGCTCCTCCTCGTCGGAGGCCATGATCATCGCGCGCATCTTCGGCTGGCGGTCCGCGGCCATGAACATGTGCTCCGTGCGGCAGAGGCCGATCCCCTCGGCGCCGAACTCGCGCGCCTTGCGCGCGTCGTCGGGCGTGTCGGCGTTGGTGCGGATCCCGAGGCGGCGCACCTCGTCGGACCACTGGAGCACCTGCTCGAAGTTGGCGTCCACCTCGGGCTCGACCAGCGGCACGTCGTCGGTGGTGATGAGGCCCTCGCTCCCGTCGATGGCGATCAGGTCGCCCTCGTGGAGCACCGTTCCGTTCACGCGCGCCTCGCCGGCGGCGAGGTCCACCTCGAGGTCCGCCACCCCCGCCACGCACGGGCGCCCCATGCCGCGGGCCACGAGCGCGGCGTGGCTCGCCTTGCCGCCCTCCGAGGTCACGATCCCGCGCGCGGCCCAGAAGCCGGCCACGTCGTCGGCCTCGGTGAACGGCCGCACCAGCACGACCGCGCGGCCGGCCTCGGCGGCCTCCACCGCACGCTCGGCCGAGAACACGATCTCGCCCTTGGCGGCGCCCGGCGACGCGTTCACGCCGCGCGCCAGCACGGTGTAGTCGGCGTCGCGGCCGAACGTGGGGTGCAGCAGCGCATCCAGTGCGCCCGCGTCGAT
This sequence comes from Thermoleophilaceae bacterium, assembly GCA_034663685.1. Classification (GTDB taxonomy): domain Bacteria; phylum Actinomycetota; class Thermoleophilia; order Solirubrobacterales; family Thermoleophilaceae; genus AC-37. The sequence continues at coordinate 6,313 of JAXDJC010000228.1, forward strand.
CGTCTGCAGCGCCTCCTCGCGGGTCAGGAGGCCCTCCTCGACGGCGTTCACGGCGAACCGCACCGCCGCCTGCGCCGGGCGCTTGGCGCTGCGCGTCTGGAGCATGTAGAGGCGCCCCTCCTCCACCGTGAACTCCGTGTCCTGCATGTCCTTGTAGTGGCCCTCGAGGGTGCGCAGGATCTCCATCAGCTGGGCATGTGCCTCGGGCATCTCGTCGCGCATCTCGGAGAGGTCGAGCGGCGTGCGCACGCCCGACACCACGTCCTCGCCCTGCGCGTTCACCAGGAAGTCGCCGGACGGCTCCTGCGCGCCCGAGAGCTCGTCGCGCGAGAACGCCACGCCGGAGCACGAGGTGTCGCCCTTGTTGCCGAAGACCATCTGCTGCACGTTCACCGCCGTGCCCCACTCGTCCGGGATGTGGTTGATGCGCCGGTACTCGACCGCGCGCGAGCCGTTCCAGGAGTCGAACACCGCGTGGATCGCCAGCCGCAGCTGCTCGCGCGGCTCCTGGGGGAACTCCTCGCCGGTCTGGTCGCGGTAGAGCTCCTTGAAGCGGCCCACCAGCGCGCGCAGGTCGTCGGGCGAGAGCTCGGTGTCGAGCTTCACGCCCGCCGTCGCCTTCTGCTGCGCGATGGCCTCCTCGATCAGCTCGCCCGGCACACCGCGGCAGACGTTCCCGAACATCTGGGCGAAGCGCCGGTAGGAGTCCCAGGCGAAGCGCTCGTTGCCGGTGGCAGCGGTCAGGCCCTCGACCGAGCGGTCGTTCAGCCCGAGATTGAGGACCGAGTCCATCATCCCGGGCATCGACTCGCGGGCGCCGGAGCGAACGGACACGAGCAACGGGTTTTCGGGGTCGCCGAGCGCGCGGCCGGCACGCTGCTCGAGCCGCTCGAGCGCGGCGTTGACCTGCTCGTCGAGGGCCGGCGGCTCCACCTGGCCCGCCTCGAGGTAGGCCACGCACGCCTCGGTCGTGATCGTGAAGCCCGCGGGCACGCGCTCGGCCCCGAGCACGCGGGTCATCTCCGCCACGTTCGCGCCCTTGCCCCCGAGCAGGTCGCGCATCTCGCGCGAGCCCTCGTGGAAGTCGTAGACCAGCTTGGAGTCGGCGCCCACCGCGGGCGAGTCTAGGCAGCCACTCGCCGCAGCCTCACGTTCGCGTGGTACTCCATGGTCTCGGCGATCGCGCGATCGGCCTGGCGCAGCGACGGCTCGGACGCCGACGGGTACTCGGCCAGCGGCCGCCCGAGCGCCTCCACCAGGAACCGGTGGGCCTCCTCGTCGAGCGGGAACGAGCTGGCCTCGCAGCCGGGGCAGACCACGCCGCCCGCGCTGGCCGAGAAGCCGCTCATGTGCTCGCGCTCGCCGCAGGCCGCGCAGGAGGCGAGCTCGGGCGCGAAGCCGGCGGCCAGCAGCAGCTTGATGCGGAACGCGAGCGCCTGGGCGCGGGTGGCCGCCTCGGGGTCGCGGTCGAGCAGCTGGAGCTCGTGGCAGAGGAGGTTGTAGGCCGGGCGGTTGGGCTCCTGGGAGTCGAGCAGGCGCAGCACGGCGTCGCAGGCCGAGGTGGCGCGGTCGAGCGCCTGGCGGCTGTCGCGGATCGAGGCGTGCGCGTCGATCGTGTGGGCGCCGTTGACGGTGCAGAGGTCGCCGCGGCCCTCGCGCAGCATCAGCTCGGAGCGGAACAGCGGCTCGAGCCGGCCGCCGAAGCGCGAGGTGGTCCGCCTCACCCCTTTTGCGATGGCGCCTACCCGCCCGCGGTCCCGGGTATAGAGGTGCAGCACGCGGTCCGCCTCTCCGTAGCGGATCGAGCGCAGCACGATCGCCTCCGTCGTGAAGGTGGGGGGCATTCCTAGACTTTGGAGCACATGGCGGACACGACGCAGGTCATCGTCTACACCACCGAGCCGTGCGGCTTTTGCCGCCAGGCGAAGGCGCTCCTCTCGAGCCGCGGGGTCCCCTACGAGGAGGTCAACCTCGCCAAGGACGCCGACGGCCGCGCCGACCTCGTGGCCCGCACCGGCCAGATGACCTTCCCCCAGGTGCTCGTGGGCGAGCGCGCGATCGGCGGCTTCCGCGAGCTGCTGGCGGCCGACCGCGCGGGCATGCTGGACTCGCTGCTGAAGGCGGCGTAGCCGCAGAGCTTCAACGGCAGCAGTCAGGGGGTCGGGCGAGCTGTCGGGGGAGTAGCGGGCGGAACCTCCTCATCCACGCGACTAGAACCAGATTCTGGAACGTGGTTCTAGTCGCGGAGAGCCACTGCACGGCCGCCGCCGCGCGGGCGCCGCTGGCAGCGCGGGCAGAGGTAGGTGCCGCGGCCGGCGGCTCGCATCTTTCGGATCGTGGCCCCGCAGCGCACGCACGGCTCGCCCTCGCGGAGGTGGACCAGGAAGCGGTCCTGGAACGAGCCCTTGGCGCCGTCCGGATTGCGGAAGTCGTCGATCGAGGCGCCCTTGGCGTCGATGCCGTCGTTCAGCACCCTGATCACCGCCTCGTGCAGCTCGGCGATCTGCGCCCGCCGCAGCGTGCCGACCGGGCGCAGCGGGTGGATCTTCGCCCGGAACAGGGCCTCGTCCGCGTAGATGTTGCCCACGCCTGCCACGCGCTCCTGGGACAGGAGGAATGCCTTGACCGGCTGCCTGCGCCCGCGGGCGGCGTCGCGAAGGGCATCGGCCGTGAAGTCCGGGCTGAGCGGCTCGACGCCCACGCGCGCGGAGAAGTACTCGTCGCGGGCCTCGTCGCCGAGCAGGACCACGCCGGTCCCGAAGCGGCGCGGGTCGGTGAACAGCACGTGGTCGCCCGACCCGAGCGCCAGGCGCACGCGCGTGTAGGGGGCGTCGTCGCCGAGGATCAGGTTGCCGGTCATGCGCAGGTGCATCACGAGGTGGACCTCGTCGGCCAGCTCCCAGATGAGCCACTTCCCGCGCCGCGCCAGCCGTTCCACGCGCCGGCCGTCCACCGCGGCGGCCAGCTCCTCCGGCGCGGCGGGATCGCACCAGCGCGGGTCGAGCACCGTCACTCGCTCGAGCAGCTGCCCCTCCACCACGGGCGCCAGGTGGCGGCGGATCGTCTCGACTTCCGGCAGCTCCGGCACGAGGCCGGAGGGTACGCGCTACGCCGTCGCGCGCGGGTGCGAGCGGAAGTACACGTCCTTCAGGCGCTCGCTCGAGAGATGGGTGTAGATCTGGGTGGTGGCCACGTCGGCGTGGCCGAGCATCTCCTGCACCGAGCGCAGGTCGCAGCCGCCGGCGAGCAGGTGGGTGGCGAAGGTGTGGCGCAGCGTGTGCGGGCTCATCCGGTCGGCCAGCCCGGCCACGGCCGCGTGCCTGCGCACGATCTTGTAGAGCCCCTGACGCGTGAGGCCCTCGCCGCGGAAGTTGAGGAACAACGGCGTGACCGGGCGCCCGCGGGCCAGCACCGGCCGGCCGCGCTCGAGGTAGCGGCGCACCGCCTCCACGGCCTTGCTGCCGACCGGCACCACGCGCTCCTTCGAACCCTTCCCGCGCGCGCGCAGCACGCCGTCCTCGAGGTCCACGTCGCCCACCTCGATCCCGATCGCCTCCGACGCGCGCAGCCCGCACGCGTACATCAGCTCGAGCAGCGCGCGGTCGCGCAGGGCGGCCGGCTCGGTTCCCTTGGGCGCGTCGAGCAGCTTGCCCACCTCCCCGCGCGAGAGCACCTTCGGCAGCCGGCGCCCGCGGCGCGGCCCCGCGATTGCGGCCATCGGGTCGGAGTCGCGCACGCCCTCGCGGCGCAGGTGGCGGTAGAAGGAGCGCAGGCAGGCGGCCTTGCGGTGGATCGTGGCCGGCGAGGCGGCCGGTCGGCCGTTGCCGTCGCCCTCGGCCAGCTGGGTGAGGAAGTCGGAGACGTCGGCGCCCGTGGCATCGGCCGCACCGCGCTCGCGCCCTTCGAGGAAGCGCCCGAACTGGAGCAGGTCGGAGCGGTAGGCCTCCAGCGTGTTGCGCGAGAGCCCGCGCTCGAACTCGAGGTAGGCCAGGAAGTCGAGGACCAGGTGCTGGTACGGCCGGGCCTCTGCAATATGGGTGATCGTCGCCACGTTCGAGTGGTTCGGTCGCGCCACCGCATCCCCTCGCGGTGCAATCGGCCTGTCAGTTGGGTAATTGGACAGGCAGCGAACTCGATTGCGAATGAGAGGGGCTTGAAATGGCCGGCAACGTGAGCGAGCGTGAGGCGCGAGAGGTAGCCGAGGCGGCGCGCGAGAGCGAGTGGAAGCTGCCCAGCTTCGGCAAGGAGCTGTTCATGGGCAACTTCCGGCTCGACCTGATCCACCCGCAGCCACCGCTCGACCAGGCCGCCGTGGAGAAGGGCGAGCGCTTCCTCGAGCGCCTGCGCGCGTTCCTCGAGGAGCACGTGGACCCGCTCCAGATCGAGCGCGACGCCAGGATCCCCGACGAGGTCGTCCAGGGCCTCAAGGACCTCGGCGCGCTCGGAATGAAGGTGCCCGAGACCTACGGCGGGCTCGGCCTCTCGCAGGTCTACTACAACCGCGCGCTCGCGCTCGCGGGCAGCTCGCACTCGTCGATCTCCACGCTGCTCTCGGCGCACCAGTCGATCGGCGTTGCCGAGCCGCTGCTGCTGTTCGGCTCCGAGGAGCAGAAGCAGAAGTGGCTCCCGCTCGTGGCCAGGGACCACATCTCCGCCTTCCTCCTCACCGAGCCCGATGTGGGGTCTGACCCCGCCCGCCTCGGCACCATCGCCACCCCCACCGAGGACGGATCGGGCTACACGCTCGACGGCCTCAAGCTGTGGGCCACCAACGGCGCGATCGCCGACATCGTGGTGGTGATGGCGCAGGTGCCGAAGCGCGAGGGCAGCCGCGGCGGGATCACCGCCTTCGTGCTCCCCTACGACAGCGACGGCGTGACCGTGGAGCACCGCAACCAGTTCATGGGCCTGCGCGGGATCGAGAACTCGGTCACCCGGCTCGAGAACGTGTTCGTGCCGAAGGAGAACGTGATCGGGAAGGAGGGCCAGGGGCTCAAGATCGCCCTGAGCACGCTCAACACCGGGCGGCTGGCGCTGCCGGCCATCTGCGTGGGCGCCGCGAAGTGGGCCACGAAGGTGGCGCGCGAGTGGTCGGCCGAGCGGGTGCAGTGGGGCCAGCCGGTCGGCAAGCACGACGCGGTGGCACAGAAGATCGCGTTCATCGCCGCGAGCGCGTTCGGGCTCGAGGCCGTGGTGGACGTGTCCGGCCGGCTCGCCGACGACAAGAAGAACGACATCCGCATCGAGGCCGCGATCGCCAAGCTCTACGGCTCGGAGATCGGCTGGAAGATCGTGGACGAGCTGGTTCAGGTGCGCGGCGGCCGCGGCTACGAGACGGCCGAGTCGCTGCTCGCCCGCGGCGAGAAGCCGATCCCGGTCGAGCAGGCGCTGCGCGACATGCGGATCAACCGGATCTTCGAGGGCTCCACCGAGATCATGCACCTGCTGATCGCCCGCGAGGCGGTGGACAAGCACCTCGAGGTGGCCGGCGAGATCCTCGAGGGCGACGGCGACCTCAAGGAGAAGGCCAAGATCGCGGTCGAGGCGGGCAGGTTCTACGCCCGCTGGCTGCCACAGCTCGTGAGCGGCGAGGGCCAGCGGCCCGGCTCCTACGAGGAGCTCGGCTCGCTCGCGCCGCACCTGCGCTTCGTCGAGCGGAGCTCGCGCAAGCTCGCCCGCTCCACGTTCTACGCCATGACCCGCTACCAGGCGGGGCTCGAGCGCAAGCAGGCGGTGCTCGGCCGGATCGTGGACATCGGCGCGGAGCTGTTCGCCATCGCGTCGGCCGTGGTCTACGCGGACACGATCAAGCGCGAGACCCCGGACCGCGGCGACTCCGCGTACGAGCTGGCCGACCTGTTCGCCAAGCAGGCCCGCCGCCGCGTGGACGAGCTGTTCACCGCGCTCTGGCACAACGACGACGACGCCAACTACAGGACGGCGCAGCGGGTGCTCGACGGCCGCTTCACGTGGCTCGAGGAGGGCATCCTCGAGCAGTCCGGTGATGCGCCGCAGGTTGCGGGGCAGGCGACTGCGGACGACGCCGGGGCGGAGACGGACCCTACGCGCGAGACGGAGGCCGTGGGCGCGTCCGGCTGATCACTTCACCAGGATCCGGTGGAGCAGGGCGGCGAACTCGCGCGCGTCGTCCTCGCCCAGGAGCGCGTGCCGGTAGCGAAGCGTGAGGAACAGCTCGTCGCCGAGGGTGGCCGCTCCGAGGGAGGCGCCGAGCGGCATCCGGCCGGGCGGTGAGAACCAGACCTCGCGCACGCAGCCGGCGTCGCCCATGCTCGGCACCTCGGCCAGACGGCCGAGGTTGGAGAGCACGGCGGTGTCCACGGCGAGGTTGACGGTGAGCGGGATCAGGTCCTGGAGGCGCTTCTTGATCGCGGTGGGCAGCGCGGCGGGCGCGGCGAAGAGGTCCACGATCAGGCCGGCGATGCCGTCGTCCTTGATCCGGCGGGTTCTTCCGGTGGCGGCGGCGATCGCCGCGTCCAGGCCGGACTGGTCGTCGCGCGCGAGCTGCACGCTCACGTAGGAGGCGTAGTTGCCGACCATCTCGAAGCGCCACTCGGGCGGGCGCAGGTTGATCGGCATCATCAGGTAGGTGGTGCCGACGTCGGCGCCGTGGCCCTCGTTCCACGCGCGCACGGCCACCGCGAGGGCGCCGAGGAGCACGTCGTTCACCGTCGCACCGCCCGTGCGGCGCGCCACCACGCGATCCATCTCCTCCGGGCCGAGCTTGATCAGCTCGAACCCGTATCCGGGCTCCTCGGTGGCGCCGGCGCTCTCGATCCGCGTGGGCGGGGTCATGCCGCGGGCGAGGTAGTCGAGCGCCGCGCGGCTGCGGGTGATCCGCTCGCCCAGCGAGCCCGGCCGCACGAGCGCACGCACGTCGCGCACCTCGAGGGGGTCGATCTCCGGCAGCGGGTCGTCCTCGCCCGCATAAGCCCTGGCGATCGAGCCCATCAGGCGCAGCGCGGCCATGCCGTCGCCGGCGGCGTGGTGGAGGTTGAGCACGATCGCGTCGCCGTCCGGCAAGTGCGCGAGCGCGAGCGTGAACGGCCCCGGCCGGTCGAGCGGCGGGGTGGCGCTCAGGAGGCGCGCCCGCACCGCCGCGAGCTCGCCGTCGTCGCGGCAATCGGCCACCTCCAGCGGGATCTCGTCAAGCCCGTCTGCGATCTCCCAGCGGTAGCGCACGTCGGTGGCGCGCGTGTCCGCGAGCCTGGCGCGGGCGAGCGGGTGCCGCGCGGCGGCCTCGCGCACGGCGGCCTCGAGCCGCTCCTCGTCGACCGTGCCCTCGGCGCGCACCTCGAGGTGAACGGTCCACGGCTCGTCCTCGCGGTCGAGGTGGAGGTACAGCTCGTCGAGCACGTTGAGGTCGGCTGTGGCGGCGGCGCGTTCCACGTTGAGCGTCACTTACCCCGCGCAGCGGGAAATGCAACACATCTCGTGTTCGTTGCAACCATGAACGATGCGAAGATGCGGCCGTGGCGCGCCCGACTCCCCTGGACGCCTTCCGCCTCGCCCGCCGCCGGTTCCTCGCCGGGCAGCGCGTCGACATGAGCGCGCTCGCGGCCGAGCTCGGCGTAAACCGCGTGACCCTGTACCGCTGGGTGGGCTCGCGCGAGCAGCTCCTGGTGGAGGTCGTCTGGTCACTGGGCGAGCGCACGCTCGAGAAGATCGACCGGCGCACGCGCGCTACCGGCGCGGAGCGAATCGTCCGGATCGTGACCCGCTTCCTCGAGGACGTGATCTCGAACGACGGCATGCGCCGCTGGCTCGCCGACGAGGGCGAGCTGGCCATGCGCCTCCTGACCCGCCACGACACCGACTTCCAGCCGCGCCTCATCGCCGCGATCGAGGACCGCCTGCGCCGGGAGGCCGACGCCGGCCGCCTCGACCTGCCCGCCGACCTGCACGAGGTGGCCTACGTGATCGTGCGCGTGATCGAGTCCTACACCTACCTCGACCTGATCACCGGCGAGCAGCCGGACGCCGACCGCGCCGAGCCGATCCTGCGCCTGCTGCTGCGCTGACGATCACGAGGGTCGGACCCGTTTGCAGCGGTCCGGCGGCGGGTGTATAAACGCGCAACGTATCTCGGTTGCGTTGCATTCGACCCGGAGGTGAGTCGTGAGGGACGGCGAGGTCAGGGCGCTCGGAACGCTGGCCGGCGGCGCGGTGGCGCGTCCCGCGCGGGTCGCACGTGACGTCCACCGGGCGGCGGCGGGCCGCATCTTCGGAGCGCTGGGGGTCGTGGGCGCGCCCGTGCGGGTGATGCACGACGGAATCTCGAGCGCTACCTATCGCGCGGTGGGCGCGACGCTGGAGGCGCCCGCGCGCGCCGGCGCCGCCGCCCTGTCCCGCGCGGCCGCGGGCACGCCGCTCGCCGACACGCCTGCCGGCCGAACCCTGCTCGGCGCGATGAACGGCGCCTGGGGCGACACGCTGGCGCGCGACCACCGCGACCTGGCGCTCGACATGAGCGTCCGCCGCCGCGGAGAGCTCGTCGAGCTCGACTCCGAGGGGCTGACGCGCGCGTACCCGGACGCCACACCGCGCATCGCCGTCTTCATCCACGGCCTCTGCGAGACCGAGGCCTCCTGGCAGCTGCTGCCGCTCCAGCGCGGGCCCGGCGCGCGGCGCAGCTACGGCGCCCGCCTGCGCGAGGACCTCGGCTACACCCCCGTCTACGTCCGCTACAACACCGGCCTGCACGTATCCGACAACGGCCGCCGTCTGGCGCAGGTGCTGCACCACCTCGCCGGTGCCTGGCCGGTCGACGTCGACGAGATCGCGCTGGTCGGGCACTCGATGGGCGGGCTGGTCGCGCGCAGCGCCTGCCACTACGCCGCCGAGCAGGGCGACTGCGCGTGGACCAAGCCGCTGAGGCACGTGTTCTGCCTCGGCACGCCGCACCTCGGCGCCCCTCTCGAACGCGCCGCCAACATGTTCGGCTGGACGCTCGCCAGGCTCCCGGAGACGCGCCCGTTCGCCGACCTCGTGAATGTGCGCAGCGCCGGGATCAAGGACATGCGCTTCGGCAACTGCGTCGAGGAGGACTGGTGCGACTGCAATCCCGACGAGTTCCTGCGTGACCGCTGCCGCGAGGTCCCGTTCCTCCCCACCGCGACGTACTACTTCGTCGGCGCCACGCTCACGCGCGATCCCGACAGCCGCGCGGCCCGGCTCGTGGGCGACCTGCTCGTGCAGTTCCCCAGCGCCTCGGGCAACGGGCCGAAACGCCGGATCCCGTTCGAGGTGGACAACGGCCGCCACGTCGGCGGCCTGCACCACCTGCAGCTGCTGAACCACCCGGCCGTCTACCGCGAGCTGCGCGGGTGGCTCGAGCGCAAGCCGGCGGCGCTGCCCGCAGCGGCCGCCGCCTCGGCCTAGCCGCGCCGGTAGGCCCGGAACCACAGCAGCGCGATAAGCGACTTCGCGTCGGTGATCTCCCGGATCGCCTCGTCGAGCTTCGCCAGCGGCCACTCCACGATCTCGATGCGCTCGTTCTCGCCGGGGTCCTCATCCGGCTCGGCGTCGTAGAGGTCCGTGGCCAGGTACAGGTGGTAGCGCTCGTTGGTGAAGCCGGGCGACGCCAGCGCCGTGGTGAGGTGCTCCCACTCGCGGGCACCCTTGCCGATCTCCTCGATCAGCTCGCGCTTGGCGGTGTCGAGCGGCTCCTCCCCCTCCTCGTCGAGCTTGCCCGCAGGGATCTCCAGCAGCGCCTGCGCGTCGACCGCCTCGCGCGGCTGGCGCACCAGGTAGAGCGTCTCGCCGTCGTGCGCCACGACCGCGACCGCGCCGGGGTGCTCGACCCACTCGCGCTCCACCTCCTCGCCGTCGTCGTCGTGCAGGTAGCGCTCCACGCGCACGCTGAGGATCTTCCCGCTCCAGGCCTCCTCGCCGCCCGTGCGCCTGAAGGTCACAGGCCGCTCTCCTCGACGAGCACCACGCCGCCGGCGAGGGCGGCGCGGAAGAACAGCTCGTCCTCCTCGATCGAACGGCCCATCGTGCGGGCCGGGAGCTGCGACTCGGCGTAGCCCTCGAGGTCCACCTCGGCCGCGCGCGCCTCGTGCTCGCCGGGCAGGCTCACGAGGGCGCCCGCCGGAACCGCGACGAGCGCCGGCCGCAGCAGCAGCTCCAGCACGGTGGCCGTGTGGTGGGAGAGGCCCTGATGCCGCGGCCGCGCGTCGCCCGAGGACATGCGCGGCACGACGATGGTCCGGCAGCCGAGCGACAGCGCGGCGTGGGCGGTGTCGAGCCCGGCGAGGCCGCCGTGGCCGAGCGCGGTGGCCGAGCCGAGGATGCCCGGCCCCGGGCCCGCGATGCACGCGTCCCAGCCCAGCTCCGTGAGTCCGGCGTGGATCCCGCCGGGGGCGCTGATCGCCTCGTGCTCGCCGTCGAACGCGGGCGCGGCGGTCACGTGGCCGCAGAGCAGCTCGCGCTCGATCAGGTCGCGCACCACGTCCGACAGCGATCCCGGCAGCGCGCCACCAGCCGTCTGCACGAAGCCCACCTTGATGCCGGGCCGCGCCTGGGCCGCCGCCCACGCGACGCACGGCAGCTGGCCGTGCAGCGAGATCACGGCCACCGGCTTCTGGAGCGGCAGCCCCAGCAGCACCTGGTCGCCGGCGTCGCCCGTTCGCTCCTCGACCGGGTGCACGGCGTGCTGGAGCGACGAGTAGTTGAGCTTCATCACGTGCGCGCCCTCGGCGCCGGTCCCGTCGAGCCCGCGGGTGAGGTTCACGTGCACGATGTCGAAGCCGCCGCTGCCCAGGCCGAGGTCGCGCCCGGCCACGTTGACCACCACGTCGTCGCCCGCCGCGACCGGGCCGGTCAGGCGCTCATAGGCGATCGCGGGCCGCTGCTCGCCGCCGACGTCCACGGTCAGGCGCGTGGCGGGGCCGGCGGCCTCCACGGACGAGACCGTGCCCCGGCGCAGCGCAAGTGCGCTCACGCGGCGTGTGCCACCAGGCCGAGCGCGAGGTCGAGCGCGGTCTCCAAGGCCTGGACGCTAACGCGCTCGTCCGGCTGGTGGTTTGCGACCGTCCCGTTGGCCACGTTGAGGCACGGCAATCCGCGCGACTGGAGCACGCTCGCGTCGCTCCCCCCGCCGGTGGAGATGCACTCGGCCTCGATGCCGAGCCCGGCCAGCGCGCTCGCCGCGACCTCGACCACCGGCGCCGCGCGGGCGATCCGGTAGGCGCGGCAGACCTCCTCGACCGTCAGCTCGAGGTCGCACTCGCCGTCGCTCGCGGCCTCGGTGAGCACGTCCACCATGGAGGTGAGCGCCTCGCTCGCGCGGTCGTGGTCGAGGCTGCGCGTCTCGAGCTCCACGCGGCAGTGCTCGGCCACCACGTTGCGCGCGCTGCCGCCCTCGATCGTGCCGGCGTTGGCGGTGGTGCGGTCGTCGAGGCGGCCCAGCTCCAGGCGGGCGATGCCGCTCGCGGCCGCGCGGATCGCGCTCCGGCCGTCCTCGGGCCGGATGCCCGCGTGGGCGGACTGCCCGCGGAACTCGGCATCCACTCGGTAGTAGGTGGGCGCGGCCACGATCAGCTCGCCGATCGGCGAGGCGTGGTCGAACACGTAGCCGAGGTCCGCCCTCAGCAGGTCGCGGTCGAACTCCTTGGCCCCGATCAGGCCCGGCTCCTCGGCCGTGGTGAAGAGCAGCTCGATGCCGGCGGGCGGCGGCTGGCCCGCGAAGCGCCGGGCCACGCCCAGGAACGCGGCCACCGCGGCCTTGTTGTCGGCGCCGAGGATCGCGTCGTGCGAGTTGACGAGCACCCCGTCGCGCTCCACCACCTCGACCGGGCCCGCCAGCGGCACCGTGTCGAGGTGCGCGCAGAACAGGACGGTGCGCCCATCGGCCGGGCCGGGGATGCGCGCGAGGAGGTTGCCGGCGTCGCAGCCGGTCTCCCCCGCGCTGCCGTCCTCGTGCACCTCCAGGCCAAGCGCGCGCAGCTCGGCGGCGACCCAGTCGGCCGCCGGCCGCTCGTGGAACGAAGGGCTGGCGATCTCGCAGAGGCGGACGAAGTCGTGGCGCAGCCGCTCGCGCTCGGCGGGCGCGGCCGTCAATCCGTGAGCGCCGTGCGCGACTCGGCCTGCTCGCCGGCGGCCTCGTCGTCGCGCGCGAAGCGGCCCTCGCCGCGGGCCTGGCCCTCGTGCGCGCGGTCCAGCGAGGCCCTCACGAACTCGCGGAACAGCGGCTGCGGGCGCAGCGGACGCGACTTGAACTCCGGGTGGAACTGCGACGCGACGAAGAACGGATGGTCGGGCAGCTCGACGATCTCCACCAGCCGGTCGTCGGGCGATGTGCCCGAGCACACGAGCCCGGCCTGCTCGAGGCGCTTGCGCAGGAAGTTGTTGACCTCGTAGCGGTGGCGGTGGCGCTCGTAGATCACGGGCTCGCCGTAGATCGCGCGCGCCGACGTGCCCTCGTGCAGCTTGACCGGGTCCGCGCCCAGGCGCATCGTGCCGCCCATGTCGCGCACCTCCTTCGGCTCGGGCAGGAGGTCGATCACCGGGTACGGCGTCTCGGGGTCGAACTCGGTGGAGTTGGCGCCGTCGAGGCCGGCCACGTGGCGGGCGAACTCGGCCACCGCCACCTGCATGCCGAGGCAGATCCCGAGGTACGGCACGCCGCGCTCGCGTGCGAACCGCGCCGCGCGGATCTTGCCCTCCACGCCGCGCACGCCGAAGCCCCCCGGGATCAGGATCCCGTCGCACTCCTCGAGCTGGCGCTCGGCCTCCTCGCTGTCCACGCCCTCGGCGTCCACCCAGCGGATCTCGATCTTCGCGTCGTTGTTCACGCCCGCGTGGCCCAGCGCCTCGATCACCGACAGGTAGGCGTCCTCGAGCTGGATGTACTTGCCGACCATCCCGATCCGGACGACCTCCTCGGCGGCGTCGCCGCGCTTGACGAGCGCCTCCCACTCCGCGAGGTCGGCCGCCGGGGCCTCGATCCGGAAGTGGTCGAGGATCTGGTCGTCGAGCCCCTCCGCGCGGAAGTAGAGCGGGACCTTGTAGATCGAGTCGACGTCGCGCGCCGAGATGACCGCGTCGACCGGCAGGTTGGCGAACAGCGCGATCTTCTCCCGGATCTCACGCGAGAGGGCGCCCTCGGAGCGGCAGACCAGCAGGTTGGGCTGGATGCCGATCCGGCGCAGCTCCTGGACGGAATGCTGGGTGGGCTTGGTCTTGAGCTCGCCAGCGTGGCCGAGGAACGGCACGAGCGTGAGGTGCACGAACATCGACCGGTCGCGGCCCTCGACGACCTGGAACTGGCGCAGCGCCTCGAGGAACGGCAGCGACTCGATGTCGCCGACCGTGCCGCCGATCTCCGTGATCACGAAGTCCACGTCCTGTGCCTGCGCGACGAGCCGGATGCGGTCCTTGATCTCGTCGGTGATGTGCGGGATCACCTGGACGGTGCCGCCGAGGTAGTCGCCGCGCCGCTCGCGCCGGATCACGGCGTTGTAGATCGCGCCCGTGGTCACGTTCGAGCCGCGGTTGCTGTTGGCGTCCGTGAAGCGCTCGTAGTGGCCGAGGTCGAGGTCCGTCTCGGCCCCGTCCTCGGTGACGAACACCTCGCCGTGCTGGAACGGGCTCATGGTGCCCGGGTCCACGTTGATGTACGGATCGAACTTCTGGAGGGTGACGCTGAAGCCGCGCGCCACGAGCAGCCGGCCTATCGACGCGGCGGCGATGCCCTTGCCAAGTGCCGACACCACTCCCCCCGTGACGAATATGAAGCGTGTCTGCGAGCGGGTATCAGGCATGCGAAGTCCTTCCGAGCGAGTCTAGATGACGTAATCCCGGAGTCCGGTCGATCAGTGCGGCAATCGACCGAAATTCCCCGTAAACCGTGACGAGAGCCATGACGGCGAGCGCGATCGCCTGGCCGGTGACCGACAGGGTGAGCACGAGCCAGAGCCCCGCCACCGCCCCGATCGCGTTCGAGCCGGTGTCCCCCAGCATCCCGACCTCGCGCAGGTCGAGCGGCAGCAGGACGAGGATCGGCCCCAGGAACAGGCCGACGGTCCAGAGCGGGCCGGCGTCCATGGCGCCGAGGCTCAGCGCCACGCCGAGCAGCACGAGCGCCTTGGCCGAGCGGCCCGGGCGGAGGTCGAGCAGGTTGAAGAGGTTGGTGGCGAGCACGAGGACGCCGACCGCGAGCAGGTACTCGCCGGTGTTGTCCCCGGTGCCGGAGAGCGCGTAGAGGGCGAGACCCAGCGAGCCGACCGCCTTGATCACGCCGGTCGAGAGCCCGCCCGATGCCGCGGCGCGCGCGTGGCCGCGCCAGCCGCGCGCGGGCACGTCGCTGCCCACGAGGTCGTCGAGCAGGCCGAGCAGGGCCACCCCGATCACGTAGGTGATCGCGGCGCCGGTGCCCCGGCGGAAGACCCGCTCGTCGGCCAGCTCGGCGATCAGGCTGAGCGGCACGAGCGCGAGCAGCGCGCACACCGGGATGGCGATCCCGGCCGGGAAGGCCACGCTCGCGCCGCGGTAGTTCTCACGCCTGAAGCCGCCGTCGGCGAGGCTGCGGACGAGCGGTGGAGCGACAGCGGCGGCGACGAGGACCGAGATCGCAAGGGGCAGCCACTCCATCGCTCGAACCTACCGCGAGGGGCGGATGGCGGGGCGGCGTCAGTGCCCGCGGCGGGGCGGCAGCGGCGCGTCCGCCGAGCCCTTGAAGCCGAAGCTCCCGCGCGCGCCCGCGAGCGTGAGCACCAGCGCGATCCGGCCGCCGGGCGTGTCGACCGAGTCCACGCTCGCCGCCATCCGGTCCGCGTAGAAGCCGATCTGGCTCGGGTCGGTCTTCGACGTCTCCACCCCCACCACCGGCACCCGGGTGGAGCCCAGCCCGGCGATCATCCCCTGCTCGAAGCGCTCGTCGTCGGCGGTGCGCTTCGCGCTCGGGTTGTGGAAGTAGACCACGGCGTCCACGTGCGGGAAATCCCCGCGGAAGCGCTCGGGGAAGCGGTCGGCCAGCCGCCGGGCCGACACGCCGCCGGCCGCGATCGCCCGCCCGACGGCGCGGCCTAGGGCCGCCGTCCGCGGGTCGTCGCGCAGCAGGCCGTCGAAGCGGTGCGGGAAGGCCGCACCGTAGCCCCCGATCTCCGGCGGCGGCACGATGTCGGCCACGCCCGTCAGCCGGCCCCCGGCGGCCTGCACGGCGTCGCGGACCCCGTTCTGCACGTCGCCGGGCAGGTCGCCCGACGACACGATCGCGACATTGCGCCCGCGCAGCCGGCCGGCGGCGATCCGGTCGAACGAGGCGCTGATGAACGACTCGCGTTCCGAGAGCGCGCTGCTGGCGTCGTGCGACGCCCTGCGCGCCGCCTCGACGTCCCCGCGCAGCGACGAGGAGAGGTCGCGGTTGGCCGCGGACACGAGCTGGTCGCCCAGCGTCGTGCCGAGCAGGATCCCGATCCCGAGCGCGAGGAACACGGCCACGAGCGACAGGGCGTGGTAGCGGAAGTCGAGCATCTAGGCGACGCCCTCAGATGCGGGCCGGCGTGCGCTCACTTCAGTCCCAGCAGGACCTGGAGCTTGAGCCAGAAAAGGTCGAGCAGCGGCCCGAGCGTGTCCGAGGTGGCCACGATCACCACGAACGTGGCGAGCGCGGCGAGGGACACGAGCAGGATCGGGCCGCGTCCGGCCGATGGGCGGTAGAGCCGGCTCACGCCCTTGGCGTCCACGAGGATGTCCCCCACCCGCAGCCGCGTGAGGAACGTGGACGACATGCCGGCGCGGTTCTTGTCGAGGAACTCGACGAGGTTGAAGTGCGAGCCCACGCTCACGATCAGCCGCGCGCCCTTCTCCGCCGCGATCAGCAGCGCCACGTCCTCGCTCGTGGCCGGCGCGGGCACCACCTTGTAGTCGAGCTCGAGCGGGTCGAGGCGGTTGCGGCCGGGGGCGCGGCCGTCGGGGTAGGCGTGCACCACCAGCTCGGCGCCGCAGCGCAGGGCCTCGTCCGTGGCCGAGTCCATGTCCCCGACGATCATGTCCGGTTTGAGGCCCTCCTCGAGGATGGCGTTGGCGCCGCCGTCCACCGCCACGATCGCGGGGCGCGTCTCGCGCACGTACGGGCGGAGGATCCGCAGGTCGCGCTTGTGGTCGGTGCCGCGCACGACCACGAGCACCGAGCGGTCGCGGAACGACGTGTCGAAGTCCGGCAGCGCGATCTCGCCGGAGAGCAGCTCGCGCTCCTCACGGATGTGGGTCATCGTGTTCTCGGCGAACGCCTCGAGCGCCTCGCCGATCCGCCGCTCCGCCTCCTCGTACGCCTTCGCCACCCGCGCCTGGTCGAGCACCTGGCCCTCCCAGATCACCTCGCCGTCGCGGATCAGCTTGCCCTCGTCGAGCGTCACGGTGTCGCCGTCCTTCAGGAGGTCGAACAGCGGCGCGCCCGGCATGTCGACGAGGCGCACGCCGGCGTCCACGAGGATCGACGGACCGCGGTTGGCGTAGTGGGGTGCGACCGAAGTGGCCACGTTCACCACGTGCCTGACCCCGCAGGCCACCAGGTCCTCGCCCGACACGCGGTCGATCCCGGCGTGGTCGATGATCGCGATGTCCTCGGGGCCGAGCCGCTTGACGAGGCGCTTGGTGCGCTTGCCGGACCGGGCGCGGCCGGTGAACGCCGTCTCGTCGCGGTGCGGGCGCCCATTCGCGCGCGCGGCCGGTCGGCGCGTTCTGAGCGAGCGTGGTCTGATCCGGGGCGCGGCCATGCGGTGGGTCCCCCTCCCGGCCCGGAGTTTACGGCGGAAAGCATCAGTCCCGCATAAGGGAGCGGCTCCCTGCGTGACCCGTCAGGCGGCGGCCAGCAGTTCCTCGGCGTGCCGCCGTGCGCCCACGTCCGACGTGTCCGCGCCGAGCATCCGGCACAGCTCCGCCACCACCTCCGGGCCCTGGAGCGGCTCGACGGTGGTGCGCGCCACGTCGCCGCCCGTGTCCTTCTCGATGCGGAAGTGGGCGTCGGCCAGCGAGGCGATCTGCGGGAGGTGCGTGATGCACAGGACCTGGCGGCCCGCGGCCAGGCCGCGCAGGCGCTCGCCGACCGCGCGCGCGGTCTGGCCGCCCACGCCGGCGTCGACCTCGTCGAACACCAGCGTGGAGTGGCCGCCCGAGTTGGCCACGCTCATCAGCGCAAGCATCACGCGCGAGAGCTCGCCGCCGGAGGCGATCTCGCGCACGGGGCCGGGCGCGACGCCCGGGTTGGGCGCCACGCGCAGCTCGACGCGATCGCCGCCCGTTGGGCCGAGGGCATCGCGCGCCTCCACCATCACCTCGAACGAGGCGTCCTCCATCGCCAGCTGGCGCAGCTCGCCCAGCACCGCCTTCGCGAGCTTGGGCGCCGCCGCCGAGCGCGCGCGCGTGAGCTCCGCCGCCAGCCCGCGCTCCTCCTCCTCGACCGCGGCCAGCTCCGCCGTGGCGCGCTCGCTGTCCTCCTCCGCCGAGTCGAGCCGGGCCAGCTCGGCGCGGCAGCGCTCGCCGTGCTCGATCACAGCATCGACCGACCCGCCGTGCTTGCGCTTGAGCCGGTCGTAGAGGTCGAGCCGCGACTCCACCTGCTCGAGCCGGGCCGGATCCGCCGCGAGCCCGTCGGCGTAGCGGCGCAGGTCGCCGCCCAGCTCCTCGGCCTCGATGCGGAGCGTGCGCAGGCGGGCCGCGAGGGCATCGAGCTCGGAGTCCGCCCCGGCCACGCCGTCGGCCAGGTGCTCGGCGTCGGCCAGCGCGGCGGCGGCGCCCGGTGCGTCGCCCGCCTCCGGCACGAGCGCCTCGGCCCCCGCGCCGGCGGCCGCGCGCAGGCCGTCCACCTCGCGCAGGCGCCCGCGCTCCACCGCGAGCCCGTCCTCCTCGCCCGGGTCGGGCTCCAGCTCGTCGATCTCCGCCAGCTCGAAAGCGAGGAGATCACGGTCGCGGTCCCGCGCGCCCGCACGCGCGCGCAGCTCCTCCAGCTCGCGGCGCAGCTCGCCCGCGCGGCGGTGGCGGGCCGCGTAGCGCTCGCGCCGCTCGAGGTGGGCCGGTCCGCAGAAGGCGTCGAGGATCTCGAGCTGGGCCGAGCCGACCGTGAGCCGCCGGTGCTCGTGCTGGCCGTAGAAGCTGAGCAGCCGGCCGCCGAGCTCACGGAGATCGCCGGCCGTGGCCGAGCGGCCCTGAACGAACGCCCGCGTGCGGCCCTCGGCGCTCACGCGGCGGCCGAGCACGATCTCGTCGGCGTCCTCGGGCAGGCGCTCGCGGAGGTCGGCCAGCTCGTCGCCGTCGAGGAGGCCCGGCGGCAGCGCGAACGCGCCCTCCACGTAGGCCTCGGAGGCGCCCGGGCGCACGATCCCGCCGCGGGCCTTGCCGCCCAGCAGCAGGTCGAGCGCGTGGGCGAGCACCGTCTTTCCCGCGCCGGTCTCGCCCGTGATCGCGTTCAGGCCGGGCCCGAAGCGCAGTTCGGCCCGGTCGATCAGCAGCAGGTTCTCCACGCGCAGCTCAAGCAGCATGCCCCCGGTCTACCAACCGGTGCGGACGGCGCGGCGGCGGCGACACGCCCATGTGACCGTGCGTAACGCAGGCGTTGCGCTCAGCGCGGCGGCGGCACGATCCGGCCGGCCCGCTCCGCATCCCGCGACCAGGCCGCCAGCGCGCCGAACGCCGGGGTCGGCACCCCCGTGCGGGTGAGCAGGCTGGTGTCGAAGCGCCCGCCCGGGAAGCCGGGCGGCGGCGAGACGAGCAGGTACTGGAGCAGCTGGCGCACGCGCGGGTAGCGCGAGGCCGCCAGCTCGAAGGCGCGGCGCACGTAGTCGGCGCGCCGCTGCGGGGCCAGCGCCCGGCCGGTCGTCTGGAGGTAGCCGAACTCGGTGATCCACACGTCGAGCGGCCGGCCGCCGCGATCCTCGAGGTAGTGCGAGGCCGCCAGCCGGTCGAGCTCCCCGGTCAGCCGGCCGATCGAGCCGAGCGTCACGTTGTCCGCGCCGGGGTACGGCCGCTCCGGCGGCGAGGCGAAGTCGTAGGAGTGCTGGGCGTAGCCGTCGGCGCGCAGCGGCCCGGCGGCGAGCACGCGGCGCAGGAACTCCAGCGGCGCGATGCCGTTGCCCCGGCGCACGTACGGCGCGGTCTCGCCGATCAGGATCCGAGCCTCCGGGTCGGCGGCCCGGATCGCCGCATAGCCCGCTTCGTAGAGCGCGCGATAGAGCTGGGGCATGTCGGCCACCGGCTCGAGCCAGTTCACGAGGTTGGGCTCGTTCCAGATCGACCAGCGCGTGACCCGTCCCCTGAAGTGCTCCGCCGCCGCGCGGGCCAGCGCGCCGAACCGCCTCGGGTCCGGCCGCACCACGCCCGGCCGCCCGTCGCCGGTGGCCGACGCGGGGGCCGGCGGGATCAGCCCGAGCTGCACGTGGAATCCGCGGGCCCGCGCCGCGTCGACCAGCGAGTCGACCTGCGCCCAGTCGTAGCGGCCGCCCTTCTCCACCCGGTCCCAGATCACCGGCGCGCGGATCCAGCTCACGCCAAGCTCACGCAGGCGGTCGAAGGCCCGGTCGCGCTCGTAGTAGTGGCGCTCGAGCAGCACCGCGTTGTCCTGCACAGCCACCTCGAGCCCGGCCGGCGCCGGCACCGCACGATGCGGCGAGGAGCCGCAGCCACCGAACGCCAGGACCAGGGCCGCCGCCGAGCCCAGGACTGCCGCCGCCCGCCTCAGTACG
This sequence comes from Thermoleophilaceae bacterium, assembly GCA_034663685.1. Lineage (GTDB taxonomy): Bacteria > Actinomycetota > Thermoleophilia > Solirubrobacterales > Thermoleophilaceae > AC-37. Next base: position 26,013 of record JAXDJC010000228.1, read on the forward strand.
CCAGCCGGCCGAATTTCTCGCGGATGCGGTGGTAGAAGGTGGCGCCCTCGACCTGGGCGAGCCGCACCTGG